>AYNO01000020.1 GCA_000500915.1 Rhodobacter sp. CACIA14H1
GGGCTTCCGCCGCCGCCTGCGGCCATCGACATGATCCAGCCGCGCACGAAATCCTTGGGCCTGTACTTCGGCTTCCCTTCGGGGGCGCGGGATTGCACGACCAGCACGTCGCCATTGGGCAGGGTGTGGACGGTGCGCGGGTTCACCAGACCGGTGGCATAGGCGGTGATCGTCAGACCTTCGGCCACTTCGGGGGTCTGGCCTTCGGCCCAGCCTGTGACCTCGGCCACCTTCATGTCGGGCCAGAGGCTGTTATAGACAGGCTCGGGCAAGGCCGGATCAGGGCCGATCTGGGAGGTGATGTCAAACCCCCCGCCGTCCTGCGCCGAGGCGGTGGCCGCGCCGAGGCAGAGCGCCAGTGCGGCGGCTATGGGGAACATCTGGCGGTGCATGGCGATCCTCGTTCCTGTCAGCGTCAAGGGTGGTCGTGCCGGAAGGCGAGCCGCGACAGCACGGCCGAGGCGAGCATCAGAAGGCAGGTCACGACCGACAGTCCGATCCCCCAGGGGACGATGGCGGTCCAGCCGTCGCCGGCATGGACCAGGCTGTTCACCAGGGCCGCGACCAGAACCAGCAGGTTCAGGATCACGACCGGCCAGTGCGGGCGGTGGCGGTGCATGGCAAGGCTGCCCAGCCAGAGCAGGACCGACAGCCCGCCTGCCACCAGCCCCGCGAAGAGCATCCATGATGCGAAGTCCTGCCACATGAGGATGACGGTCCGCGCATAGGCCGCGTCCGCGACCAGAGTGAAGGTGAAGAAGGCGGCCGCAAAATCGCGCAGGGTGCGTTGCCCGGGCAGGGCAGGGGCGCGGGGATCGTGGATGCCGGACGGGGCCGGAAAGGCTGCCATGTCTGTGCTCCGGTTGGGATTTCCGACCCAACGCCCCCCCGTGCGGCAGGGTTCCGCCGGACTGCCGCCCGACTGCCGCGCGGGCAGGGCGCCGTGTGGTGCGAGCATGTCCGGCTTGACAGCTTCGGCCATGCATGACACCGATGTCATGACACCGATGTCAGCGAGTCGGTCAGGGGGAGGGTAGAATGTCCACGATCTATGACGTCGCCCGCCTTGCCGGCGTCTCGCCGAAGACCGTCAGCCGGGTGCTGAACGCGGACGGGCCGGTGGGCGAGAAGACGCGGGAAGCCGTAGAGAAGGCCATGCGCGAGCTTGGCTATGTGCGGTCGAATGCGGCCCGGATGATGCGGGCGCAGAAGTCGGGCATCATCGGCCTGATCACCGGCGCGATTTCCACGAGGAACCAGCCCAGCACGCAGCAGGGGCTGCCCGACCTGTTCATCGTGCAGGGCATCCAGCGCGCGCTGGAGACATCGGGGATGACGGTGATGATCGCCGACACCACGGGCCGCAAGGAGCGTGTGCCTCATCTGGTGGACACGTTCCTGTCGCATCGGGTGGAGGGGCTGATCTATGTCGCGGAATACCATCAGGAAGTGAACCTGCCCGCCCTGCCGGATGACACGCCGCTGGTGCTGGCCAATTGCTTTGACAGCCGCGGCACGCCTGCCGTGCTGCCGGACGACCGCAGGCTGCAGGCCGATCTGGTGCGCCGCCTGATCGCGGCGGGTCACAGGCGGATCGCCTTCCTGTCGCTGCGTCCCGACATGCCTGCGGGTCGGCTGCGCCCGCTGGGCTATCGCGATGCGCTGGCGGCGGCCGAGCTGGAGTTCGATCCGGCGCTGCTGGCCCATGTCGATTTCGACCAGCCCGAGATCGGGCCGGAGCTGCTGTGGGACACGATCGACCGGATGCTGCGGCTTGACGTGCCGCCCACGGTGCTGTGCTGCGGCAACGACCAGATGGCGATGATGGTCTATGGCATCCTGCGATCGATGGGCCGCAAGGTCCCCGACGAGGTGGGCGTGGCGGGTTTCGACAATTACCGCGCCATTGCCGAAACGCTTTATCCGCCGCTGACCACGGTCGATCTGCCCTACAACGCGCTTGGCGCACGGGCGGGCGAGCGGCTGCTTCAACTGATTTCCGGCGAGGGCCGGAATGGCTCTGGCCCGGTCCTCGTCGCGGGGCCGGTCCACTGGCGCGGTTCGGTCAACGAACTGCGCCCCGAGAATGTCGTGACGTTGAGAAACCTGAGGGAGGAAAAGGAATGACTTTCATGAAGATGGCGGCTTCGGCTGCCGTACTGGCCTGGGCTTCGGCCGCACAGGCGCAGGAGACCCTGTCGATGTGGTATCACGGGGCCGGGAACGAGGTCGAGCTGAAGCTGATCAACGAGGTCATCTCCGACTTCAACGCCAGCCAGTCCGACTGGAAGGTGGAGCTGCAGAGCTTCCCGCAGGCCGCCTATAACGACTCGGTCGTCGCCGGGGCGCTGGCGGGCAACCTGCCCGACATCCTGGACGTGGACGGTCCGAACATGCCGAACTGGGCCTGGGCCGGCTACATGCAGCCGCTGCCGATCGACGAGTCGAAGATCGCCAGCTTCCTGCCCGGCACCAAGGGCATCTGGGACGGCAAGCTCTATTCCATCGGCCTGTGGGATGCCGCCGTGGCGCTGGTGACGCGCCAGTCCACGCTGGACGAACTGGGCCTGCGCAAGCCGACGGTGGAGCAGCCCTGGACCAGGGACGAGTTCATGGCGGCGCTTGATGCGGCGAAGGCGGCGGGCAAGTGGGAGTATCCGCTTGACCTGGGCATGGCCTGGACGGGGGAATGGTATCCCTATGCCTTCTCGCCCTTCCTGCAATCCTTCGGTGGCGACATCGTGGACCGTTCGACCTACAAGACGGCGGAAGGCGCGCTGAACGGCGATGCCGCGCTGGCCTTCGGCGAATGGTGGCAGGGCCTGTTCCAGAACGGCTATGCGCAGGCCACGCAGGACCCCGCAGACCGTGACGGCGGCTTTGCGGCGGGCAAATATGCCTTCTCGTGGAACGGCAACTGGGCGGCGCTCGGGGCGCTTGCGGCCTTCGAGGATACCGTCTTCCTGCCGCCGCCGGATTTCGGCGCCGGTCCGAAGATCGGCGGGGCAAGCTGGCAGTTCGGCGTTTCGGCCACGTCGAAGCATCCCGAAGGGGCGGCGGCCTTTATCGAGTTCGCGCTGCAGGACAAGTATCTGGCGGCCTTTTCGAACGGTATCGGCCTGATCCCCGCCACGCCGACGGCATCGGAAATGGTGGACAACTACAAGTCCGGTGGCCCGCTGGCGGTGTTCGGGGAGTATTCGTCCAAGATGGCGCTCGTGCGTCCGGTGACGCCGGGCTATGTGGTGCAGGCCAAGGTGTTTGAAAAGGCGCTGGCCGATATCGCCAACGGCGCGGATGTGGCGGCGACGCTGGATGCCGCGGCGGACGAGATCAACGCCGATATCGAAAAGAACGGCGGCTACGGCCACTGACGGCAGCTTCGGCCCCTTCACGCGGGGGCCGAGGGTTCCTCCCGGAACCTTGCGGGCGGGTCTGATCCCGCCCGCACCTTCCCCTACGATCATCGGAGGCTGCGATGGCTTCGAAATTCACCGTGTCCAACCGGACGGGCTGGCTGATGGCGGGCCCTGCCATCCTGCTCATCGCGGGATTCGTGATCCTGCCCTTCTTCCTTGCCATCGGCCTGTCCTTCACCAACCAGCGTCTGGTGTCCCCTAACCCGACGGAATTCGTGGGCCTGTCCAACTACCGCCAGCTTCTGGGTGTGGCGACCGTCACGCTGGAACCGCTGCGCGACGATGCGGGCGCGGTGGTGATGAAGGATGGGGAACCGGAATATCCGTCGATCCGCAGCCTGACGCGCAACAATCCCGACCGCCCCGATCTGGCGGGGATGCGGGAATGGTTCAGCTTTTCCCTGGGCGGCGAGGCCAAGACCTTCGTCCTTGCCCGCGACGTGGTCTTCATGAAGGCCGTCGTCAATACCTTCATATTCGTGATCGTGGTCGCCCCAGTGCAGGCGGGGCTGGCGCTGGGACTTGCGCTGCTGATCAACCAGCGGCTGCGCGGGATCAACGTCTTCCGCGCGATCTATTTCATGCCGGTCGTGGTTTCGATCGTCGTCGTGTCACTTCTCTGGCGGCTTATCTATGACGGGCAGTCGGGGCTTCTGAACAACCTGCTGGACGCGATCAGCTTCGGGCTGATCCCGCCGGTGAACTGGCTGGGCGATCCGTCCACGGCACTGGGGGCCATCATCGCCATGTCGATCTGGCAGGCGGTGGGGTTCCAGATGGTGATCTGGCTGTCGGGCCTGCAGACGATCAGCCCCACGCTGTACGAGGCGGCGGCGATCGAGGGCGCGTCGAAGTGGCAGGTTTTCCGCTATGTGACCTGGCCGGGGCTGCGGAATACGGCGGTGCTGATCCTGATCGTCATCACCATGCAGGCCTTCGGCCTTTTCGCCCAGATCGACGTGATGACCAATGGCGGGCCGCTGGACAGCACGCAGACCATCGTCTTCCAGGCCGTCGAGCGCGGTTATGGCAAGCAGGACATTTCGGGCGGGTCGGCCATATCGGTGATCCTCTTCGTGATCGTCCTGTCGATTTCCCTGATCCAACGCTTCCTGACACGGGAGAAGAGCTGATGGCCATGATTTCCGCCGACAATCGCGGCCTGCGCCTTGCCACCCGCTATGCGGTGCTGGTGCTGATCGCGCTGATCTTCGTCTTTCCGCTGGTCTTCATGGTGATGTCCAGCCTGAAGCCCAGCCAGCAATTGCTGGAGGATTCCGCCAATCTGCGGGCCTTCCTGCCTGTGGGTGACATTTCTTTTGACAACTACACCGACGCCTTCCGCCGTGCGCCCGTGGCGACCTTTGTCTTCAACTCCGTCCTCGTGACCGGGGTGACGGTGCTGCTGTCGCTGCTGATCTGCTCGGCCGCCGGGTTTGCCTTCGTCTTCGTGGACTGGAAGGGGCGCAACCTGCTTCTGGCGGTCCTGCTTGCCACGCTGATCCTGCCCTTCGAGACGATTGCCATCCCCATGCTGCTGATGGTGGCGCATCTGCCGTGGATCGGGATGGAAGGGCTGACCTGGGGCTGGCTGAACAGCTATCGCGTGCAGATCATCCCCTTCATCGCGGACGGGCTAACGGTGTTCCTGTTCGTGCAGTATTTCAAGGACCTGCCCGGAGAGCTGATCGAGGCCGCGCGGGTGGAAGGGGCGAGCTGGGGGCAGATCTACCGCAGGATCGTGATGCCGCTGTCCGGCCCCATCCTTGCCACTGCGGCGATCCTGAAATTCCTTGTGATGTACAACCAGTATCTCTGGCCGCTGATGGTCACGCAGGAGGAAGGCTACCGCCCCGTCATGGTGGGCCTGCAGTACTTCTTCCAGCTCAACGTCGCCTGGGGGGAGGTCATGGCCTATCTGAGCCTGATCACCGTCCCCGTGCTTGCCTTCTATCTTTACCTGCAAAAAGCCTTCATCGCGTCGATCGCATCGACCGGTGTGAAGGGCTAACGGAGACTGACATGTCCTTCAAACATTCCGACCTGTGGTTCTGGGATAGCTGGTACGCCAAGGATGGCGACACCTATCACGGCTATTTCCTGCAAGCGCCGAAATCGCTGGTCGATCCGGATGCACGCCATCTGAACGCCACCCAGCGCCATGCCGTGTCGAAAGATCTGGTGAACTGGACTGACCTTGGCACCACGTTCGAGCCGCAGCGGAACGGCGCGGCATGGGATGACAGCACCACATGGACCGGATCGGTCATCAAGGACGACGCGGGGCTGTGGCACCTGTTCTACACCGGCACGCAGAAATCCGAACAGTCGCTTTATCAGCGCATCGGCCATGCGACCTCTACCGACCTGCACAACTGGGTGCGGGTGGGCGACGGTCTGGCGCTGGACCTGACGGGGCCGAATGCGGATTGCTATGAAAAGGACCATGCCATCGGCCATTGGCATGACCGCGCGATGCGCGACCCCTGGGTGATGAAAGACCCCGACGGGAACGGCTGGCTGATGTATTTCACCGCCCGCGTGCCGGGTGTGCCGGAGCCGAATGCGGGCGGGGCGGTGGGCTTTGCCACCTCGTCCGACCTGATCCACTGGGAGCTTCAGCCGCCCGTCTTTCACGGCGGCTTCGGGCAGCTGGAGGTGCCGCAGGTCTTTCAGGTGGGCAAGCACTGGTATTGCCTGTTCTGCACCTCGTCCGTCCATTGGTCGGACCAGTATCGCCGCGACAATCCCGAACGCCCCGTGACAGGCACGCATTACCTGATCTCGGACCATCCCCGCGGGCCGTGGCGCATTGCGCCCGGACCGTTCCTCGATGGCGCCGAACCCTGCCGCCGCTATGCGGCGCGGATCGTGGAGGGGCCGCAGGGGTTGGTCATCATGGGCTTCGCCGACGGCGGGCGGGACGTCTTCGGCGGCTATGTCATGGATCCCGAACCGGTAACGGTGGGGCCGGACGGGTTGCTGCAGGTCGCCCCCATCGCACAGGCGGCGGAGTAGGTCATGGCCCGCATCTCGCTGAAGGACGTCCGCAAGAGTTACGGCACCGCCCATGTCATCAAGGGTGTGGATATCGACATCGAGGACGGGGAGTTCTGCGTCTTCGTCGGCCCGTCCGGCTGCGGGAAATCCACGCTGCTGCGGATGATCGCAGGGCTGGAGGACATCACCTCGGGCACGCTGGAGATCGGGGACCGCACCGTGAACGACCTGCCGCCGGCACAGCGCGGGGTGGCGATGGTGTTCCAGTCCTATGCGATCTTCCCGCATATGACGGTGCGGGAGAATGTGGCCTTCGGGCTGACCATCGCGGGGGCGAGCAAGGCGGAAAAGGATGCCAAGGTGGCCGAGGCAGCCCGCATCCTGCAGATGGAACATCTGCTGGACCGCCGCCCCAGCCAGCTTTCGGGCGGGCAGCGCCAGCGCGTGGCCATCGGGCGGGCCATCGTGCGCAAGCCGCAGGTCTTTCTGTTCGACGAGCCGCTGTCGAACCTTGATGCCGCGCTGCGGATGGACATGCGGATGGAGATCGGGAAGCTGCACAACCAGCTTGGCGCGACCATGATCTATGTGACGCATGACCAGGTGGAGGCGATGACTCTGGCCGACAAGATCGTCGTGCTGAAGGACGGGCAGGTGATGCAGGTCGGTGCGCCGATGGACCTGTATCACAATCCCGCAAACCTGTTCGTCGCGGGTTTCCTTGGCGCACCGTCGATGAATTTCCTGAAGGTGACGGTGCAGGGGATCGATGGCGGCAGGGCGCTGGTGTCGAACGGGGCGCTTGATCCCGTCGAGGTGGCGACGGCGGGCCGGAGCTTCCGCGCGGGCGAGACGGCGCTGCTGGGCCTGCGCCCGCAATACCTGACGGTGTCCGAGGGGCCGGGGCAGTTGCACGGGCAGGTGGCGCTGACCGAACGGCTGGGGGCCGAGACGGTGGTCGAGATCACCCTGAAGGACGCAAGCCCGCTGATCGCGGCATTGGCGCATGACGCCGTGTTCCCCTTGGGCGCGATGGTGAACCTGAACTTCGATCCGGCAAGGGCGCATCTGTTCCCGATGGAGTGACGGTCTGGACCGGGGGATGCGCGGGCTGCCGGTCCGGAAACCGGAAGACGGAACGCTGTGCGCCATGTGCGGGGAAGACCGGAAACTTCTGTCTTGACCTTTTTGGAACGTGCCAGTAGCGATTTTGGAAGGTTCCAAAATAGGCGGGGCGGGCGATGGGCGAGATTCGCGTGGCTGTTCTTGGCGCGTCGGGCTGGATGGGGCGCGTGCATAGCATGGCCTTCCAGACCTTTCCGCATTTCTTCGGAACGGGTGGCGGCACAGCGCGGATCGTGGCGCTGGTGGACCGCGATCCCGCACGGGGGGCAGAGCTGGCGCTGCGGGTGCCGGGGGCGCGGATCCTGACCGACTGGCGCGAGGCGGTGGCCGATCCGGAGGTCGATCTGGTGGATATCTGCCTGCCCGACAATCTGCATCATCCCGTGGCGAAGGCCGCGCTGCTGGCGGGCAAGCATGTGTTCTGCGAGAAGCCCCTTGCCGATACGGCGGCAGAAGCGCGGGAACTGGCGGATCTGGCGCGACAGCGGGGGCTGGTCACGCGGGTCGGCCACGCCTTTCCGCGCAATCCGGTGCATGATCTGGCGAAGGAGATCATCACCTCGGGCGAGATCGGGGAGGTCACGCTGTTCAAGGGCTGCCAGCATGTGGACATGTTCGGCGATCCGATGGCCCCGATGATGTGGCGGGCGGACGGGCGGCTGGCGCCTACGGGGATCGTCGGGGATACGGGCAGCCATGTGTTCAGCTTCATGGAGTTCCTTGTCGGGCGGGTCAGCAGCCTTGTGGCCGACAACCTTATCGTGACGCCGCGCCGTCCTGTCGTGGCGGGGTCCGTGCTGGGGGCGGAGGCGGTGGGCGGGGCGGGCGAATGGGCGGATGTGACCAATCCCGACGCGACCCATGTGATGTGCCGGTTCGAGAACGGGGCGGCGGGCATCGCGGATTTCTCGCGCGTGGCGACGGGGCGGAAGTTCCGGCAGGGCTACGAGGTCTATGGGACCAGGGGGAGCATCCTCTATGACTATGACGAGGTGAACCGCCTGCGCGTCTATTCCGGTGCCGATCCGGTCGGGCGGCGGGGATACCGGGCGATCGATGTGGGGCCGGAGCATCCGAATTACGCGGCCTTCCTGCCGCTGCCGAATTTCGCGCTGGGCTACAACGAGACGAAGATCATCGAGGCGGCCGAGGTCGTGCGGTCGGTGGTGACGGGGGTGCCCGCCTGGCCGACCTTCGAGACGGGGCATCACATCTGCCAGATCGTCGATGCGGTGATGGAGAGTTCGCGGCGGCGGGCGTGGGTCGATATCGTCTGAGGGGGGAAGGAATGCCGGTTGCGGTACCGCAGGAGATACTGGACGCGCTGACCGATGTGGAGATGCCGCGCCTGCCGGAAAGCCCGCCGCCGGCGGCCTTCGAGGATGCGGCGGGGCTGCGGCTGCCGGTGCATCGGGCGGGCTGTCTGGTGGTGGGGTCGGGCGCGGCCGGACTGCGGGCGGCGGTGGAGATGGCGCGGCGGGGCGTTGACGTTGCGGTGCTGAGCCAGAGCGCATGGGGCGGCACCTCGGCCTGTTCGGGGTCGGACAAGCAGACGATCCACACGGCCAATACGGCGGATCGCGGCGACGATTTCCGGGCGCTGGCGGCGGCGATCGGGGCGGGGGGCGCGATGGATGCCGATACCGCCTATGTCGAGGCGGTGGGATCGGTGCGGGCGATGGCGTCGCTGCAATATCTGGGCCTGCCGCTGCCGCAGGACGGGCTGGGGGGGACGCTGCGCTATCAGACTGACCATGACGAGGTGGGGCGGGCGACGAGCTGCGGGCCGCGCACGTCGCGGCTGATGGTGAAGGTGCTGGCGGAAGAGGCGCTGCGGCTGGGCGTGCCGGTCCATAACCAGACCACGGTGCTGCGGCTGATACTGGACGGGGGGCGTGTCTGCGGCGCGGTCGCCATGCGGGCGCGGGACAGGGGTGAGGGGAACCCCTACGGCCTGTGCCTTTACCGTGCGCCGGTGGTGGTGCTGGCGGGGGGCGGGCCGGGCGAGCTGTATCGGGACAGTGTCTATCCGGGCGGCTGTTTCGGCACGCTGGGGTTGGCCGCCGAGGCGGGGCTAGAGCTGGTGAACCTGACGGAAAGCCAGTTCGGCATCGGCACGCGGCGCGAGGGGTTTCCGTGGAACCTTTCGGGGACCTATGTGCAGGCGATGCCGCATGTCTATTCGGTGGACGCTGCGGGGGAGGAGCATCATTTCCTTGCCCGCTATTACCGGACCACGCGGGAGATGGCGTCGAACATCTTTCGCAAGGGGTATCAGTGGCCCTTCCACGCGACGCGGATGCTGGATTTCGGGTCGAGCCTTGTCGATCTGGCCATCGCGCGGGAAAACGCGGCGGGGCGGCGGGTGTTCATGGATTTCAACCGCAATCCGCTTGCTGTGGACCGGCCCTTTTCGCTGGACGCGCTGGATGAGGATGTGCGGGCCTATCTGGGTGCGGCGGGGGCGGGGCAGGCGCTGCCCATCGACCGGTTGCGCCACATGAACCCTTTGTCGATCGAGCTGTACCGCCGCTACAAGGTGGATATCGCGGCGGAGCCTTTGGAATTCGCCGTCAACAACCAGCACATGAATGGCGGGGTTGCGGTGGATGTCTGGGGGCGGTCTTCGGTTCCGGGTATCTATGCCGTGGGCGAGGCGGCGGGAACGCATGGCGTCACGCGGCCCGGCGGGGCGGCGCTGAATGCGGGTCAGGTCTTCGGAACGCGGGCGGCAGAGCATGTGGTGGGGGCGGGGGCGACCGCTGCCGGGGCAGGCGCGGGCGATGCGGATGCGGCTGTGGCGGCGGTGCTGTCGGTCCTGCGGGCGGACAGTCCCCTGACGGTGCGGGCCGTGCGTGACGAGGTGCAGGCGCGGATGAGCGATGCGGCGGGCATCCTGTGCGACGCGGCGACGGTGCGGCAGGCGCTGGCGGAGGCGCGGGCGCTGAATGCCGCGATCCGCGACAGGGGCATCGCGCCGGGGCGGGCGGCCGAGGCGGGGCGGGCGGTGCAATGGGCGCAGATGGCGCTGGCGTCCGAGGCGGTGCTGGTGGCGCTGGATCACTATATTTCCGGCGGGGGCGGCAGTCGCGGGGCGCGGGCGATCCTCGATCCGGCGGGGGAGGGGGTGCCGATGGCGGTTTCCGGCCCGCTGGAGGAGGTGCGGTTCCGCGCCGAGCGGGCGGAGGACCGGGCGCGGCAGATCGTGCTGCGCCGTGACGGAACCGGTTTCGCCGTGCGGGAGCGGGCGAACCGTGCGATGGATCACGCAGCGCGGCCCTTCTTCGAAAGGGACTGGCCGGCATGGCTGACGGGCGCGATCTATCCGCGCTGAAGGGGGAGGCATGAAGCGGATCGGGGCGGTCTCGGTGCGGGCGATCGGCGAGGCGATGGTGGAGATGGCGCCGGTGGGCGACCTGTACCGGCGCGGCTTTGCGGGGGATACGTTCAACACGGCCTGGCACATGGCGCGGTGGCTGGGGCCACGGGCCGGGGTGGGGATGGTCACGCGGGTCGGGGCGGACACGGTTTCGGATGCCTTCGTGGCAGAGATGGCAGCGGACGGGATGGTGGTGTCGGGCGTGGCGCGGGATGCGCGGCGGGGGATGGGGCTTTACCTGATCGAGCTGGACGGGGTGGAGCGGCGGTTCCACTACTGGCGCGACACGTCGGCGGCGCGGGGGCTGGCGGAGGATCCGGCGACGCTGGCGGCGGCGCTGCGCGGGGTGGGGCTGGTGCATCTGTCGGGGATAACGCTGGCGATCCTGCCGGAGGCGGGGCGCGAGGCGCTGTTTTCCGTGCTGGAGCGGTTCCGGGCGGAGGGGGGCGTGGTGTCCTTCGATCCGAATATCCGGATGCGCCTATGGGGATCGGCCGGGGAGATGCAGGCGGTCGTGACGCGGATGCTGGGCCTGACGGATATCGCGCTGCCCAGTCTGGAGGACGAGCGGGCGCATTTCGGGGATGCGGATGCGGCGGCGGTCGTGGCGCGGATGGCGGCGGCGGGGGTGGCCGAGGTCGTCGTCAAGGATGGTGCGGGACCTGTGACCCTGTGCGCGGACGGGGCCATGCGGCAGGTGGCGACGCCCCCGGTGGCGGGTATTCGCGACACGACGGGCGCGGGGGATGCGTTCAACGCCGGGTATCTGGCGGGGCGGGTGCTGGGGCTGGAGGCGGGCGCCTGCGTCGGGGCCGGGCAGCGGCTGGCGGGGGTGGTGCTGCAGCATCCGGGGGCACGGGCCCCGCGCGAGGCGGTGGCGGCGCTGGGCGCGGTGGGGTGAGGCGTCCTTCGGGGCGCCTTTATCGTTGGTGCGGGGTAGGGTGCGCTTTAGCGCACCCTACGGGGCGAGGCGGGTGTGGTGCCGGATGCAGAGGGGGGCCACCTTCTTGGGCGGGTGCGGGAAGGCGTCCTTCGGGGCGCCTTTTTTTGTTGGTGCGGGGCAGGGTGCGCTTTAGCGCACCCTACGGGGCGAGGCGGGTCAGGGCGCGGATGCCTTGGTGTGGGGCGCAGTCCCGGCGTTTTGGGGGAAGGCGTCCTTCGGGGTGCCTTTGCCACGGGAACGGGGTGGTTCGGGCGCGGGGTAGGGTGCGCTAAAGCGCACCCTACGGGCGCGAGGCCGGATTGGTGGGGCGGGATTCTTCAGGTTGACATGTAATGGATCGTTCCAGTAAGACAATTGGAACGATCCTATAAGCAGATTCGTCGGGTCCGGGGCTGCGCGACCCTGTCGCGGGCAACGGGGGCGTCATCCCTTGGGAGGGGGAGCGATGGGCAAGGTTGTGTCGGCAGCGGAAGCCGTGGCGCGCATCGCGGATGGGGCGGTGGTCACCGTTTCATCCTCGTCGGCGCTGGGCTGTCCTGATGCGGTTCTTGCCGCGCTTGGCGCACGGTTCCGCGACGAGGGCCATCCGCGCGGGCTGACCACGATCCATCCCATCGCGGCGGGCGACATGTATGGCGTGAAGGGGATCGACCATATCGCGCAGGACGGGCTTCTGGCGCGGGTGATCGCGGGGTCCTATCCGTCGGGGTCGTCGAACCTGCCGATGCCGGAAATCTGGAAGATGGTCACCGAGGACCGTATTCCGGCCTATAACGTGCCATCGGGCATCCTGTTCGACATGCACCGCGAGGCGGCGGCGCGGCGGCCCGGGGTCCTGACCAAGGTGGGGATGCAGACCTTCGTGGACCCGATCCGCGAGGGCTGCGCGATGAATGCCAGGGGGGCGGCTGCGCCCATCGTGGCGCGGGTGGAATTCGGCGGCGAGACGTGGCTGCATTTCCCCAACATCGTGCCGGATGTCTGCATCCTGCGGGCCACCACGGCGGACGAGCATGGCAACCTGACCTATGAGCATGAGGGCGCCTATCTGGGCGGGCTGGAGCAGACGATCTGCGTCCGCAATCATGGCGGGCTGGTGATCGCGCAGGTCAGCCGCGTGACGGCGCGGGGGTCGCTGCGGCCGCATGACGTGCGGGTGCCGGGGCATCTGGTGGATCTGGTCGTGGTGGACCCCGACCAGAAGCAGACCTGCGAGACGCCCTATGATCCGGCGATTTCGGGGCAGGTGATGCGGCCCTGGTCCAGTTTCACCCTGGCCGAGCACGGGGTGGAGAAGGTGATCGCCCGCCGCGCGGCGATGGAGTTGCGGGCGGGGATGACGGCCAATCTGGGCTTCGGCATTTCCGCCATGGTGCCGCGCATCCTGCTGGAGGAGGGGCATCCAGAGGCTGTGACTTGGGCCATCGAACAGGGTGCCGTGGGGGGGATGCCGCTGACCGGCTTCGCCTTCGGCTGCGCGTCGAATGCCGATGCCTTCGTGCCGTCGCCGCAGCAGTTCATCTACTTCCAGGGGGCAGGGTTCGACCTGTCCTTCCTGTCCTTCCTCGAGGTGGATGTGGAGGGGAACGTCAACGTCTCGAAACTGGGGAAGAAGCCCTATCTGACGGCGGGCTGCGGGGGGTTCGTGGATATCACCGCCCATGCGCGGAAGATCGTGTTTTCGGGGTGGTTCGAGGCGGGGGCGCAGGTGGCGCTGTCGGCGGACGGGATCAGGATCGAACGGCCCGGCAAGTTCACCAAGATGGTCGAGGCGGTGGAGCATGTCACCTTTTCCGGCGCGAGGGCGCGGGAGCAGGGGCAGGAGGTGCTCTATGTCACCGAACGCTGTGTGATGCGGCTTGGGGCAGAGGGTCTTGTCGCCACCGAGATCATGCCCGGGATCGATCCGGCGCGGGACATCGTGGCGGCAAGCGGGGGCCGCGTGCGGGTGGCGGAGGGGGCGGTGGTGCTGCCGCTGTCGCTGCTGGCCGAGGGGCCGATGGGGTGGACGCCATGAGCCGGGTGCATCTGTCGATGCAGGGCCGCGTGGCGGAACTGCGGCTGGACAATCCGGCGAAGCTGAACGCCTTTACGGTCGAGATGCTGGGCCAGTTGGCGGGTCATCTGGACACGATCGAACGCAGTGTGGATGTGGCCTGCGTTCTGGTCACGGCGGCCGAGGCGAAGGCCTTTTGCGCGGGGGCGGATATCAACGGCTGGGGCGACCTGACGCCTGCCGAATTCGCGCGGCACTGGGTGCGCGGCGGGCATCGCATATTCGACCGGCTGGCGCGGCTGGCGCGGCCCACGATTGCCGTGGTGCAGGCCCATGCCTTCGGCGGCGGGCTCGAACTGGCGGCGGCCTGCGATATCCGCGTGATGGGGCCCAAGGCGACGTTGGCGCTGCCCGAGGCGGGGGTGGGCATCGTGCCGGGCTGGTCGGGTTCGCAGCGGCTGGCGCGGTTGTTGCCGGAGCCTGTCGTGAAGGAAATGGCGCTGTTCGGGCGGCGGATCGGGGCGGAGCGTGCGCTTGCCATGGGCTTTGCCGCCGAGGTGGCCGAGGATGCGCGGGCGGCGGCGGATGCCATCGCCGCAAAGGTGGTGGACCTGTCGCCGCGGGCGGTGGAGATCACCAAATCCATGATCCATGCGGGGGCGGGCGAGGATAGCGCGGCCCTGATCGAGGCGCTGGGAAGCGCCGCCATTGCCGCGAGCGCGGATCGGGAGGAGGGCGTCGCCGCCTTCCGTGCGAAGCGCAAGCCGGAATTTCCGGGGACCTGAGAGATGACCGAGATGACCGTTGTGCCCCGTGCCGATGCGACCCTGCCGGAGGTGCGGGTGAACCGCCACTGGATCGGTGGTGCCCATGTCGGCGGGGCCGAGATGTCGGACCGCGTGTCGCCGTCACATGGCGTCGTGGTCAGCCGGTCCGCCAAGGGGACCGAGGCCGATGCGCGGGCGGCCATCGCGGCGGCGCGGGCGGCCTTTGACGACGGGCGATGGTCGCGGCTGTCGGCCAAGGCGCGGGCGGCGGTGCTGTTGCGGGTGGCCGACCTGATCGAGGGGGATGTGGAGCGGTTTGCCGTGGTCGAGACGCTGGAGTCCGGCAAGCCCATCTCTCAGTCCCGGGGCGAGATCGCGGGGGCGGCGGATTTGTGGCGCTATGCGGCGGCGCTGGCGCGGACGGTGGAGGGGGACAGTTTCAACGGGCTGGGGCCGGAGATGCTGGCCACGGTGCTGAAGGAGCCCATCGGGGTGGTGTCGATCATCACGCCGTGGAACTTCCCCTTCTGGATCCTGAGCCAGAAGCTGCCCTTCGCGCTGGCGGCGGGGTGCTGCTGCGTGGTGAAACCGTCGGAGATGACGCCTTCGACCACGGCGATGCTGGCGGAGCTGCTGGACCGGGCGGGGTTGCCTGCGGGGGTGGTGAATATCGTTCTGGGCTATGGCCAGCCCGTCGGGGCGGTGCTGGCGTCGGACCGCGATGTGGACATGGTGACGTTCACCGGATCGACGGCGGTGGGCAAGCAGATCAGCCGTGTCGCGGCGGACAATCTGAAGAAGGTGGCGCTGGAACTGGGGGGGAAGAACCCGCAGGTGATCTTTCCGGACGCGGATATGGAGAGTGCTGCGGATGCGGTGGTCTTCGGCGTCTATTTCAACGTGGGCCAGTGCTGCAATTCCGGCAGCCGGATCATCGTGCATGAAGACATCGCCGAGGATTTCGTGGCGCGTGTCGTGGCGCTGTCGGCCCATGTGACCTTCGGCGATCCGCTGGACCCTGCGACGCAGGTGGGGGCCATCGTGACGCCCGAACACGGGGCGAAGATCGACGCCCATGTGCAGGCGGCGAAGGCGGCGGGGGCGCGGGTGGTGCTGGGCGGCGGGCCGTTGCAGGTGCCGGGGCTGGGGGCGCAGTTCTACCGTCCGACGGTCGTGACAGGGGTGACGCCAGACATGGCCATCGCGCGGGACGAGGTATTCGGTCCGGTGCTGACGGTGCTGACCTTCCGTACGGCGGAAGAGGCCGTCGCCCTGTGCAACGATGCCGATTACGGGCTGTCGGCGGGGGTGTGGAGCGAGAATGTCCATACCTGTCTGGCCTTTGCCCGCAATGTGCAGGCGGGGACGGTCTGGACCAATACCTGGATGGACGGCTTTCCCGAAGTGACCTTCGGGGGCGTCAAGCAATCCGGTCAGGGGCGCGAGGTCGGGCGCTACGGGCTGGAGGAATTCATGGAGATCAAGTCGGTCGTCATGCGCATCGGGCGCACGCGGGCGAATTGGGTGAAGACCCGCTGACGGCGGGAAGAAAAGCGCAAACGGGAGGAAGAGAATGCGTAGGATGATGAAGACGACGGTGAAGGCGCTGGCGGTGCTGGCGATGACGACTTCCATCGCCAAGGCGGCGGATGTGGAGGTCCTGCACTGGTGGACGTCCGGCGGCGAGGCGGCGGCGGTCGGCGTGCTGAAGGACAATCTTGCGGCGGGTGGCACCGGCTGGGTGGACATGCCCGTGGCAGGCGGCGGCGGCGAGGCGGCGATGACGGCGCTGCGGGCGCGGGTCACGGCGGGCGATGCGCCGACGGCGGTGCAGATGCTGGGCTTCGACATCCAGGACTGGGCGGCAGAAGGTGCGCTGGCCGACCTGACGGCGACGGCCACGGCCGAGGGCTGGGACAAGGTGGTTCCGGCGGCACTGCAGGCGTTTTCGACCCATGACGGGAAGTGGGTTGCGGCGCCGGTGAATGTCCATTCCACCAACTGGGTCTGGATCAACAAGGCGGCGCTGGATGCCACCGGCCTTGCCGCGCCGACTACCTGGGACGAACTGGTGGCGGTGCTGGACAAGATGAAGGAGAACGGGATCACCCCGCTGGGCCATGGCGGCCAGCCCTGGCAGGAAGCGACCGTCTTCGACGGGATCGTGCTGTCGCTGGGCGGCGATTTCTACAAGGCGGCCCTCGTGGACCTCGACCCCGCCGCGCTGGGCGGTGAACAGATGGCAGAGGCCTTCAACCGGCTGATCAAGCTGCGGTCCTATGTGGATGACAATTTCTCGGGCCGCGACTGGAACCTTGCCTCGGCCATGGTCATCAACGGCGAGGCCGGGATGCAGATGATGGGCGACTGGGCGAAGGGCGAGTTCCTGAAGGCAGGCAAGGTGCCGGGCACGGATTTCGTCTGCATCCGCTTCCCCGGAACGCAGGGGTCGGTCACCTTCAACTCCGACCAGTTCGCCATGTTCAACCAGTCCGACGCGGGCAAGCAGGAAGCGCAGGTCAACATGGCCAAGGCGATCATGGACCCGGCCTTCCAGTCGGCCTTCAACGTGGTGAAGGGGTCGGTTCCGGCACGGACGGATGTGCCGAACGATGCCTTCGACGATTGCGGCAAGAAGGGCATGGCCGATCTGGCCGAGGCCAATACGGCAGGCACGCTCTACGGGTCGATGGCGCATGGGCATGCGGCACCGGCATCGGTGAAGAACGCCACCTATGATGTGATCACCGCAGCCTTCAACGGCGAATATGCCGATGGTGCGGCGGCGGCGGCGGCGCTGGCCGAAGCGGTCGCTGCGGCGCAGTGACCTGACGACAGGGGGCGGCGTCCGCGTCGCCCCCCGCAAATTCCTTCGAAGGAATTTGCAAAAGTTTTCGAAAACTTTTGCTGACCCGGCTGGGAGGCCCCGCGCCATGACCGCGTCCACCGCGCCCGATTTCCGCACGAGGTTGCAGGACTGGCTGCCGAAGCTGGTGCTGGCCCCGTCCTTTGCCGTGACGATCCTGTTCGTCTATGGCTTCATCGCCTTTACGGCGGTGCTGTCCTTCACCGGGTCGAAGATGCTGCCCAATTTCAAATGGGTCGGCTGGGAGAATTACGAAAAGCTCTGGGCGCTGCCTGCCTGGAATACGGCGATCGTGAACATCGCAATCTTCGCCACGCTTTACATCGTCATCTGCACGGCGGTGGGGCTGCTGCTGGCGGTCTTCCTCGACCAGAAGATACGGGGCGAGGGGGTGCTGCGGCCCATCTACCTGTATCCCATGGCGCTGTCCTTCATCGTGACGGGGACGGCGTGGAAATGGTTCCTCGACCCCGGCATCGGGCTGGAGAAGGTCGTGCGCCTGTGGGGGTGGGAGTCCTTTTCCTTCACCTGGATCAAGGATGGCGACATGGCGATCTATACCATCGTCATCGCGGCGGTCTGGCAGACCTCCGGCTTCGTGATGGCCATGTTCCTTGCCGGGCTGCGGGGGATCGACAACGAAATCCTGAAGGCCGCGCAGATCGACGGGGCGTCGAACTGGCAGCTTTACCGGCGGATCGTCATCCCGCTGCTACGGCCCGCCTTCCTGTCGGCCTTCGTGATCCTGTCCCACCTTGCGATCAAGTCCTATGACCTTGTCGTGGCGCTGACAGGGGGCGGGCCGGGGCGGGCGACGGAGATGCCTGCGACCTTCATGTATTCCTACACCTTCACCCGCAACCAGATGGGGATCGGGGCCTCGTCCGCCGTGATCATGCTGATGACGATTGCGGCGATCATGGTCCCCTATCTTTACGCCGAGCTGAAGGAGAAGAAGTGATGGCTGCCGTCACTCAGGATACCGCCGTCAGCACGGGCCGCGTCACGCGGGCCTTCATCTACCTGCTGTTGCTGCTCTTCGCGCTGTTCTACCTGCTGCCGCTTTACGTCATGGGCGTGAATTCGGTGAAGCCGCTGGAAGAGATCACGGGCGGCAACATGATGGCGCTACCGCAGGTCTGGACACTGGACCCGTGGCGGTCGGCTTGGTCCACCGCGCAGATCGGGGTGGAGCCGACGGGGCTGAAGCCCTATTTCCTGAATTCGATCCTGATGGTGGTGCCTGCGGTGGCGATATCGACCATCGTGGGGGCGCTGAACGGCTATGTCCTGACGAAGTGGCGCTTCCGGGGGGATACCTGGGTCTTCGGGCTGATGCTGTTTTCCTGCTTCATCCCGTTCCAGATCGTGCTGATCCCGATGGCTGTGGTGCTGGGCAAGCTGGGACTGGCGGGGTCGGTGCCGGGGCTGATCCTTGTCCATGTCGTTTACGGGATCGGGTTCACCACGCTCTACTTCCGCAACTACTACGCGGCCTTTCCGACCGAACTGGTGCGCGCCGCGCAGATCGACGGGGCGGGGTTCTTCCAGATCTTCTGGCGCATCCTGCTGCCCGTGTCGGGGCCGATCGCGGTGGTCAGCGTCATCTGGCAGTTCACCAACATCTGGAACGACTTCCTGTTCGGCGCCTCTTTCGGCGGCACCAGCCAGCCGATGACGGTGGCGCTGAACAACCTCGTCCAGTCTTCGACCGGGGTGAAGGAATACAATGTCCACTTTGCGGGCGCGATCCTCGCCGCGCTTCCCACACTGGTCGTCTATATCGTCGCGGGCCGCTACTTCGTGCGCGGGCTGATGGCGGGGAGCGTCAAGGGATGAGGGGCGCGACCGCAAAATTCTTCGAAGAATTTTGCCAAGAATTTTCGAAAATTCTTGGTTTCCAACCGAACGACCGGGGGTGACACATGGGCTTTCTGGATATCCGCAACGTCACCAAATCCTACGGGAATGTCGAAGTCCTGCACCGCGTCGACATCGCGGTGGAGGAGGGGGAGTTCCTCGTCCTCGTCGGCCCGTCGGGCTGCGGCAAGTCCACGCTGCTGAACATGATCGCGGGGCTGGAGGGGATCACGGGGGGCGAGATCGCCATCAAGGGCCGCGTGGTGAACGGGGTGCATCCGTCCAAGCGCAACATCGCGATGGTGTTCCAGTCCTACGCGCTTTACCCCAACATGACCGTGGGCCAGAACATGACCTTCGGGCTGGAGATGCATGGCGTGCCGAAGCCGGAGCGCGAGCGGGCGCTGGCGGATGTGGCGAAGCTGTTGCAGATCGACCACCTGCTGGACCGCAAGCCGGGGCAGCTGTCAGGCGGGCAGCGGCAGCGGGTGGCTATGGGGCGGGCGCTGGTGCGCAACCCGGACGTGTTCCTGTTCGACGAGCCTTTGTCGAACCTTGACGCCAAGCTGCGCGTGGATATGCGGACCGAGATCAAGAAGCTGCACCAGAAGCTGAAGACGACCATCGTCTATGTCACCCATGACCAGATCGAGGCGATGACGCTGTCCACGCGGATCGCGGTGATGAACAAGGGTTATGTGCAGCAGTTGGGGACACCCAAGGAAATCTATGACACGCCCGCCAACCTGTTCGTGGCGACCTTCATGGGCAGCCCGGCGATGAACATCATCCCCGCGAAGGTGGTGCTGCGCGACGGGGTGCCCCATGCCGCCGTCACCGATGCGGACGGGGCGGAGCGGGTCCTGCGCTTCTCGCAGCCGTCGCTCACGGCGTGGGAGGGGAAGGACATCCATCTGGGCATCCGCCCCGAGGCGATTACCGATCCCGAAGGGGCGGATCGCAAGTCCGGCAATATCCAGAGCCTTTCGAACCGTGTCACCGTCACGGAACCGGCGGGGTCGGATACCTTTGTGACGATGACGCTGGGCGGGCGGGATGCTATTGCGCGGATGCGGGCGGATGCGTCCGTCGCTGCGGGGCAAAGCTATGATTTCGCGGTGAACATGGACAAGGCCGTGGCCTTCGATCCGGCCACGGAAGCAAGGATTCTTCCCTGATGGATTGCGACTATCTGATCGTCGGCTCGGGCATGGGGGGTGCCACGCTGGCGGCGGCGCTGGCCCCCACGGGGCGGCGGGTGCTGATCGTGGAACGGGGCGAGCGGCTGGCGGACAGCCCCGAGGCGCGGGATGCGGCGGCGATCTTCCGGCGCGGGCATTTCCGGCCGAAGGAGACATGGCTGGATGCGGCGGGGCAGCCGTTCAATCCGGGGAATTACGCCTTCGTCGGCGGGAACACGAAATTCTACGGCGCCGTCCTGCTGCGCTATCGGGTCGAGGATTTCCGCCCGCTGCGGCATATCGAGGGGGTCACGCCGGGATGGCCGATTTCCTATGACGTGCTGGAACCGTTCTATTCGGCGGCAGAGCGGATGTATCGCGTGCGGGGCGAGGTGGCGGGTGATCCGACCGAACCGCCGCATTCCGCGCCCTATCCCTTTCCCCCCGTGCCGGACGAGCCGGATATCGCGGCGCTGCGGCGGGCCTTTGCGGCGCAAGGGTTGCATCCGTCATCGCTGCCGCTGGGGGTCGATCTGGAGGCATGGCTGAAGCGGGCGCCGACGACGTGGGATGCGTTTCCTGACAGCACGGGGGCGAAGTCGGATGCGGAAAGCTGCGCTCTGGCCGAGGCGCTGCGTCATCCGAACGTGACGCTGCTGACAGGGACGCGGGTGGTGCGGCTGCTGGCGGAGGGGCGGCGCGTGACGGGTGTGGAGGTGGAGGGGCCGTCCGGTCCCGCCACGTTGCGGGCGGGGACGGTGTGCCTGTCGGCAGGGGCGGTGATGACGGCGGCGCTGCTGCTGGCATCGGCCAATGACGACCATCCGCGAGGGCTGGCGAACGGGTCCGATCAGGTGGGGCGCAACTTCATGAACCACAACCTGACGGCGATGATCGCGGTGAACCCGCTGCGGCGGAACCGGACGGTCTATGAGAAGACCATACAGTTCAACGACTGGTATCTGACGGGCGGGCCGAAGGGTGAACCCTTGGGCAATGTGCAGATGCTGGGCCGGGTGACGGGGCCGATCCTTGCGGGGGAGAGCGGGTTGCCGCTGCCCCTGGCGCATTGGCTGGCCGAACATTCCATCCACATCATGGCCATGTCCGAGGACCTGCCCGATCCGGCCAGCCGCGTGATGTGGCGGGACGGGCGGATCGTGCTGGACTGGCGCAAGACGAATGTGGCGGCGCATGACCTGTTGGTGAAGCGGCTGAAGCGGGCGATGCGGCGGGCAGGGTGGCCCATCGTGCTGTCCAAGGGCTTTCCGAAGTCGAAGCCCAGCCATCAATGCGGCACGGCGCGGATGGGGGACGATCCGGCGCGGTCGGTGGTGGATGTGAACCTGCGCGCCCATGATCTGGACAATCTTTACATCGCGGATGCGTCGGTCCTGCCGACATCGGCGGCGGTGAACCCGTCGCTGACCGTGGCCGCGCTGGCGCTGCGGCTGGGTGCGCATCTGGCGGCGGCGTGACAGGAGGACGGGATGCCCTGGGATTACATCATCGTGGGCGGCGGATCGGCGGGGTCGGTGCTGGCCGCGCGGCTGTCGGAGGATCCGGATATGCGTGTCCTGCTGCTGGAAGCGGGGCCGCGGGACTGGCATCCGTTCTACACGATCCCCGCAGGCTTTGCGAAGATGACCAAGGGCATCGGGTCATGGGGATGGCAGACCGTGCCGCAGCGGCATATGGGCGGGATGCAGATCCGTTTCACGCAGGCCAAGGTGCTGGGCGGCGGGTCCACGGTGAACGCGCAGATCTATACGCGCGGGCATCCGCTGGATTACGAAGAATGGCGGCAGGCGGGCTGCACCGGATGGGGCTACGAGGATGTGCTGCCCTGGTTCCGCAAGGCCGAGGACAATGACACATGGGACAACCGCTGGCACGGGCAGGGCGGGCCTCTGGGGGTCAGCCGTCCGGCCGCGCCCTTGCCCATCTGCGAGGCCTATTTCGCGGCGGCGGGCCAATTGGGGATACCGACCAACCCCGACCTGACCAGCGAGACGCCGGAGGGGTGGGCTATTACCAGCTGACACAGCGCAACGTGCGGCGGTCGTCGGCATCGAAGGCCTATCTGGGACCGGTGGAGCGGGGGAGGGCGAACCTGTCGGTCCTGACCGGTGCGCAGGTGTTGCGGATCGTGGTCGAGGGGGGCCGCGCCGTGGGGGTGGAGCTGGCGCGGCACGGGGTGCTGCGGGCAGAGCGGGAGGTGATCCTGTCCTCGGGCGCCATCGGGTCGCCGCGGCTGTTGCAGCTGTCGGGGATCGGGCCTGCGGATCACCTGCAGGACCTGGGGATTCCGGTCGTGCTGGACCAGCCGAATGTGGGGGCGAATTTCCATGACCACCTCGACCTTTTCGTGATCGCGGAATGCACGGGGCCGCATACCTATGACCGCTATGCCAAGCCGCATTGGTCGGCGCTGGCGGGGCTGCAATATCTGCTGACGCGCAGGGGGCCGGTAGCATCGAGCCTGTTCGAGACGGGCGGTTTCTGGTGGGCGGACCCTGCGGCGCGGAGCCCGGATATCCAGTTCCATCTGGGCCTCGGGTCGGGGATCGAGGCGGGGGTGGCGGCGATGCCGCAGGGGGGCGTGACGCTGAATTCGGCCTTCCTGCGGCCAAGGTCGCGGGGGACGGTGCGGCTGGCGAGTGCGGACCCGCTGGCGGCGCCGCTGATCGATCCGAATTACTGGGAAGACCCCTATGACCGCGACATGTCGATTAAGGGCCTTAAACTGGCGCAGGAGATCATGCGTCAGGATGCGCTGAAGCCTTTCGTGAAGGCCGAACGTTTGCCGGGGCCGGAGGTGCGGACGGATGCCGACTACTTCGCCTATGCCTGCCGCCATGCCAAGACGGACCATCACCCCGCCGGCACCTGCCGGATGGGGGCCGATCCGGGGGCCGTGGTGGACCCGTCCCTGCGGTTCAACGGGATCGCGGGGCTGCGGGTGGTGGATGCCTCGGTGATGCCGCAGGTCGTGTCATCCAACACCAACGCCGCCACCATCATGATCGCGGAAAAGGCCGCCGACATGATCCGGGGGGCGGCATGATCCGCCATGTCGTCCTGATCCGTTTCCGCCCCGACGTGACCGGGGCGCAGGCCGAGGCGCTGTTGGCCCCGCTGGCGGAACTGTCGGCGCGGCTGGGTTTCGCGGCGACATGGGGGCGCAGCGAAAGCCCCGAGCGGATCGAACGGGGTTACATGCACGGCTTCGTCGCGGATTTCGCGGATTGGGCGGCGCTGGCCGCCTATCAGGCGGATTCGAGTCACAAGGCCTTTGGCGCGGGGCTGGTAGCCCATGCCGAGGGGGGGCTGGACGGAATTCTGGTATTCGACCTTGCCACGGCATGACGGGCTTCCGTAACCTTGGGCCGGTGCAGGAGGGGTGTATGGGCAGACCGACGATCATCGATGTGGCCAAGGCGGCGGGCGTGTCGAAATCGACGGTCAGCCTCGTGCTGCAGAACAGCCCATCCGTCAGCGACCGGACGCGCGAGGATGTGCGCCGCGCGATGGCCGAGCTTGGCTATGTCTATAACCGGGCGGCGGCCAATCTGCGGTCGGCGCAGGTCGGGCTGGTCGGCCTTGTCATCAACGATCTGAAAAACCCGTTCTTCACCGAATTCGCCACGGCGGTGCAGATGGCGATTTCCGAAGCGGGCTATGCCACCGTCGTCGCCAATACCGACGAGGACCCGTCACTGCAGGCCCGCACCGTCGCGGCGATGATCGAGCATGGGGTGTCAGGCCTGATCATCTCTCCCGCCTATGGCGAGGAGGACGAGACGTTCGGCCCGCTGGAACGGGCGGGTATCCCGGCGATGCAGGTCTTGCGGCGGGTGAGCGGGCGGACGGACCTGTTTCCCTTCGCCTCGCCCGATTACGCATCGGGGGGGCGTCTGGCCGCGCAGCACCTGATCGACCGGGGCGCAAGGCGCATCGCCTTTGCGGGCGGGATCGAGGGGCGGGCGGTGACGGCCGAACGGATGGCGGGCTATCTGGCCGTGCTGGCCGAGAACGGGATGGAACCGCTGGTGCTGCACGGGCGTCCGACGCGGGCCTTCGGGCGCGAATGTGCCGACCGCATCGCCGTGGCGGGAGAGTGCGACGCGGCCGTCTGCTTCAATGATCTGGTCGCCCTGGGCATGGTGTCGGGCTTTGCCAGCCGCGGCGGTCTGGTGGGGCGGGACTTCCGGCTGGTCGGATTCGACGATATCGAGGAAGCGGCACAGAGCTTCCCTCCGCTGTCCACGGTGCAATGCGGCATCAGCGGGTTCGGCCAGCAGATGGCGCAGACGCTGATGGGGTGGCTGCGGGATGGCACGAAGCCCGAAGCGGAGACCAGGACCCCTGTGCGGCTTGTCGTGCGCGGATCCTCGGGGGAATGAGGCGACCGGAGCGGCCGCGCAGCGGGGCCTGATGGCCGGTCCCGACGAAACGGCAGATGGACTGGGCCATAAGCCGTTCGTTTTTGTATTGTTTTTAAGATTTTGGCTCCGGCGGTAGGGATCGAACCTACGACCAATTGATTAACAGTCAACTGCTCTACCGCTGAGCTACGCCGGAACACGGGGGCCGTATAGCAAGGGTGTTTGGGGGGGGCAAGGGGGCTTTGGAAAAAATATCGGCACGCGGTCAGGGCAGGCTGAAGCGGGCGTCGGGATGCGCCGGGTCCGGACTGGTGACCCGTGATTTTTCAAACAGATCAATGAGGTGGGCGAGGACATTGCGGCGGGCGGCGGGACGCAGCCGTTCGGTCAGCCCGGGATAGAGGCGTGCCGCGATCCGTGCCGCATCCTGTGGTCCCTCGGCGAGGGATTCAAGGATCTGCGCCTCGCGCTGGCGGCGGTGCGCGATCAACTCGTGCAGGCGCTGCGCGGGGTCTTCGATGGCATCGCCATGGCCGGGCAGGAACCGGGTCCAGTTGCGGGCCGCGAGCCGCCCGAGGGATGCCATGTAGGCGCCCATGTCGCCGTCGGGAGGCGACACGATGGAGGTGGACCAGCCCATCACATGGTCGCCCGAAAAGAGCATCCCTTCTGCTGCAAGGCAGATATGGGTGCCGAGATGTCCCGGTGTGTGCAGCACCTCGAGCGACCAGTCGCCGCCGCTGACGGTCTCCCCGTCGGCAAGCCGGATATCGGGGACGAAGTCGCGGTCCAGGCCATCGCCATCGGCTGCGGAGAGTCCTGCCGCGACAAGGCGCTGCATCACGGGCGAACGTCCTTCGGTCGCGGTCCCGAAGGCGAGGAGGGGGGCGACCTGTATGACCTGCGAGCCGGGCGGCAAGGGCGGAGTGGTCGCGATGCGGATGGGTTACGATGATGTGGCTGACCTCTTCGCCCCGCTCCAGTGTGCCGAGGAGGGCCGCCAGATGGGCCGCGTCATCCGGACCGGGATCGATGATGGCCACGTGGCCGGAGCCGAGGATGTAGCTGTTCGTTCCGGTATGGGTGAGGGGCGAGGGATTCGGCGCTCGCAGCAGGCGCAGACGGGGCCGGTCGTGCAGAGGGGCAGGCATGGCGGGCGGCCCTTTCCTTGGGGCTGGGGGCAGGCTAGGCTCTGGTCAAATGGCCCGCAAGTCCTTCCTTCCGCGCGGTCTTTACGGCCGCGCCGCGCTGATCCTGATCGTGCCCATCGTCACGATCCAGCTTGTCGTGTCCGTCACCTTCATCCAGCGCCATTTCGAACGGGTGACGGAGCAGTTGACGGGCGGCGTCGTCTTCGAGTTGCGGCTTCTGTTGCAGGCGGTGGAGGCCGCCCCTTCGGCAGACGAGGCGCTGGCGCGGGTCCGGGAACTGGCGCGGCCGCTGGACATGCAGGTTGCGCTGCCTTCGGATGATGCAGCCCCGCCGGCGGACCGGACGGAATGGCTGGACCTGTCGGGGCGCGTGGTGCAGCGCACGCTGCGGGCAGAGTTTCCGCGCCTTGCGCCCATCGATCTGGTCGAACTGGATGGCAAGGTGCGGCTGCACCATCCGACCCGCTGGGGCGAGCTGGCCGTGACGGTGAACCGGTCGCGCATGTCGGCCACCAACCCGCACCAGTTGCTTGTGCTGATGATCGTCACATCCATCCTGATGACCGTGATCGCCTANCTTTTCCTGTCCAACCAGTTGCGGCCCATCGCGCGGCTTGCCCTTGCCGCAGATGCCTTCGGGAAGGGGCAGGTGATCCCCTATTCCCCCCGTGGCGCGACCGAGGTGCGGGCGGCAGGTCACGCCTTTCTCGACATGCGGTCGCGGATCGAGCGGCAGATCGAACAGCGCACGCTGATGCTGTCAGGGGTGAGCCATGACCTGCGCACCCCGCTGACCCGCCTGCGGTTGGGTCTGTCGCTGCTGCCCGAGGACGAGGAGACGAAGGCGCTGCTGGGCGATGTGGCCGAGATGGAGCGTCTGGTGGATGAATTCCTGTCCTTTGCCCGTGGTGACGCGACCGAGGAGGTGGAGGATGTCGATCCCGCCACCCTGGCGCGGCGGGCGGTCGAGAATGCGGGGCGGATCGGGCGGCAGGTGGATTTCGTGGACAGGGG
Organism: Rhodobacter sp. CACIA14H1; assembly: GCA_000500915.1. GTDB lineage: Bacteria > Pseudomonadota > Alphaproteobacteria > Rhodobacterales > Rhodobacteraceae > Paragemmobacter. The sequence continues at coordinate 27,090 of AYNO01000020.1, forward strand.
CGACGGGCAGGGGGTGCCCCTGCGTCCGCAGGCCGTGGCGCGGGCGCTGGAAAACCTGATCGGCAATGCGCTGCGCTTCGGCAAGCAGGCACGGGTGACGCTGGCGACGGGCGCCGGCTGGGTGCGGTTCACGGTGGAGGATGACGGGCCCGGCATCCCCGAGCAACAGCGTGCCGAGGCGTTGCAACCCTTCAGCCGGCTGGATGCGGCGCGGGACCCCAACCGGGGCGGCGGGGTTGGCTTGGGCCTTTCCATCGCCGCCGACATCGCCCGCAGCCATGGCGGGGAGTTGCGGCTCGGGCGGAGCGAGACGCTGGGCGGGCTGAAGGCGGAGTTGCTGCTGGCGCGCTAGGTCAGTCGCGGCCCAGAACGAGGACCCAATGCAGACGGCCGTTGCGATCCGCCGCGACGCCGACGCCCGCGTCTTCCGCATCGCGCATCAGCATGTTGCGGCGGTGGCCCCGGCTTTCGGCCCATCCGTCTGTGACGGCGCTTGCGTCGGGATAGCCCATGGCGACGTTTTCGGCGATGGTGCGGTAGCGGTAGCCTTCGCGGAGGACGCGGTCCGACAGGGTGCTGCCATCGCTTCCGGAATGACCCATCCGGCCCTGCTCGGCGCTGTCGCAGGCGTGTTCCGCCGCTGCCGCCTGCAGCCGGCCATCTGCAACAAGGGGGTGCAACCCCTTGGACTGGCGGAAGGAATTGACCTCGGCCAGAACCGCGTCCGGGCGGGTTGCGGCCATGTCCGGACGGGTGCAGGCCATTGCAGCCCCGGCGGCCAGTAGGAAACAGGTGGCAAGGATGGGGCGGAACACGGCAGAACTCCTCACACGACAAGACGGAGGCAGGGTAGCGCAGGCCGCCCGCGCAGGGGAGCGGTCCCGGTCAGAGGGGCAGAGTCCCGCCGAGCGGGGACAGGACGGGGCCGCCTGCGGCGCGGGCATCCTCGGCGTCATGGGTCACGAGCAGGGTGGGAATGCCGGCCTGACGGGCGCTGTCGAAGACGGATTGCCGGATCTGGGCGCGGAGCGCCGCATCCAGCCGCGAGAAGGGTTCGTCCAGCAGCAGGGCCGCCGGTTCGGCAAGGAGGGTCCGCAGCAGGGCAACCCGCGCCTTCTGCCCGCCCGAAAGCGTCGCAGGATCACGGTCCGCAAGACCGTCGAGCCCCGCCGAGGCGAGTGCCGCCGCAATGCGGGCCTGCCGTGCCTGCCGTCCCCGCACGCTGGACGGAAGACCGAAGGCAAGGTTTCCGGCGACGGAAAGATGGGGGAAGAGAACCGGCTCCTGGAACATCAGCCCGACCCTTCTCAGGCGTGTAGGAAGGGACGATATGTCGTTTCCATTCAATATGATGCGGCCCGTTCTTGCAAATGCGGGCGCAAGTGTTCCGGTGATCGCGGCAAGGGCCGTGGACTTGCCCGAACCGGAGGGTCCCATGATCGTGACCACCTGTCCGGGCCGGATGGCCAGCGTCAGGTCCACCAGCAGGCGGTCGTCCCGCGTGATCCGGAGGGCCTCCAGTTCCAGCATCAGTGCAGCCCCCGCATCTGCTGCCGGTTCCGCCACAGGACGGCGGGAATGGCCGTGGCCAAGGCGAAGGCGAAGGCTGGCAGCAGCAGTTGCAGCACGGCATAGGCGCCGATCAGGCGGCGGTTTCCGCCGGAGGACAGGGCCACCGCCTCGGTCGTGAGGGTTTCGACGCGCCCCCCGCCGATCAGCAGCGTCGGCAGATACTGGCCGATGGACACGGCGATGCCGACGGCGAAGGCGGTCAGGACAGGGCCTGCCAGCATGGGCAGGCGCAGGCGCCAGAAGATGCGGCCCTCGCTGGCGCCGAGCGTGGCCGCCGTGGTGGCGATGCGCCCGTCCCAGGCGCGGAAGGGTCCGGCGAGCGACAGGAAGACATAGGGCAGCACGAAGGTTAGGTGGATCGTGGCCACGGCCAGCGCCGTGCCATCCAGTCCGAGTCGCAGCGCAAGTGTCTGCAATCCCGGCAGAAAGGCGATCTGTGGCACGATCAGCGGCAGGTAGAGGAGTGTCAGGGCGCGGGAGGTGGGAACCAGATGCTCGGCCGTTTCGGCCTGCAGGCAGGCGAGGGTCAGGGCGATGGCGGTTGCCGTGGCGGCGAGGGCGATGCCAAGCGTGGTGCCGGCGGTTGCCGCCAGTGCGGGGGCGGCGCTGTCCCATGTGCGCAGGGTCAGGCTTTCGGGCAGGGCGTCGGGGAATTGCCAGGGTCCGGCGACCGACCAGAGGGACAGGGCAGCAAGGCCGAGGATCAGGCTGCCCGCGACGGCAAGGCTGCCCAGATGGGCGGCAAGGGTTGCGGGCCGGTCAAGTTGCGGCAGGCGCGGGGCATGGAAGGCGGTGGCGCGGATCAGGTGGCGGGCCACGATTTCCACGCAATGCCAGAGGGTTAGCGCGCAGAGTGCAAGTCCCAGTTGCAGGATGGCCGCCGCTGCCGCCATGTCGCGCCGGGCCAGACCGCCTTCGGACATCCAGAGCGTGATCTGCGCCGACAGCGTGGGCGGCAGCGTCGGGCCGAGGATCAGGGCCATGTCCACCGTGGTCATCCCGTAGGCGAGGACGGCATAGGTCGGCAGGCGGAACTGGCGGTAGAGGGCGGGCAGGACGGTCAGGACGAAGCCCGCGATCCGGCCATAGCCCAGCGTCGCGGCGATGGTCAGGCGGCGGTCGGCATCCACCTGTGGCAGGGCGGCCAGCGCCATCAGCAGGAGGAAGGGCACCTCTTTCGCCACCAGCCCGAGGGTGAGGGAGAGTCCGAAAGGATCGTTCAGGATCAACAGGTCGGGGGGCGTTTCCCAACCCGTCACCTCGGGCGAAAGGGCGCGGGCGATCCAGCCGGAGGGGGCGATCAGGAAGGCAAGCCCCAATGCGGCGGCCGCATGGGGGACCGACAGCAGCGGCGCGATCAGGCGGCGGATGCGGGCGAAGGCCGGGGTTCCGGCGAATGCGGCGAGGATCAGCACCGTCAGCGCCAGCGACAGGACCGTCGCGGCAAGGCCGGTGCCGATGGACAGGGCAGCCGCGCGGGGCAGGCCGGGCCAGTCCAGCAGTCGGGCAAAGCCAGCGCCGCCATTGCCGAAGGCGGGCAAGGCCGTCCCGGCCAGCCCCGCCGCGACCGGCACGGCCATCAGGCCGAGGGTCAGGGGCGGGGCCAGCCGGAGCAGCGTCACTGCGCGACCCCGTAGCGGGCGGTCCAGTCCTGTGCGATGCGGGTCATCCAGCTGGCGTGGGGTTCCAGCAGGACGGGGCCGAGTTCGGCGGGCGAGAGCGTGGCGACGCCCAGTTCCAGCGCATCGAAACGGGCGCGGTCTTCGGGCGCAAGTGCCTGAAGATCAAGGACGGTCTGGAAGCCGAGGATGGCAGGGTCCTGTGCGCGGGCCTGCACTTCGGGGTCGAGGAGGAGGTCCGCGATCACCATCGCCCCCGCGCGGTGGGCGGCGTTGAAGGGGATGGCGACGAAGGAGGCGTTGCCGATCGTGCCACCCGTCAGGACGAAGGTGCGGACCGTGTCAGGCAGGTTGCCTGCCGCGATCTCGGCGCTGGCGCGGCCGGGGTTGAAGGCGAAGGAGATGTCGATTTCGCCATCCGCCAGCAGTTGGCCAAGCGCGGGTTCGTTCTGCGGAAAGGCCTGCGCCCCGCGCCAGAGGGTGGGGTGGAGCCGGTCGAGATAGGCCCAGAGCGGCGCGGTCAGGTCGGCATAGGTGGCGTCGTCCACCGGCGATTGCAGGACGGCGGGGTCATCCATGACGCCGTAGAGCACCTGTTTCAGGAAGGTGGTGCCCAGATAATCCGGCGGCTGGGGATAGGTCAGGCGTCCGGGGTTGGCGGTGGACCATTCAAGAATGGAATCAATATCTTGCGGCGGGTTCTTCAGGCGTTCCGTGTCATATTCGAAGACCAGTTGCGCCATGGCCCACGGGGATTCATAGCCTTCGGTCGGCAGGGTGAAGTCGGTGACGGTGGCAGGTTTGCCCGCGACATCCACCAGCGGCCAGTTGGGCAGGTCTTCGGCGAAGGGGCCGAAGAGCAGGCCCTGCGATTTCATGGCGGCGAAGTTTTCGCCATTGATCCAGATGAGATCAACAGCGCCCCCTTCGGTCTGTCCCGCCGCCTGTTCGGCAAGGACCCGGGCGACGGCATCGGCGGTAGAGGCGAGTTTGACATGTTCCAGCGTGACTCCGTAGCGTTCGGAGGCTTTCTGCCCGACCCATGTGATGAAATCGTTAATCTTGGGATCGCCGCCCCAGGCGTGCCAGTAAACGGTCTGCCCCCCTGCCTCGGCCAGAACGGCATCCCATTGCGCGGCAAGGGCTTTTTGCGAAAGCCCCGCCAATGCGGGAAAGGCTGCGAGGAGTTGCAGGGCGGTGCGTCTGTGCATCTTGGCTGTCATCCGGGGCGCTTTTCTGTTGCTGTCCGTTCGGGATAGCTAGGGCGCGGGGCGGCTGGCAATAGTCTTTGCCACGGGACAACGGAAAGGTGATGGCGTGCTGGACGGGATGATGCGGCGTCTGATCGATCCGCCCTTGGGGGCTGCAGGAAAAAGGCTGGCGGCGCTTGGGGTTACGGCGGATGCGGTGACACTGGCGGGGCTGGGGCTGGGGCTGGTCGCGGCGGCGGTGATCGCGGCGGGCGGGGCGGGATGGGTGGCGGTGCTGCCGTTGCTGGCCGGTCGGGTGGCGGACGGGCTGGACGGGGCGGTGGCGCGGGCGCGGGGGAAAAGCGACTTCGGCGGGTATCTGGACATCGTTTGCGACTTTGTCTTTTACGCAGCGATTCCAATGGCTTTCGTCCTGCGCGATCCGGCGGCGAACGGGGTGGCGGGGGCGTTCCTGCTGGCGTCCTTCTATGTGAACGGGGCGACGTTCCTTGGCTATGCGGTGCTGGCCGAAAAGCGGGGGATGGAGACGCGGTCGCGGGGGGAGAAGTCGCTGTATTTCACCGCCGGTCTGTTGGAAGGCACGGAAACCATTGCGTTTTTCCTGCTGATCTGTCTGTTGCCCACTGCCTTTGCGCCGCTTGCCTGGGGCTTCGGGGCGCTGTGTCTGGTGACGGCGGGGGCGCGGGTCTGGCTGGCGCGGCGGACCTTTCGCTGACTGTACCGGCTTCTGTGCCGCGATGTGTACCGCAAACTGTCAGCACGCAGCGGGCGGTGGCGTCATGTTTCGGTAACGGCTGCGGCAGCGGCGCGGCGGTCACATCACCCCTTCGCGGAAGCGGAAGAAGCCGTGCGTGGCGTGGGGCCATGCCTGCGCGTCGTGGTCGCGCAGCAGGCGGGCAAGGCGGATGTCGCGCGACGCCAGCAGCGGGCCAAGGCGCTGGAGCGCGGCGGCAGTGGGGCCGATGGGCGCGTAGGGCGTGACAAGCTGGCGGATGCCCTGCGTGGCGAGGTGGTCGGCCAGACCGTCCAGCGTGGCATCGATGAAGCGGGGGGCACCGGCTTGGCCCATGCGGCGGGCGGTATCGGCCAGGGCGTCGTCCACGAAGGCGGTCACGAGCGGGTTCACGGCAAGGGGCGAGCGGCGCGTCGTGGTGGTCAGGAAGAGGAGCGGCCGGTCGGGCGGCAGGTGGGGGAAGCCGTCGCCGGCAAGGTCATCCTCGTGCAGCAGCAGCGCGGTGGGCAGATCGTGCAGGATGTCGCCTTCGGGCATGGGGCGGGGGGCAGGGTGGGGTGCCATCGGCAAAGGCGGGCAGGTCGCGGCAAGGCCCTTGGGGCGGAAGCGGCCTGCGGTGTTCCGGGCGATGTTGTCGGCCGTGGCGGCATAGGTCTTGCCCGGCGTGTGCAGGCCGCCGACCCAGCGCCAGGAAAGGGTATTGGAGGCGGGGTCGCCGTCGATCAGGTGGCGCAGGAAAAAATCCGCGCCGAGTTCCCAGGGCAGACGCAGGGTGAAGATCCAGATGGAGGCGAACCACATCCGCGCGTGGTTGTGCAGATAGCCCGTCGCGGCCAGTTCCTGCGCCCAGTGGTCGAAGCCGTCGATCCCCGTGGTACCGGTGCAGGCGGCTTCCCATTGCTGCCGGAGGCCGGATTCGACATGCAGCCGGTCCAGCGCCGCCGTCAGGCCCTGACGGTAGGCCGACCAGATGGCGGGGCGGCGTTCCAGCCAGCCCTTCCAGTAGGTGCGCCACCAGACTTCGGCCAGAAACTTGTCCGCCCCCTGCGGATGGGCGCGGAGGGTGGCATCGATCACCTCGGCCTCGGTCAGCAGGCGGTGGCGGATATAGGGGGAGAGGCCGGAGACATGGGGGTGGCCCGGCAGATCCTCGTTCCGGCGGGCGGCGTAGGGGAGGCCTGCGCGGGGAAGGAAAGCGGCAAGGCGGGCCGTGGCGGCGGCGCGGGTGGCGGGAAGGGGCAGGGGCAGTGCGGTCATGCGGCGGAGCTAGGCGGAGGTCGCGCAACAGCAAGGCGGCGCGGCGTGGCGCCGCATCGCTTATGGGCATATGGCCATTCATCTCGGGCGAAATACCCTCAGGGGGTGAATTGGCCGAAGGCCAAGAGGGGGCGCGAGCGCCCCCTTTCTTCAGTTCCCCAATATGCCCGGCAGGCGCAGGTCCATGGCGCGGGCATGGTCCAGCGCGATGTCATAGCCCGCATCCGCATGGCGCATGACGCCGGTGGCGGGGTCGTTCCACAGCACGTTCGACAGCCGCCGCGCCGCGTCGTCGGTGCCGTCGGCGACGATGACCATGCCGGAATGCTGCGAGAAGCCCATGCCGACCCCGCCGCCGTGATGCAGGGAAACCCATGTCGCCCCGCTTGCCGTGTTCAGCAGCGCGTTGAGGAGCGGCCAGTCGGAGACGGCGTCGGAGCCGTCCTTCATCGCCTCCGTCTCGCGGTTGGGCGAGGCGACGGAGCCCGAGTCGAGGTGGTCGCGGCCGATGACGACGGGGGCCTTGAGTTCGCCGGATTTCACCATGTCGTTGAACATCAGCCCTGCGCGGTGGCGGTCGCCCAGCCCGATCCAGCAGATGCGGGCGGGCAGGCCCTGGAAGGCGATGCGGTCCTGCGCCATGTCGAGCCAGCGGTGCAGGTGCGCGTTGTCGGGGAAGAGCCGCTTCATGGCGCGGTCGGTGGCGTAGATATCCTCGGGGTCGCCCGAGAGGGCGCACCAGCGGAAGGGGCCGATGCCCTTGCAGAACAGCGGGCGGATATAGGCGGGGACGAAGCCGGGGAAGGCGAAGGCGTTTTCCAGCCCTTCGTCCTGCGCGACCTGACGGATGTTGTTGCCGTAGTCGAGCGTCGGGACGCCCGCATTCCAGAAATCCACCATGGCGGCGACATGGGTACGCATCGAGGCGCGGGCGGCTTTTTCCACCTCTTTGGGCGCGGTTTCCTGCTTTGCCCGCCATTCGGCGGTGGTCCAGCCTGCGGGGCAGTAGCCGTGCAGGGGGTCATGGGCCGAGGTCTGGTCGGTGACGATGTCGGGGCGGGGGCCGCCCTGTTTCATGCGGGCGACGAGTTCGGGGAAGATCTCGGCGGCGTTGCCGAGGAGGCCTACGGATTTCGCCTCTCCCTTCGCGGTCCAGTCGGCGATGAGGGCGAGGGCTTCGTCCAGCGTATGGGCCTTGGCGTCGAGGTAGCGGGTGCGGATGCGGAAATCGATGCGGGTTTCGTCCACCTCTACCGCCAGACAGCAGGCGCCGGCCATGACGGCGGCGAGGGGTTGCGCACCACCCATCCCGCCAAGGCCGCCCGTCAGGATCCAGCGGCCCTTGAGGTTGCCACCGTAATGCTGGCGGCCTGCCTCGGCAAAGGTTT
>AYNO01000021.1 GCA_000500915.1 Rhodobacter sp. CACIA14H1
GGGATTCAGCCGCACCAGATCCAGCATCTCCGCCACGCGGCGCCTGCGGGCGGCGGTGTCCAGATCGCTGATGCGCAACGGCTCGGCGATGTTCTCTGCCACCGTCATCCTCGGATGCAGCGACGCATAGGGGTCCTGGAACACAAGCTGCACCTTCCGCCGCAGCATCCGCATCTCTTCCGCCGGCAGCGCGTTGATGTCCTGCCCCCGGAACAGCGTCTGTCCCTCCGTCGGCTCGATCAGCCGCAGGATGCACCGGCCCAGCGTGGATTTCCCGCAGCCCGACTCCCCCACAAGCCCCAGCGTCTCGCCCGCCGCCACGTCGAAGGACACACCCGCCACCGCGTTCACATGGCCCACGTCCCGCTCGATCAGCAGCCCGCCCTTCACGGGAAAGCGCTTCACCAGATTGCGGACGGACAAAAGGGGTTCGGACGGGCTCATGCGGCGCTCTCCGTTGCCGAAAAGGCGAAATGGCAGGCGGCCGCATGGTCGCCCTTCCGGTGCAGCGGCGGGGCCTCGCGCCGGCAGATGTCCTGCGCCGCCACACAGCGCGGGTTGAACGGACAGCCCGCGGGCAACCGGCCCAGCGCGGGGGGCGTCCCGTCGATGGAAAACAGCCGCTCGCTCTGCGCCGTCATGTCGGGGATGGATGCGATCAGCCCCCGCGTATAGGGATGCCCCGGCCGCGCGAACAGGTCATCCACCCCCGCCTGTTCCACCACCTGCCCGGCATAGACCACGGCCACGCGGTCGGCATGGCCTGCCAGAACGCCAAGGTCATGCGTGATCAGCACCAGCCCCAGCTTCAGCCGCGCCTGCAACTCGGCCAGCACCTCCATGATCTGCGCCTGCACGGTCACGTCCAGCGCCGTCGTCGGCTCGTCCGCGATCAGCAGGTCGGGGTCGTTCGCCACCGCCATGGCGATCATCACCCGCTGGCGCATCCCGCCGGAAAACTCGTGCGGATACTGCTGCAGCCGCCGGTCCGGCTGCGGTATCGCCACCAGCGCCAGCAGGTCCTTGGCGCGGTCCAGCGCCGCCCGCCGCGACAGGTCGGGATTGTGCAGCCGCACCGCCTCGGCGATCTGGTCCCCCACCGTCATCACGGGGTTCAGCGATGACAAAGGGTCCTGGAAGATCATGGCGATCCGCGACCCGCGCAACTCCCGCAGCGCCCGCCGCGGCAACCCCACCAGCTCGCGCCCCTTGAACCGCACCGACCCGCTCACCCGCGCCCCTTCGGGTTGCAGCCCCAGCGCGGCCAGCATCCCGACCGACTTGCCGGACCCGGACTCGCCCACGATCCCAAGCACCTCGCCATGATCGACATGCAGGCTGATGCCGCGGACCGCTTCCGCAAAGACACCGTTCCGGCCAAAGGCCACGCGCAGGTCGCGCACCTCGAACAGGGGGGGATGCGCGTTCATTTCGACCTCGGGTCAAAGTAGTCGTGCAGGCCGTCGCCGATGAAGTTGAACCCCAGCACGATGGTCAGGATCGCCAGCCCGGGGCCAAGCGCGACCCACCATGAATAGAATTGCGACGCCCCGTCCGAAATCATCGACCCCCATTCCGGCGTCGGCGGCGTGGCCCCCAGCCCGATGAAGGACAAAGATGCCGCCAGCAGGATCACCTGCCCCAGATCCATCGTCGCGCTGATCAGGACGGGGGTCCAGCACAGCGGCAGCACATGCTTGGTCAGCACCCGCGTCTGCGTCGCGCCCGAGGCGACGGCCGCCTCCACATGCTCGCGCTCCCGCACCTCCAGCACCTGCGCCCGCATCAGCCGCGCATAGACCGGCCACCACACGATCACCATGGCGATGGTCGCATTCTCCAGCCCCGGCCCCAGCGACGCCGCCACGGCCATGGCCAGCAGCATCGGCGGAAAGGACAGCGTCACATCCACCAGCCGCATGATGACCGTGTCCACGATCCCCCCGATGAACCCCGCCAGCGCCCCCAGAAAGGCACCGATCGCCACCGCGACGGCCACCACCGTCACCGCGATGGGGATGGAATGCCGCGCCCCGTGCAGCGTCCGGCTCAGGACGTCCCGCCCCAGCGCATCCGTGCCCAGCAGGTGGTCCCAGCTTGGCGCCTGCAACCGCCGCCCGACCATGTCCAGCGGGTCATGGACCGTCATCCACGGCGCGGCGACCGTCGCCACCAGCCAGAACAGGACCAGCGCGATCCCCACCATCAACGGCAGTGACAGCCAGCGGGGGCGGACGAAACGGGGTGCGGAAAGGACGCTCATGGATCAGCCCAGCCTCACGCGCGGGTTGGCGACGACATAGGCGATGTCGGTCAGCAGGTTGGTCACAAGGAAGACCACGCCCCCCACGATGGTCACGCCGATGATGGCGGGGAAATCCAGCCCCCGCGCCGCATCCACCGCATAGGACCCCATGCCCGGCCACGAAAAGATCGTCTCGGTCAGCACCGCGCCGGTCAGCAGATAGGCAAAGGAATAGCCGATCACCGTCAGCGTCGGCACCATCGTGTTGCGCAGCGCATGACGGATCACCACGCGGAACTCCCCCGCCCCCTTGGCCCGCGCCGTCAGGATGAACTCCCGCGACAGCACCTCCAGCATGTTCGCCCGCACAAGGCGCGAGATCGTCCCCGCCACGGCCCAGCCCAGCACGAAAGCCGGAAGGATCAGATGCCACACGGCGTCCAGGAACAGCCGGAAATCCCCCGCCAGCAGCGTGTCGATGGTCATGAACCCCGTCACCATCGGCGGCGGCGTCGCCCGCGCGTCCAGCCGCCCGGGACCGGGCAGCACCCCCCATTGCACCGAAAAGACATACAGCAGCGCCAGCCCCAGCCAGAACACCGGGATCGAAGACCCGAACAGCGCGAACAGCCGCGCCACATGGTCGATCACCGTATTGCGGAAATAGGCCGCAAGGACGCCAAGGCTGATGCCGATGGTGGCCCCGACGGCCATCGCCGCGATGACCAGTTCCATCGTCGCCGGCAGCCGGTACAGCACATCCTGCGCCACGGGGCGGCGGGTGATGAAGGATGTCCCCATATCCCCCGTCAGCAGGTTGCCGACATAGATCGCATACCGCTCCGGCAGGCTGCGGTCCAACCCCCACTTCGCCTTGGCCGCTGCCACCACCTCGGGGTTGTTCAACTGCCGGTCCGACACGATGGCCGTCAGCGGGTCGCCCTTCGTGACGCTGGTCAGAAGGAAGGCCAGCGTCACGATTCCCAGCACAAGGAACGGCATCGCGATCAGGCGGCGCAGGATGTAGCGGGTCATGGCCTTGTCCTTCCCGACAGCTCTGGCCGGCAGCCTGTGCCGGATGGAGGGGTGGCGAATTCCCGGCTAGTATTGACAACCGGCAGGCGCGTCGTCAACATAATTGAAATTATGTTTCAAATATTCGCGTGACTGCCGGACAACGAACGGACAGACGGCAAGACCGGGGGGAAACGATGCGGAAACGGGCACTGCCTGCAGATGGGGCCGAAGCGGCAGAGACAAGCAATCCTGCCGCCTCGCTCACGCGCGGGCTGGAAATCCTGCGCTCCTTCACGGCCGAGGATACGACCCTCGGCAACCAGGAACTCATCGAACGCACCGGCCTGCCCAAGGCCACCGTGTCCCGCCTGACCGCCACGCTCGTCTCGCTGGGCTACCTGCATTACGACACCCAGCTTGGCCGCTACAGCATCGGCCCCGCGACCGTGTCACTGGGCTATTCCGCGCTCAGTTCCAGCGCGGTCGTCCACATGGCGCAACCGCTCATGCAGGAACTGGCGGACCGCACGGGCGTCGCCACGGCGCTGGGCACCCGCGACGGGCTGGAGATGGTCTATCTCGCCAACTGCCGCTCGCAGAGTCCGGTCTCCCTGCGGCTGAACGTCGGCTCGCGCCTGCCCATCTGGCGCACGGCGATGGGACTGGCCTATCTGGCAGGGATGCGCCCCGAAATCCGCGACGATGTGGTGGCGCAGATCATTGCCCGGGAACCGGATCAGGAAGTCCGCATCCGCGCCACTCTGGCCGAGGCGATCGACAGCTACAGCCGCCACGGCTTCGTCGCCACCTTCGGCTCGTGGTACAGCTACATCAACGCCGTCGGCATCGCCTTCCGCCCGACCGACGGCTCCCCCCTCGTCGCCATCACCTGCGGCGGGATCGTGGACATCATCCCGCAGGATATCTGCCTGTCCCGCGTCGGGCCCGACCTCGTCCGCACCGTGGACCGCCTGCGCACCCGCCTCGCCGGACAGCCGGACACGACCGCCGCCCAATAGCCCCAGCCCAAGGAAGCGCCATGCCGATCCCCGTCCTCTACCCCAAGGTCAGCCTTGAAATGCAGACCGGCCGGATCGCGCGCTGGCTGGTGGAGGATGGCGCGACCGTCACCGCCGGCCAGATCATATTCGAGATCGACAACGACAAGGCCGCCGTCGAAGTCGAAGCCCCGGCAGCCGGCACCCTGCGCCACATGGCACCGGAAGGGGCCGAGGTGGACGTCGGCGCCGAAGTCGCCCGCATCACCGCAGCCGACGACGTGGCAGCCCCCGCGCCGCTTCCCGCAGCCGTCGCGGCCGCTGCCCCTGCGGCCCGCCTTGCACCCGAATCCGCCCCGCGCCCCGCAAGGTCGCGCCTTCCCAACCCCACCCCGCTCGCCCGCCGCATCGCGCGGGAACGCGGCGTGGACCTTGCCGGTCTTGCCGGAACCGGCCCGCGCGGCAGGGTCCAGAAATCCGATGTCCTGTCCCGCCTCGAAGCCATCGCCGCCGCGCCGCTTTCCACCCCGCCCGCTGCTGGCGCCCTGAACGCAGTCTGGCTCCGTCGCGGCGAAGGGATGCCGGTCGTCCTGCTGCACGGCTACAGCGCCGACCTGAACAACTGGCGCGGCCTCTTCGCCGCGGCGCGCCCGGCCTTCCCCGTCCTCGCGCTCGACCTGCCCGCGCACGGCGACTCCCCCCGCGCCGTCCCCGCCGATGCCGACGCCCTTTGTGCCGCCGTCGAATCCACGCTCGCCCCGCTCCTGACCCGCCCCGTCGTCCTTGCGGGCCACTCTTTCGGCGGTGCCATCGCCGCCCGCCTTGCCACCCGTGGCCATCTGGACCTGCGCGGCCTCTGCCTCTTTGCGCCCGCCGGACTCGGCCCCGAGATCGACGAAGCCTTCACCCGCGGCATCCTCCGCGCCCGCAGCGCCGCCAGCCTGCGCCCGTGGCTGGAACGCCTTGTCAACGATCCCGCCACCATCACCGATGCCTTCGTGAAGTCCGTCGCCGCACGGCGTCAGGACGATGCCCTGACCGCCGCCATGTCCGCCTTCGCAGACCGCTTCTTCCCCGACGGCACCCAGACCCTTTCCATCAGGGCCGATCTCGCCCGCCTCCGCATCCCCGCCCGCGTGGTCTTCGGGCGGCAGGACCGCATCCTTCCCTTCGCCACGACGCGCGACCTGCCCGCCACCGTGGCCCTGCACGCCGTCGATGCCTGCGGGCACCTGCCGCATCTGGAACATCCCGACCTGTCGCTCCGGGTCCTGACCGAACTCTGGCGCAGCGCGTCCTAGCGCCGCTGCTGCCCATAGCCCGCATACCGCGCCGCAACCTCCGCCATCTCTTCCGGCGACAGCCGCACCGGCACCCCCGCCGCCCGCGCCAGCAGATATTGCCGCGCCAGCGTCTCCAGCTTCGCCGCCCGTGCCAGCGCCGCCGCAGGCTCCGCGCCCAGCGACACCATCCCGTGATTGGCCATCAGGCAGGCGTTGAACCGCTCGCCCAGCGTTTCGGCCACCGCCACGGCCAGCTCCATGCTGCCGAAACAGGCATAGGGCGCACAGGGCACCTCCTCCCCGCCGAACCCCGCCACCATGTAGTGAAAGGGCGGGATCGCCTCGCGCAGACAGGACAGCGCGACGCAATGGTCGGGATGGGCATGGACCACCGCCCCCGCATCGGGCCGCGCCGCATAGATCCGCGCATGGATCGCCCATTCCGACGACGGCACCCAGTCGCCCTGCCATCCGCCCCGCAGGTCCATCGCCACGATCTGCTCCGGCCCCATCTCCCCGGGCGGGATGCCCGTGGGCGTGACCAGCATCCCTTCGCCATGGCGCAGGCTGAAATTCCCCACCGTCCCGCTGTTCAATCCCAGCCGCACGGACTCCCGCGCTGCCGCCACCAGACTGTCCCGCGCCGCCGCCTCGCCGCTCATGCGCCCCGTCCCTCCCCGTGCAGGATCGCCCGCTGCAGCACATCCTCGCTGCCCAGCTTGCCGGGCTTCAGGAACAGCCAAAGCGGCCCGTCCGCATCGGCCAGACATTCCCCGAGTCCGATCCGCCCCTCCGGCAAGGCCCGCGCCGCCCCCGCCCCCAGCGCGGCCACCACCGCGCCCGACGTTTCGCCCCCGGCCACCGCGAACCGGCGCAGACCACGCCCATGCAGCCCCGCCGCAACCCGCCCCAGCAGCGTCTCGGCCCGCCGCGCCGCGCCTGCCGCGCCCAGCGCCGCCTGCGTCCTCGCCAGCCCCTCCGCCCCGGTTGCCGTGGACACCGCGAAAGACCCGCCCTGCCGCCCCGCCCAGTCCAGCGCCTCGGCCACGACGCCCTCCACCCCCCGCGCATCCAGCAGGTCCAGCACCAGCACCGGATGCCCCAGCGCCGCCAGTTGCCCCATGACCACCGGCCCCGTGCTGCCCGCCAGCACCGCCACCGGACCGGGCGCGGGGCAGGGGCGCGGCACCTCCACCGCTTCCGCCAGTCGCACCGCCAGTTCCACGATCAGCGGATCGCTCGCCACCACGGGCAGGTCCAGCCGCGCCGCAAGCTCGGCCGTCACCGCCACGTCCCCGTCATCCGACGCGTCGAACAGCACATGCCCCGCCCCGTCCGCCGCCAGCGCCGCCAGCGCCTCGCCCGCCGCGCGGACCCCCTGCCGCAACACCGCATGACCCACCAGAGCCACGCGATGCGGGCTCTGCCGGCCAAGGAAGCGCACCAGATCGGGGTCCTCCATCGGTGTCAGCGGGTCCAGCCGCTTGATCGACTCCGACACCAGCCGGTTGCGATAGAACAGATAGCCCTGATGCACCGTCGCCCCGAACCGCGGGAAACCGGCGCCCATCAGCACGGGCCGTCGCCCCGCCCGCGCGGCCAGCAGGTCCGCCGCAGGCCCGATATTCCCCTCTGCCGTGGAATCGAAACTCGCGCAGGCCTTGTAGGCCACCCGCCCGCATCCCGCCGCCACCAGCGCGTCATGCCAGCCCGCCACCTCGGCCATCGCCTCGGCCACCGCGACCGTCCGGCTCCGCGCCGCCGCCACCAGCGCCCCCGCGCCTGCCAGATCCGCCCCCGCCAGATCCGCCCCCGCATCGGGCCGGAACAGCACCGGACAGCACAGCCCGCGCCCCTCCAGCATCCCGGCCACCATCACCGCGCCGGTGAAATCATCCGCGATGATGCCGAGTGCGGGGGGCATGGCTGTCTGTCACCTCCCCGCGCACATCTCGCGGGCAATGATGATCTGCTGGATCTGCGATGTCCCCTCATACAGCCGGAACAGCCGCACGTCGCGGTAGAAGTGTTCCACCGGATAATCCTGCATGTAGCCCGCGCCGCCATGGACCTGCACGGCACGGTCCGCCACGCGCCCCACCATCTCCGAACAGAACAGCTTGCACGCCGCCGCCTGCTGGATGATCCGCTCCCCCGCATCGAACCGCCGCGCCGCGTCGATCACCATGCAGCGCCCCGCATAGGTCTCCGTCGCGCAATCCGCCAGCATCGCCTGCACCAACTGGTGTTCCGAAATCCGCTTGCCGAACTGCACCCGCGACGTGGCAAAACCCGTCGCCTCCTCGCACAGCCGCTGCGCCTGCCCCACGCAGACCGCCGCGATATGCAGACGGCCCCGGTTCAGCACCTTCATCGCCGTCTTGAACCCCTGTCCCTCCACCCCGCCGATGACCGCCTCCGCCGGAACGCGGCACCCGTCAAGGATCACGTCGCAGGTCTTGGTCCCCCGCTGCCCCATCTTGCGGTCCGGCTGGCCAAGGCTCAGCCCCGGACTGTCCGCAGGCACGAGGAAGGCCGTCACCCCCGACGGTCCCGCCTCCCCCGTCCGCGCCATCAGCGTGAACACATCCGCCACCGGCGCGTTGGTGATATACCGCTTGGTCCCGTTCAGGATGTAGTGATCCCCCTCGCGCCGCGCCGTCGTCCGCACCGACCCCGCATCCGACCCTACATCCGGCTCGGTCAGCGCGAAGGACCCGATCACCTCGCCCGACGCCATGCGCGGCAGCCAATAGGCCTTCTGCGCCTCGGTCCCGTCCGCGATGATCCCCTGCGACCCGATCCCGTTATTGGTCCCGATCACCGACCGGAACGCCGCCGAGGTGGCGCCCAGTTCAAGGGCCACCATCACCTCTTCCTCCATGGTCAGGCCCAGCCCGCCATAGGCTTCGGGAATCGACAGCCCGAACAGCCCCAGCGCCCGCATCTCCGCGATGATGGCGGGCGGGATCGTGTTGGTCTCCTCCACCTCCGCCTCGGCGGGAACCAGCCTTTCCCGCACGAAGCGGCGCACGGTTTCCACAAGCCCGTCAAGGATTTCGGCGTCTCGGATCATCGCTTGTCCTGCCCTCGGGAACCGGGCCGGACCCGGCGCGAAAATTTATGTTGCACGAAAAGGCTGGCACGGCTTAGTGTTCGTTTCAAGCGAAAACGGAATTAATTTCCACAAAAGCGATCCGCACTGTTCCGCACCCCTGCGGCAGGATCGCCAGAAGGACCGACGATGCCGCAACGGACCCCGCTTTCCCCATCGGCCCCCTGGTTCCGCATCGAGGCGGATCTGGCCGACTGGCAGGCAAAGCGTCCTGCCGATCTGGTCCACTGGTATGCGCAGATGCTCCTCATCCGCCGGTTCGAGGAAAAGCTGCTGGAACTGGAAAAGGCCGGTCTCATCCACGGCCCCGCCCATGCTTCCATCGGGCAGGAGGCCGGCGCCGTCGGTGCCATGTCCGTCCTCGGTGCGCAGGACCGCATCAACGGCACCCACCGCGCCCATCACCAGGTCCTGCTGAAACTGGTCAACGCCGTCACCCCTGCGGGCTTCGACGTGCTGAACGACGACTTCACGCCCGAAATGGACGACGCCATCCACCGCTTCATGGCCGAAATCATGGGCCTCACCCCCGGCTATTGCGGCGGGCGCGGCGGCTCCATGCACATGCGCAACGCGGCGGCGGGAATCATGGGCACCTCGGCCATCGTCGGCGGCAACCCGCCCCACGCCGTGGGCTATGCGCTGGCCGACCGGATGCTCGGCCGCGATCAGGTCTCGGTCGCCTTCTTCGGCGACGGCGCCGCCCAGAACGGCGCCAGCTACGAAGCGATGAACATCGCCGCCGCCCAGCGCGTCCCCGCCATCTTCTTCATCGAAAACAACCTCTACGGCGTCTCCACCCGCATCACCGACATCACCCGCGAAACCCGCATCTCCTCGCGCGGGGCGATGCTCGGCATCCCCTCGATCGAGGTGGACGGAATGGATGTCGTCGCCGTCCATGACGCCATGGCCGAAGCCCGCCGCATCATCGCCACCGAAGGCGGCCCCGTGGTGATCGAGGCGCTGCTCTACCGCCACTTCCACCAGTCCGGCAGCCGCAAGGGCAGCGACTTCGGCTATCGCCCCACCGACGAGGAAGACGCATGGCTCGCCCGCGATCCCGTCACCACGGCCGCGGCCCGCCTGCGCGAACTCGGCATCACCTGCGCCGAAGACCTGACCCGCATCGATGCCACCGTGACGGCCCGCGTCGCGGCAGCGGCGGCACAGCTCACCGAAACCGTCCCCGGCGGCAACGCGCTGCGCATCCCCGACAGGCTCTGGCCCGATCCCGCCAGCCGCGACGACGGCATCCTCGGCGACCTGTCCGAACTCGCGGATGCCCGCATCCTCGACCATGACGACCTGCCCCTCGTCCGGACCGAACGCGTGAAATTCGTCACCGCCGCCTCCGAAACGCTGGCCGCCGCCATGGACCGCGACCCCCGCATCATCGTCATGGGCGAGGATGTCCACCAGATGCGCGGCGGCGTCTCCGGTTTCACCAAGGGGGCGCTGGAACGCTGGCCGGGGCGCGTGCTGCCCATGCCCATCGCGGAAAACGGCTTCACCGGCGTCGCGCTGGGCGCCGCGCTGAACGGCCTGCGCCCGGTGGTGGAAATCATGTTCGGCGATTTCTGCTTCACCGCCGCCGACCAGATCGCCCACGGCGTCGGCAAGGTCCGCCACATGTTCGGCTCCGGCTTTCCCGTCCCCCTCGTCATGCGCGTCCGCGTCTCGCCCCATACCGGCTACGGCTCGCAGCACTCGGCCGATCCCTCCGCGCTCTTCGGCCTGTTCCCCGGCTGGCGGATCGTCACCCCCTCCACCGCGCATGACTACATCGGCCTGCTGAACGCCGCCCTGCGCTGCGACGATCCCGTCCTCGTCGTCGAACATACCGAACTCTACCAGCGCGAATTCGACGTGCCCGCAGGCGACCGCGACTACATCATCCCCTTCCGCCGCGCCCATGTCGTCCGCCCCGGCACCGCCTGCACCGTCCTCGCCACCTCCGTCATGGTCGCCAATGCCGTCAAGGCTGCCGACGAAACCGGCATCGACGCCGAAATCATCGACCTGCGCAACATCGACCACCACGGCATCGACTGGGACACCATCGGCGCCTCCATCGACCGCACGGGCCGCGTCATCATCGCGGAACAGACCGCCCGCAGCATGTCGATGGGCGCGACATGGGCAGACGGCATACAGGACCGCTTCTTCGACAGCCTCGACCACGAAATCCTGCGCGTGACAGGCGGCCTTGCCGCACCCACCGTCTCCGCAGTCCTCAATCGCGCCGCGCTGGGTTCGGCGGCGGATATCCGCGAAGCCCTGCTTCGCATCACCGGCAACTAGAAAACGGACCGGACCTCGGTCCACCAACAGGAGGACGGCAAATGGTAATCAGGGTTCCCAGACGGAAGGCGATGGTCCTGTCGCTCGCGGTGGCGGCGGCCGTGTTCGGCCTTTCGGTCCCGCAGGCACAGGCGCAGGAAAAGGCGCTCGTCATCGCCCGCGACATGGACGTGAACGCGCTAGATCCGGCCCGCGCATGGTGCGACACCTGCCAGATCTACAACACCTCGGTCTATGAACAGCTCGTCACGCTGGACAAGGACAACAACCTGCAACCCCTGCTGGCGGCAAGCTGGTCCTTCAACCCCGAACAGACCGAATTCACCTTCACCCTCGACCCCGCCGCCAAATTCTCCGACGGCTCGCCGGTCGAAGCCAAGGACGTGAAATGGTCCTTCGAACGGCTGAAGAACATGAAGGGCAACGCGGCCTTCCTCGCCGATCCCATCACCGCCATCGAAACCCCCGATGCGGCCACCGTCGTGGTCAAGCTTGCCGCGCCGAACTCGGAATTCCTCAACCAGGCCGCCGCCGGCTTCCTCGGCGTCATCAACAGTGACGTGGCCGCCGCCAACGGCGCCCTCGCGGACGAGACGGCCGCCGAAAAGGACACCTCGGAAACCTGGTTCCTCTCCAACTCGGCGGGCAGCGGACCCTTCGTGCTGGCCGCCTACGAACCCAATGCCGAACTGCGCCTCGCACGCAACGAAAACTACTGGCGCACCAAGCCTGCCGTGCCGGAAGTCATCTTCCGCCAGGTGAAGGACGCCGTCGCACAGGCCCAGATGCTGCAATCCGGCGAGGTGGACATCGCCATGCAGATCGACCCCGAAACGCCAAGTCGCTCGAAGGCACGCCCGCCGTCGTGGAAAAGGTGCCGTCCTACAACTTCGTCTATATCGCCCTCTCGCCGGGGGCCAAGGCCACCCCCATCGACATGACCCCCGACGTGCGCGAGGCGATCTCCATCGCCATCGACCGCACCTCGCTGATCGACTTCACGCTGGGCGGGGCAGGGCGCCCGCTCGCCGCGCCTATCCCGCTCGGCTTCCCCGGCGGTGACGGCCACGCCGTGCCGGAATACAACCCCGACAAGGCCAAGGAGATGCTGGCAGCGGCGGGCCACGCCGACGGCTTCACGCTCCAGTCCATCTATCCCGACCTGAACGTCTATGGCGTGGACTTCAACCTCATGATGCAGAAGATCCAGCAGGACCTGTCCAAGGTCGGCATCACGCTGGAACTGTCCCCCGTGCCCTTCGCCAACTGGCGCGAGGCCGCGAATGGCGACCACATCCCGCTGACCGCCGTCTTCTTCGCGCCCGACTTCTTCGGCACGTCGCAATACATCGACGTCTTCGGGATGCAGGAGGGGTCGGTCTGGGCCAACCGCGCCGGCGGTGACACCGTCCCGGGCATCATCAACCCCCGCCCCGGCGAATTGAAGGCCGCCGCCCTTGCCGCACCCACGGCGGACGAGGCGAACAAGCTCTGGACCGAAGCCGCGCAGGAGATGATCAACAACAAAATCATCATCCCCATGGTCAGCCCCGACCTGATCCTCGCCTACGGCCCCGACGTGAAGGGCGTGCGCTACAGCGCCTGCTGCAACCTGCCGCTGGCCGAAATCACCAACTGATCCCGCAGGGGGCGCCCGCAGGCGCCCCCTTTCCTTCCCGACAGAGAGAAAGCCATGACCGCGCCCCTCGGCAATTCCCGCGACCAAGCCCTCCAGGACCGGGCGCGACACGTCATTCCCAACGGCATGTGGGGCCACATGGCCACCCGCGCCATCACACCGGGCTATCCGCAATTCTTCTCCCGCGCCGACGGCTGCCGCGTCTGGGATGCCGATGGCAACGGATACATCGATTTCATGTGCGCATGGGGCCCGAACGTCCTCGGCTACCACCACCCCGAGGTGGATGCCGCCGCCCTCCGCCAGTTGCAGGTCGTGG
Source organism: Rhodobacter sp. CACIA14H1 (assembly GCA_000500915.1). Lineage (GTDB taxonomy): Bacteria > Pseudomonadota > Alphaproteobacteria > Rhodobacterales > Rhodobacteraceae > Paragemmobacter. The sequence continues at coordinate 12,921 of AYNO01000021.1, forward strand.
ATTCCGGCAACGGCCCGACCGAGACGCTGGTGGAACTGGCCGAAACGCTGACCCCCACGCTCGCCCATGCCGACTGGTGCCTCTTCCAGAAGAACGGCACCGACGCCACCACCGCCTGCGTCACCATCGCCCGCGCCGGCACCGGCCGCCGCAAGGTCATCATGGCGAAAGGCGCCTATCACGGCGCCGTGCCGTGGTGCTCGCCCTCCGTCATCGGCGTCACCACCGAAGACCGCGCCCATCTCATCACCTTCGACTGGGGCGATACCGCCAGCCTCGACGCCGCTGTGGCACAGGCGGGCGACGACCTCGCCGCGATCATCCTGACCGCCTTCCGCCACGATGTCGGCCGCGATCAGGAAATGCCCACGCGCGACTTCCTGACCGCCGCCCGCACCCATTGCGACCGCACCGGCGCCATGCTGATCTGCGACGATGTCCGCGCGGGCTTCCGCCTCGACGTGCGGGGAAGCTGGGCCGTGCATGGCGTGAAACCCGACCTCGCCGCCTATTCCAAGGCCATCGCCAACGGCTGGCCGCTCGCTGCCATCGCCGGTGCGGACCGCGCCCGCGAAGGCGCGGAAAAGATCTTCACCACCGGCTCCTTCTGGTATGGCGCGGCGGCCATGGCGGCGGGCCTCGCCACCGTCCGCATCCTGCGCGACACCGATGCGCTCGCCCATACCGAAGCGATGGGCAACCGCTTCCGCAAGGGGCTGGACGAAGCCGCCGCCCGCCACGGCTACCGCCTGCGCCAGACAGGGCCGGTGCAGATGCCCATGGTCCTCGTGGACGGCGATCAGGACCTGCGCATCGGCAACGCCCTCTGCCTCGCCGCGCTGCGCCACGGGGTCTATCTGCACCCGAAACACAACATGTTCCTCTGCGCCGCCCACACCGCCGCCGACATCGACCGCGCCGTCGAAGGCGTGGACCGTGCCTTCGCCGACATCGCCGCCGCAGGCGTCGTCCCCGCCTGAACAGGAAGACCATGTCCTATACCGACCACATCTTCACCGGCTACCGCCAGCGCCTCGCCGACCTCCGCCAAAGCACCAACCCCTTCGCACAGGGCATCGCATGGGTCGGCGGCGACTACGTCCCCGTGGCCGAGGCGAAGGTCCCGCTGATGGATCAGGGCCTGCTGAAATCCGACCTCACCTATGATGTCCCCGCCATCTGGGACGGCCGCTTCTTCCGGCTGGACGACCATCTCGACCGGTTCGAGGCCAGCCTTGCCAAGCTCCGCCTGAAAAGCCCGATCCCCCGCCATGAAATCCGCGACCGCCTCGTGGAAATGGCGGCGAAAAGCGGCATCCGGGATGCCTATGTAATGATGATCGTCACCCGCGGCCTGCGCTACATCCGCCAATACGCCCCCGAGGAATGCGAGAATTTCTGCTACCTCATGGTCACGCCCTATCTCTGGGTCATGGGCGAAGAGGTGCAGAAGACCGGCGGTTCCGCCATCATCGCCCGCACCGTCCGCCGCATCCCGCCGGGGGCGATCGACCCCACGGTCAAGAACCTGCAATGGGGCGACTTCACCCGCGCCATATTCGAAGCACGGGATCGCGGTGCCATGTATCCCATCCTGACGGACGGCGATGCGAACCTGACCGAAGGCTCGGGCTTCAACGTCGTGCTGGTCAAGGACGGCAAACTCTACACCCCCCGCCGTGGCGTGCTGGAAGGCGTCACCCGCAAGACCGTCCTCGGCGTGGCCGAAAAGCTGGGCATCCCGTGGGTGATGGACGACATCCCCGTGCAGCTCGCCTATGACTGCGACGAGATCATGTTCGTCACCACCGCAGGCGGCGTCATGCCCATCACCACGCTGGACGACCGCCCCGTGGGCGACGGCCAGGTCGGCCCCGTGACCAGGGCCATCTGGAAAGGCTACTGGGACGCCCATACTGACCCCGAACTCAGCTTTCCGATCAACTACTACTAGGGCCGTCCCATGGGGTTTCTGGATTACAGGGTGCGGCCGCGCGTGCTGGTGGTGGGCAACGGCCATACCTATGACCGCACCGCGCTCATGGCGATGTTCGAAAGCTTCGACGGCATGGAATGCTTCCTCGTCGAACACCCCCTCGCCGAAAAGGTGCTGAACCCCGCCACCCTGTCCGACGTGGACGCGCTGGTCTTCTACGACATGCCGGGCGGCGATCCGTGGTCCGGTCCGGGCTATCAGGTTGACCCGTCCCCCGCCCTCCGCGACGGCTTCGCCGCGCTGCTGCGGGCCGGTATGCCCATCGTCGCCCTGCACCACGCCATCGCCGCATGGACCACATGGCCCGACTGGGCCGAGGCACTGGGCGGCGCCCTCTACCACTTCCCCGGCACCTTGCGGGGCAGGGCGGTGATGGACGGCGGCACCCGGGCCGAGATGGACATGACCATCACCGCCACCGACCCCGCACATCCCCTCTTCCGCGGCCTCCCCCCCGCCTTCACCCTGCGCGACGAGGCCTATCTGATGGAGGTGTTCACCGATTCCGTGGACGTGGTGGCACGGACCGATGTGGAACTGACCTGCCGCAACCTCTATTCCATGGCCCTCGCCATGACCGGCGAACGCCGCTCCAACCGGGGCTGGGTCCGTCCCGACGGCGACAGCGCGGTGGTCTGGACCCGCCGCGCAGGCAACAGCGCACTCGCCTACATCCAGCCGGGGCATTACGGCGAAACCTTCGCCGACCCGAATTACCGCCGCCTCGTGCGCAACGCCCTGGACTGGACCATGGCCGAAAGCCCGTGGCGCGGGGCGGGCGCATGATCCTCTTCGTCTCGGTCGGCCCCAACCCCCGCATCGTCCGCTTCTTCCTGCAGGAAAAGGGCCTAACCCTGCCGGAAACCCGCATCGACCTCGTCGGCGGCGAAAACCGCGCCCCCGCCTTCCTCGCGCTCAACCCCGCAGGCCAGTTGCCCGCCCTGCGCACGGACGACGGACATGTCATCGCCGAAGGGCCGGTCATCTGCGACTACATCGAAACCGTCATGGGCGGCCCGCCCCTCATCGGCCCCTCCCCCGAACGGCGGGCCAGCGTGATGATGTGGACCCGCCGCGTCGAACAGGCCTTCTGCGACCCCGTCACCCGCGCCTTCCGCTACGGCCCCGCCATCGGCCTCTTCGGCAAACGGATGCGCTGCCTGCCCGAAGCCGCCGCCGGCATGGCCGACCTTGCCCGCGACGGCGCGGCATGGATCGACGCGCAACTGGACGGGCGGGATTACCTCGCGGGCGACACCCTGTCGCTGGCCGACATCGTGCTGTGGTGCTTCGCCGACTTCGCCGCCACCCGCGCCGGACTGCCCGTCGACCCGGCCCACGCGAACCTGTCGCGCTGGTTCGCCCGCATCGCCGACCGCCCTGCCGCACAGGACACGGCCGCGCTGGCCTACGGTCGCGCCTGACCCGTCAGGTCGTGGCCACCACCGCATCCGGCACGATCCCCGACCGCGCGATATAGCCCCGCACGTCGCGCCCCGCGAACAGCCCGTGATCGGCGACCAGCACCGCACCCATCCCCGCCGCACGCCCCCCCAGCACATCGGTGTGCAGCGTATCCCCCACCATCGCCAGCCGCTCCGGCGCCAGCCCCGTCCGCCCGCAGGCATCGTCGAACCCGTCCGCAAAGGGCTTGCCGAACCAATGCGCTACAACCCCCAGCCGGTCGATCAGGTCATGCGCAAAGAGCCCCGGTTCCTGCGACAGCCCGTCCTCGCGCGGCGCGACAAGGTCGGGATTGGCCACCACCAAAGGCACAGGCCGCCGCGCCAGCGCCTCCAGCAACCGCAGGTGCAGCGCCGCCGTCCACCGCGCCGATGACAGGAACAGCACCCCGTCCGCCACGTCGAACAGCGCAGGGTCCGCCACCGCATCCCCCACGCGCCCCGGAATGTCGGAAAACCCGTCCCCCTCTGCCGCAATGGCCGCCCAATGCGCACCGGGCATCATCGCCCCGATCCGCGACACGGCCACGTCACGGCTCGACACCACCTCGTCCGCCGTGAAATCGAACCCCAGCCGCCGGTATTTCACCAAAGCCTCGGCCCGCGTGTAACTGGCCGCATTGGTCAGCACGCACAGCTTCTTGCCCCGCGCCCGCAACTCGGCCATCCGCGCCACCGCGCCCGCAATCGGCGTCTCGCCCACGTTCAGCACACCGAAGGCATCCAGCACGAACCCGTCCCACCGATCCGCCACCGCGCCAAGGTCGGGCGCAAAGACCGCCTCCGCCGGAAACCGCGCCACGGGCAGCCGGTCCCGCACCGCCTCGTATCGCAGGAACGCGGCCTCCGCGTCCCGCAGGTCGTCAAACACTGGAATAGCCCCCTTCGATCATCATGATCGCCCCGTTCACCAGCCCCGATGCAGGCGACGCCAGATACAGGGCCATATCCGCCACCTCCACCGTCTCGCCGAAGCGCCGCGCAGGGGTGGCGGCCCGCATCGGCCCGCCCTTCTCCTCCGGCCCCCAGACCGCCTTGCCCATCGGCGTCAGGATCACCGTGGGACAGATCGCATTGACCTGCACATTGTGCCGCGCCCATTCCGCGCAAAGCGACTTGGTCAGCGCATTCAACGCCCCCTTCGACGTCGCATAGGCCGCATGGTCATCCAGCGCGATCACCCCCGTCTGCGACGATATGTTGATCACCTTCCCCCAGCGCTGCGCGATCATTGCCGGACCCAGCGCCTGCGCCAGAAGGAAGGGCGCACGCACATTCACCGCCATCGTCTCGTCCCAATCCGCCAGCGTCAGGTCGGTCGCCGGTGCGATCCGCGCAATCGCCGCGTTATTCACCAGAATGTCGATGGTCCCCCACGCCTCCAGCGCCGCCTCGGCCGCCGCGACCGGGCCCTCGGGCGTGCCCATCTCGGCCTCGATCACCAGACAGCGCCGCCCCCGCTGCTCAACCTCGCGCTCCACCTCGGCCAGCCCGTCCGAATCCCGCGCCACGGCCACGATATCCGCCCCCGCATCGGCAAAGACGCGGCAGATCTCGAACCCGATCCCCTTCGACGCCCCCGTGACCAGCGCCTTGCGCCCGGCCAGCGAAAACCGCTTCTCCCAGTCGGCCATGAAACGTCACTCCAGATTGGTATGCCGTGCCCGCATCGCGTCGGGCGAAACACCCAGACGGTCCCGCAGCATCAGGATCAGCATCTCGAACACCAGATACTGCGCCCCCTCGAACAGCGACCCCATCGGCAGAACAGACGCCACTGAAGGCCCCCGATCTGACGGCAAATCATCCGCCATCGTCTGCGCCGGAATCACCAGCACGCGGTCAGACCCCGCAGGCACCGCCGCCCCCGGCTGCGCCGTCACGCAAGCGACCCGCGCCCCTGCGCCCTTGGCCACCCCCATCAGCCCCAGCACCGTCGAAAACGCCCCCGGCCCCGCGCTGACCACCAGCAGGTCGCCCGCGCCGACCGGCGGACAGGACATGTCCCCCACCACATGCGCATCCAGCCCCATGTGATACAGCCGCATCGCCAGCGCCCGCATCATCAGCCCCTCGCGCCCGACGCCGTAACAGACGACGCGCTTCGCCGCCGCCAACTCCTCCACCATCCCCGCCAGCGCGGCAGGGTCCACCCCCGCCGCCGCCACGCGCAACTCCTCGGCCGCCCGCGAAACCTGTTCGGCGTAGCTCATCCCCGCCCCTCCTTCCGCATCGGCGCAGGCAAGGACGCCTCCACCGCCGCCTCCAGCATCCCGCATTCGTCCAGCAGGTCCAGCACGGTGTACCGGCTCCGCAGGAAGCGCGCGTTCAGCGTGGTGCGCCGCAGGTAATCGCGGCCCACCCCGATCTCCGCCGCCTCGGCAGGCGCACCCGCACGGTGCAGCATGTCCACCATCTGCGCGGGTGGCATCACCTGCTCCCGCAGCCGCCCCGCAAGGGCAGGCCAGCCATCCCGCACCCGCTCCAGCCGCACCCGCAGGGCATCGCCCGCGACATGCTTTGCCCGCACCTCTTCCACCGCCCGCGCCGCGATCTCGCCGGGACCGAAGGCCTGATGCACCGCCGTGATCTTCGCATCCAGCGACGGCGCAGCTGCCACCAGCCCCGCCACGTCCAGCCCCGTCAGGTCCTGCGCCAGCATCCAGTCGAACAGCCGCAGCGACATCACGCAGCCCACGGCCACGCAGGCCCCGTGGCTCACCCGCTCGCCGCCGTATTTCAGATCGTCCATCTCCCACAGATGGGCAATCTGGTGATCCGCGCCCGACGCGGGCCGCGACGACCCGTGCAGCTCCATCGCCAGACCCACCACCGTCAGCCCCGCGAACAGACCTTCCAGCGCCACGGGCTCCCCCGCCGCAATCGCATCCGCCGCGCCCAGCCAACCGCGCAACCCGCCCTGCACAAGGGGCCATGCCACATCATCCACCGCCTCGATCCCCAAGGCATCCGCGATGATCCAGTCCCCCCCGGCAGGCACCTTTCCGGCAAGGTCGCCATACCCCCACCCCGTCATCTCGGCAGGGGCCGCCGCGATCACATCCAGATCCCCCAGAACCGCCTTCGCAGGCCGGCACTGGATCGTCTTCTTGAACCCCCTGTCCGACAGCGGCGCCCCCGCCGAGGTATAGCCATCCATCGACGCCGCCGTGCCCACGCACAGATAGTCCCGCCGCAGCGAGAACGCCGCGTGCTTCACCACGTCGTTGATGACGCCCGACCCCACCGCCACCGGCACCGACGCATCCTGCGCCAGCACATCCCGCAGGCTGTTCGCCAGTTCCACCGTCGGCTTCAGCCGCGGCTTCCCGCCCAGCACATGCCGCCGCACGGCCACACCGGCGGCCCGCAGCGATGCCTCCACCGCCGCGCCCGCCGCCGCCCATGTATTGTCATCCGCGATGATGCAGGCCGGCCCGTCCCCGAACTGCCGCCGGAACAGCGCCCCGGCCTGACCCAGAACCCCCCGCCCCACCAGCACCTCGGACACCGTGGCCGATTTCGCCACCGCCCCCGCGACCAGATCGCCCGTCGTCATGCCGCCACGCCTCCCGAAGACAGCCTCACCCCGTCCCCGTCAAACAGATGCAGCCGGTTCGCGGGGAAGGAAAGCCCCACCTCCGAACCGTGATCCAGCGCCGTGTCGCCATCGGCACGCACCACCATCTGCCCCGCCTCCGTGCGCACATACAGATAGGCATCCCCCCCCAGCGTCTCGCGCAGGGCGACCGTGCCGTCGATCTCGCCCGCGCCGCGGGCGACCAGCCCCACATGCTCGGGCCGTATTCCCAGCCGCACCGCGCCCGGCACGGGTGCGGCTGTCCCGATCACCGTCTTGCCGCAGGTGATGCGACCACCTGCAAGCCGGATGTCCAGGAAATTCATGCTCGGCGCACCGATGAACCCCGCCACGAATTCGGTGCGCGGCCGGTGGTACAGCTCCATCGGAGACCCGACCTGTTCCACCCGCCCGGCATTCAGAACCACGATCTTGTCCGCCATCGTCATGGCCTCGACCTGGTCATGGGTCACATAGATCATCGTCGCCTTCAGCTCGGAATGCAGCGCTTCCAGCTCCACCCGCATCTGCACCCGCAGCTTGGCATCAAGGTTGGACAGGGGTTCGTCGAACAGGAACACCTTCGGCTGCTTCACGATCGCCCGCCCGATCGCCACCCGCTGCCGCTGCCCGCCCGACAGTTGCGACGGCTTGCGGTCCAGATAGGGTTCCAGTTGCAGGACCCGCGCCGCCTCTGCAATCCGCCGCTCCCTGTCCGCAGCAGAGAACCCGTTGATCTTCATCCCGAAATCCATGTTCTCGCGCACGGTCATATGCGGATAAAGCGCATAGGACTGGAACACCATCGCCACATCCCGCTCCGACGGCGCAAGCCCCGTCACATCCCGCCCGCCGATGGAAACCGTCCCGCCGGAAATCGACTCCAGCCCCGCGATCGACCGCAGCAGCGTGGATTTCCCGCAGCCCGACGGCCCCACGAACACGACGAACTCGCCATCCGCAATGTCGAGGCTGACCCCGTGCAGCGCCTGCTGCGCGCCATAGAACTTGTCCACCCCGACCAGCTTCACCTCGGCCATCCGCCGCCCTCCCGTTCCTTCCGCGAATTTTTCCCCGTTGACAGGATGCCTCCGCGATACATTTATATGCTAGGCGTTACAAATGGAAGTCAACGGTCCAAAACGCTCAAACCGCTGGGAGGATAACCATGAAGCTCAAGATGCACGTGAGTGCGCTCGCGCTGGCCGCGTCCGCACTCGCATTCGGCGCACAGGCGAATGCCTGGTCGCTGGAAGAGGCCGCAAAACCCTATGCCGGCACGGAAATCGAGGTGCTCTTCCTCGACCGCCCCGGCTACAACGCCGCGATCAAGATGCTGCCGGAATTCGAGGCGGCGACCGGCATCAAGGTGAACTACACCACCGTTCCCTACGAAAACGCGCTGGGCGAACAGGTCCGCGACTTCGCCGCGGGCGGTGATCTCGACGTCGCGCTGATCGACCTCGTCTGGATCGGCAACTTCGCCGAAAACGGCTGGCTGGTGCCGTCCGAAACCTTCATCAACAACGCCGAACTGGCCGATCCCGAACTCGATATGGCCGACTTCTTCCCGCTGGTGCTGGATGCCTTCGGGTCGTGGAACGGCGTGAACTACGGCCTGCCCTTCGACAACTATTCGGGCCTGCTGTTCTACAACCGCTGCATGCTGGAAGCCGCCGGTTTCGACAAACCCCCGGCCACCTGGCAAGAGGTGATGGACACCTACGGCCCCGCCCTGACCAAGGACGGCAAATACGCCTACGCCCTGCAATCCAAGCGCAACGAAACCCAGTCGGCGGACAGCTTCGCCCGCTTCCTGTGGCCCTTCGGCGGGTCCTTCCTGAACGCGGAGTTCAAGTCCAACCTGAATTCGGCCGAATCGCAGGCGGGCCTGCAATTCCGTCAGGACCTGATGAAGTTCATGCCCGAAGGCATCGTCGCCTATGACCACGCCGAAACCGTCAACGCCTTCGCGCAGGGTGACGTGGCGATGATCACCGAATGGTCGGCCTTCTATTCCACCGTCGTCTCGCCCGACACGTCCAAGGTCGCGGACTGCGTGGAAATCGCCCCCGAACCGACCGGTCCCGCAGGCCGCAAGCCCGCGCTGGGCGGCTTCTCCCTCGCCGTCGCATCGCAGGCGGACGAGGCGGAACAGGCCGCAGGCTGGCTCTTCATCCAGTGGGTGACGTCCAAGGCCAAGGCCGGCCAGTACCTCGAAATGGGCGGCGTCCCCGCCCGCCAGTCGGCCTATGCCGACCCGGCGCTGGCCGAAACCTACAAGTTCATCCCCGCACTCGTGGAATCGTGGAAGGAAGGCGTGCCGGAATTCCGTCCGCGCTTCGCCGAATGGCCCGCGATCACGGAAATCGTGCAGGAATGGGGCACCAAGATGATGCTGGGTGAAGTCAGCATCGACGAAGGCGCCAAGACCATCGGCGAAAAGATGGAAGCCGTCCTCGCCGAGGCTGGCTACTATGACGGCAAGAAGCCGCTCGCCCAGTAAAACGGGTGACGAGTGATCCTGTGACCAGTGCGCTGCGCTCCTGATCCCTAGCAGGACGCGCCACCTTTCCCCGGCCCCCCGCAAAGGGGCCGGGGTTTCCAACCCGAAGGACCGCCCGAATGACCGCTCATGTGCGCCGAAAGACGATCATCGCCTTCCTCGGCCCCGCCGTCGCCGCCCTTGTCCTCGTGGGCATTGCGCCGCTGCTCTACGCGGTCTGGAAAAGCCTTCACAACTTCAACCTGACGAAACAGGCGCAGTCGCGCTTCGTCTGGTTCGACAATTACGCCACCGTCCTGACCGACCCGGTCTTCTGGCAGGCGATGGGCCGCACCGCGACGCTGTTCCTGATCTCGGTCCCGATCCAGATCGCGCTGGGCCTCCTCATCGCCATCGTCCTGCACCGCCCGGGGCTGACCTTCTTCAAGACGCTGACCCGCCTGTCGCTGGTGCTGCCCATGGCCACGACCTATGCCGTCGTGGGCCTTCTGGCGCAGGTGATGCTCAACCAGAAATACGGCGTGGTGAACCAGATGCTCGGCTGGATCGGCATCGACCCCATCAACTTCATCGGCGACCCCACCAACGCCTTCATCGCCGTCATCATCTGGGACATCTGGCAATGGACGCCCTTCGTGGCGCTGGTCCTGCTGGCGGGCCTGTCCACCGTGCCGCCCGAAATCGAGGAAGCGGCAACGTTAGAGACGAAATCCCAATGGCTCGTCCTGCGCTACGTCCAGCTCCCCTTCCTGATTCCCTCCCTCGTCGCGGTCCTGATCCTGCGCACCGCCGACACGCTCAAACTCTTCGACATGCCGTTTACAATGACGCGCGGCGGCCCCGGCTCCGCCACCGAATTCATCGCCGTCCTGATCGAACGCGTCGGCAACCGGCAATTCGACATCGGCATGGCCTCGGCCCAGGCCATCATCATGCTGGCGATCACCATCTTCCTCGCCCGCCTCTACATCCGCTTCTTCTACCGCGAGGTGAACTGAATGGCCGCCCCCGTCCAACGCCGCGCCCTCTGGGCCGAAGGGCTGCTCCTTCTCGCCATCGCGCTGTTCTGCATCTTTCCCTTCTACTGGATGGTCACCACCAGCCTGAAGACACAGGTCGTGGCACTGGAAAGCCCGCCGGTCTGGACCTTCACCCCCACACTGGCCAACTACTGGGAAGTGCTGTTCGAAGACAAGGTCGGCGCCTCCCTCATCAATTCCATCATCGTCGCGGTCTGCACCACGACCCTTGCCGTCGTCCTCGGCACGCCCGCCGCCTATGCGCTGGCCCGCTTCGAATTCCGCGGCAAGCAGGACCTGTGGTTCTGGTTCATCACCAACCGCTTCGTGTCCCCCGTCGTCCTCGCCTTCCCGGTATTCCTCATCAGCCGCGAGCTTGGCCTGCGCGACACCCACCTCGCGCTGATCCTGATGTATCTGACCTTCACCCTGCCCATCGTCATCTGGATCTGCACCGACCAGTTCCGCTCCATCCCCCGCGAACTGGACGAGGCCGCGCTGCTGGAAGGCGCTTCCCAATGGCGCATCTTCCGCTCCATCTGCCTCCCCCTCGCCATGCCGGGCGTGGCGGTGTCCTCCATCCTCTCCTTCATCTTCTCGTGGAACGAACTCCTCTTCGCCTACATCCTCGCGCCAAAGGCCGCCAAGACCGCCCCCGCCATGGCCATCACCTTCATGGAAGGCTATGACGTGCCCTACGGAAAGATCATGGCCACCTCGACCCTGATCGTGATCCCCGTGTTGATCTTCGCCCTGATCGCGTCGAAACATCTGGTGCGCGGCCTGACCATGGGCGCGGTGAAGTAGAAGGAAACGGATGGCCCGCGCCCCGAAACTGCCCCAGATCGACGCGGAACAAAGGTTCCTCGCGCAGGTTGCATGGGCCTATTACGTCGAAGGCCTGACACAGGAAAAGGTCGCCGAAAAGCTCGGCGCCACCCGCCTCCGCGTCAACAAGGCCCTGTCCGAGGCGCACAGGATCGGCCTCGTCCGCATCACCTTCAACACCGCCTACGCCGCCTGCTTCGACCTTGAATCCGCGCTCTGCGAACGCTTCGGCCTGCAACAGGCCTACGTCGCCCCTGCCCCCGCGCAAGAGTCGGACGTCCAGATGATCACCGGCGCAGCCCTCGGCAACCTCCTGTCCGAAGTGCTGGCCGACCCCGCGGTCAAACGCTTCGGCATGTCATGGGGCGGCACGCTCAACATCGCCACCCGCTTCCTTGCCGCCATCGAACGGCCCGACCTCGAAGTCATCTCCGTCATGGGTGGCCTGACCCGCGGCTCCGACCTCAACAGCTTCGAAATCACCACCCGCCTTGCCGACCTCATGGGCGCGCAACACAGCTACTTCACCGCCCCCCTCTACGCAGGCTCCGCCGAAAGCCGCGACACGATCATGCAGCTCGACGTCTTCCGCGAGGTGCTGGAAAAGATCCGCGCCGTGGACGCCATGGCCATGGCGGCGGGCGACCTGTCCAAACGCTCGCTCCTCATGCGCGACGCGCTGCCCAACGGCACCACCATCGACGAACTGCGCGAAGCGGGCGGCGTGGGCGACATCCTCGGCACCGTGATCGACGCGAAGGGAAACCCCATCGACCACCCGATAAACGAGAAAGTCATCGGCATCGGCATCCCCGACCTGAAGGCCATCCCCAACGTCATCCTTGCCGCAGGCGGCGCGCACAAGGTCCCCGTCTGCCGCGCCATCCTCGGCCTCGGCCTGATCGACACCTTCGTCACGGACGAAGCCACCGCCCGCGCTCTGGTATCCGCATGACCCTGACCATCGGCATCGACCTCGGCACCTCGGGCGTGAAGGCCGTGATCCTGCAGGACGCCGAAACCGTCCTTGCCGACGCCGCGCAGCCCATCGCCGTGTCGATCCCCCATGTCGGCTGGTCCGAACAGGATGCCGACGACTGGGTCGCCGCCGTCTGGTCCTGCCTAGACCGCCTCGCTGCCACCGCGCCAAGGGAAATGGCCGCCGTCACCGCCATCGGCCTGTCCGGCCAGATGCTCTGCGCCCTGCTGCTGGACAAATCCCACAAACCCCTCCGCCCCGCGATCCTCTGGAACGACCAGCGCAGCATCGCGGAATGCGCCGTACTCCTGCACCGCTGCCCCGACATCGGCCAACGCACCAACGGCACCCCCGACCCGGGCATCACCGCGCCGAAACTCCTCTGGCTGGCGAAACACGAACCGCAGGTGATGCGCGACGCGCGGATGCTCCTGCTGACCAAGGATTACGTCCGCCTCGCCCTGACCGGGGAAGTCGCCACCGAACCCACCGACGCAGGCGGCACGCAACTGATGGACTGCCGCACCGGCACATGGGACACCGACCTGTGCGAAGCCGCAGGATGGAACCCCGACCACCTGCCCCCCGTGACTCAGGCATGGAAAGCAGCCGGAGGCCTCCGCCCCCAACTCGCCCAACGTTGGGGCCTGAAACCGGGCATCCCCGTCGCCGCAGGCGCGGGCGACAACATGGCCTCCACCCTCGGCGCAGGGGCGGCCCGCCCCGGCGACGCCGTCCTCACCATCGGCACCTCCGGCGTGGCCTGCATCGTGGACGCCACCTTCCACCCCGGCCCGCAACGGGCCATCCTCACCTCCGCCCACGCCGCGCCCGACACCTTCCTGTCCATGGGCGTCGTCATGTCCGCCACGGCCGCGCTGGACTGGACCGCCCGCCTGTCGGCCACCACCGCCGCGACACTGGCAGGCGAAGCCGAAGCCATGCCCCCCGCCAAACAGGCCGAATCCCCCGTCTTCCTCCCCTGCCTCAACGGCATCCGCACCCCCGCCAACCGCCCGCAGGCCACCGCGCGGCTGGAAGGTCTGCACCCCGGCGTGGACCGCGCCATGATGGGCTACGCCACGATGGAAGGCGTCGCCTTCCAGTTCGCCGACTGCATCGCCGCCCAGCGCGAAGTCGGCGCGATCCCGCAGCGCTTCGTCGCCGTGGGCGGCGGCACCCGCTCCACCCTCTGGACCACCCTCATCGCCACCGCCATCGGCGAACCCGTCGCCCTTCCGGCACGGTCCGATATTGGCGGCCCCGCCGGCGCCGCCCGCCTCGCCGCCGTGGCCGCAGGCGCCTCCACCGATGTCCTCGCCGCCCCCCTGCCCATGCGCGGCACCATCGACCCCGACCCCGCACTGGCCGAACGCCTGCTGCCCCGCAAAGCCCGCTTCGACGCACTGGTGGAAAGCGCAAGGCGCGGCTAGCCTGCCGCCATGCGCTTCACCACCTTCAACATCCAGTATGGCTTCGGCGCGGACGGCCGCTACGACCTCCACCGCGCAGCCGACGCCATCCGCGACCGCGACCTCATCGCCGTGCAGGAGGTTGACCGCCACTGGTCCCGCACCAACCGCGACGACCAACCCGCCATCCTGTCATCCCTCCTCCCCGACCACCACATGGTCTATGGCCCCGCCTTCGACATGGCCCTGCCGGACGACCGCACCAACCGTCGCCAGTTCGGCCCCCTGATCCTGTCGCGCTGGCCCATCCTCTGGTCCCGCACATGGCCGCTTCCCAAACGCCGGATGCTCGACCCCCTCAACACCCAGGCCGCCGCGCTGGAGGCCGTGATCGACCACCCCTCCGGCCCGATCAAACTCGTCAACCTCCACCTCGCCCATGTCGGCGTGCAGGAACGGCTGCAGCAGATCGCCTTCCTGCAATCCCTCCTCCAAAACCCGGCCGCCGAAGGCGGACCGTGGAGCGGCACCGACGACGAACCCGCCCGCAACTGGACCGAAGGCGAAGCCGAACCCCCGAACCCCGCCCGCGCCATCTGGGCGGGCGATTTCAACATGGAACCGGACAGCGCCGAATACCGCGCCCTGACGCAGCAGAGCCCTTACCACCCCGGCGCCCGCTATGCCGAAGGGCTGATCGACGCGACGGCAGGGCAGGGGCTGCACACCCATGTAAAGGTCATCGCGGGGGAAACGCGGCTCCGGCAACTGGACCATATCTTCGTCACGCCGGACCTCGCGCCACGGGTCCACCGGACATGGGCGGATAACGGCTGCCCCGCCTCCGACCACCACCCCCTCGCACGCCGATTTCACGCTCTGACAGCCCCGCCGACACCGGCCTTGGGGGGCGCTTCCCTCCCCCCTCGGGGGGGAGGGAGAGGGTGGGGGGCACCCGATCCCGGACCTTACCGGTTCGTCACCCTACCGTCCGCTGCGTGCTGACAGTTTGCGGTACACAGTGCGGCACAACATCCGGCACGCTGCCGGAAGCTCACCCGATCCGCCCGCGCACGCCGCCCGTCTGGCCCCGATCCAGCAGCAGATGGTCCAGCAGGACACAGGCCATCATCGCCTCGCCCACCGGCACGGCACGGATTCCGACACAGGGGTCATGCCGCCCCTTGGTGATCAGATCCAACTCCTCGCCCTTCACATTCACCGTCCGGCGCGGCGTCAGGATGGACGAAGTGGGCTTGACCGCAAAGCGGCAGACCACCGGCTGACCCGTTGATATTCCACCCAGAATGCCGCCCGCATGGTTCGACAGGAACTCCGGCCCGTTGGCCCCCATGCGGATTTCGTCCGCATTCTCCACCCCGGTCAGCGCGGCGGATGCCATGCCGTCCCCGATCTCCACAGCCTTCACCGCGTTGATCGACATCATCGCCGATGCCAGATCGCTATCCAGCTTCCCGTATAGCGGCGCCCCCAGCCCCGCAGGCACGCCCTCGGCCACAACCTCGATCACCGCACCGACCGAGTTGTGCGAAAGTCTTAATTCGTCCAGATAGTTGGCCCATTCCTCCGCCGCCACCGGATCGGGGCACCAGAACGGATTCCGCTCCACCTCCGCCAGATCGACCCGGGTCCGGTCGATGCCCCTGACCCCCATCTGGACCATATATCCCGTGATCCGCAGCCCCGGCACCATCCGCGCCAGAACCGCCCGCGCCACGGCCCCCGCCGCCACCCGCGCCGCCGTCTCCCGCGCACTGGACCGCCCGCCGCCGCGATAGTCCCTCACGCCATATTTCTGGTGATAGGTGATATCCGCGTGACCGGGCCGGAAAGCCTGCGCGATGTCCCCGTAATCCTTTGATCGCTGGTCGGTATTCTCGATCATCAACTGGATCGGCGTGCCCGTCGTCACCCCCTCGAACACGCCGGACAGGATGCGCACCTCGTCCGGTTCCTTGCGCTGGGTGGTGAACTTGTTCTGCCCGGGCTTCCGCTTGTCCATCCACGGCTGGATATCCGCCTCCGCCAGCGCCACACCCGGAGGCACCCCGTCCACCGTGCAACCCAGCGCCGGCCCATGGCTCTCGCCCCAGGTGGTGACGCGGAAGATATGGCCGAAGGTGTTGAAGGACATCGCAAAGGCTCCCTGTTCCGGCACCGTCCATAGGCCAAAGCAGGGCAAGGCGCAAAGGGGTTTGGAGGCGCCCACGTGCCAAGCCTCCCGCCCGACGAAGGGCTTGACCCGCCAGCCCCTCCGGGCAACCACCGCTCACCGCTCACCGCTCACCGCTCACCGCTCACCGCTCACCGCTCACCGCTCACCGCTCACCGCTCACCGCTCACCGCTCACCGCTCACCGCTCACCGCTCACCGCTCACCGCTCACCGCTCACCGCTCACCGCTCACCGCTCACCGCTCACCGCTCACCGCTCACCGCTCACCGCTCACCGCTCACCGCTCACCGCTCACCGCTCACCGCTCACCGCTCACCTTTACACGTCAACGCTTGCGCCCAAGTCTTTCCTCTTTCCTCTTTCCTCTTTCCTCTTTCCTCTTTCCTCTTTCCTCTTTCCTCTTTCCTCTTTCCTCTTTCCTCTTTCCTCTTTCCTCACTCCTCACTCCTCACTCCTCACTCCTCACTCCTCATCCTTCGCGCCATTAACCCTAACGCCGTTAACCTTAACCCCCCATTCGTCTCGGCCCCAAATACCCCACGGGGGTCCGGGGTGTTGAAACCCCCGGTCCGACGCCAGACCAAGCGCCCACGTCCCCCCTTGCACCCGCCACCCCAGCCCTTATGTTCCGCCTTACCTCGGGGTGCCCGCCGGACCTGGTCCGACTGGCTGAGATGCGAAAGCGGACCCGTTGAACCTGAACCGGATCATACCGGCGGAGGGAAGGTGCATGGAATTCCTCCATCTCCGACCACCCGTCGCATTTGGAGAGAACCATGAAGACTTCGATCCTTGCGCTGGGCCTTGCCACACTCGCCACCACCGCAGTGGCGCAGGACAAGCCCGTGCTGACCGTGCTGACCTATGACAGCTTCACCGCCGAATGGGGCCCCGGCCCCGCCGTCGAAAAGGCGTTCGAGGAAACCTGCGCCTGCGACCTGCAATTCGTCGCGGCCGGCGACGGCGCCGCGCTCCTGTCGCGCATCCAGATGGAAGGCGCGGGCTCCGACGCCGACATCGTCCTCGGCCTCGACACCAACCTTACTGCCGCCGCCGCCGCGACGGGACTCTTCGCCCCGCATGGCCAGACGTGGAAGAACACCCTGCCCGTGGCCTATGACGACCCGACCTTCCTGCCCTTCGACTGGGGCTGGTTCGCCTTCGTCCATGACAAGGCGAAAACCCCCAACCCGCCGGCCTCCTTCGATGACCTCGCCGCCTCGGACCTGAAGATCATCATCCAGGACCCGCGGTCCTCCACCCCCGGCCTCGGCCTGCTGATGTGGGTCAAGGCCGCGCATGGCGACCGCGCCGCCGAGATCTGGAAGGGGCTGGCCGACAACATCGTCACCGTCACCCCCGGCTGGTCCGAAGCTTACGGCCTGTTCCTGGAGGGCGAGGCGGACATGGTCCTCTCCTACACCACCTCCCCCGCCTATCACCTGATCGCCGAGGAAGACCCGTCGAAAGCCGCCGCCCCCTTTGCCGAGGGTCACTACCTGCAGGTCGAAGTCGCAGGCAAACTCGCCGCGACCGACCAGCCCGCGCTGGCCGATGCCTTCCTCGCTTTCCTCGGCACCGATGCCTTCCAGTCCGTGATCCCCACGACCAACTGGATGTATCCCGCCGTCACCCCGGCGGCGGGCCTGCCCGCAGGGTTCGAAACCCTCATCCAGCCGGAGAAGTCGCTGCTCCTGTCGTCAACCGACGCACAGGCCGCCCGCGATGCGGCGCTGGCCGAATGGCAAGCCGCGCTCGCCCGCTGACATCCGCCCGGGGGGCGGCGCTCGCCGCCGCCTTCCTCGGGGCGATGACGCTCGGCACCGTCGCTGCCGTGGCGCTCCATGCGGGCACCGCGCGACCGGGGCCCGCCGACTGGTCCGCGCTCCGCTTCACCCTGCTGCAGGCGGGGCTGTCGGCCGTGATCTCCACCGCCCTCGCCATCCCCGTCGCCCGCGCCCTGGCCCGCCGCCGCTTTGCCGGTCGCGGCCTGCTCGTCACCCTGATGGGGGCGCCCTTCCTGCTGCCGGTCATCGTCGCCATCCTCGGCCTGCTGGCCGTCTTCGGGCGCAGCGGCACGCTGAACGGCATCCTTGCAGCCCTGAACCTGCCGCAGATCTCTCCCTACGGGCTGCACGGTGTCCTGCTGGCCCATGTCTTCCTGAACCTCCCCCTTGCCACGCGGATGATCCTGCAAGGCTGGCAATCCATCCCCGCCGAACGCTTCCGCCTCGCCCGCTCCCTCGCCCTCACACCGGCCGCGCAGTTCCGCCATCTGGAGCTGCCGATGCTCCGCGCCACCCTGCCGGGCGCGGCGCTGACGATCTTCACCCTCTGCCTCGCCAGCTTCGCCACGGCCCTGACGCTGGGGGGCGGCCCTGCCGCCACCACCGTCGAACTCGCCATCTATCAGGCGCTGCGCTTCGATTTCGCCCCCGACCGCGCCGCCACCCTTGCCCTGATCCAGTTCGCCCTGACTACCGCCGCCCTGCTGGCAGGCTGGGCGCTGATCCGCGACGCGGGCTTCGGTGCGGGGCTGGGGCGCCCGCCCGAACTTCCCGCACCCGGCGGCTGGCGCAAGGGGATGGACGCCACGGCCATCACCCTTGCCGCCGCCTTCCTGCTGGCCCCCCTTGCCGCCCTTGTCGCGCGCGGCCTTCCCGGTCTGACCGACCTGCCGCAAGGACTGATCGGCGCCACCGCCCGCTCGCTCGCCATCGCGCTGGCCTCCACCGCGCTTGCCACGGCGGCAGCCCTTGCCCTCGCGCTCGCCACCGCCCGCAAGGCGCCTGCGCATCGCCTCTTTGACGCCGCTGCAACCTTTCCCCTCGCCGCCTCCTCGCTGGTGATCGGGACCGGCCTCTTCCTGGCGCTGCGGCCCTTCGCAAACCCGTCCGACATGGCCATCCCCGTCACCATCGCCACCAATGCCACCCTTGCGCTGCCCTATGCCTACCGCCTGCTGGCCCCGCCTGCCCGCAGCCTGCACCAGGATTACGCAAGGCTCTCCGCCTCCCTTGCCCTGACACCCGTCGCCCGCCTGCGCCTCGTGACCCTGCCGCATCTGGCGCGGCCCCTCGGCTTCGGCGCGGGCATCACGGCGGCGCTGTCCATGGGCGACCTTGGCGTGATCACCCTCTTTGCGGGGCAGACAAATGCCACCCTGCCGCTCTATATCCACAGCCTGATGGGCAGCTACCGGATGGAACAGGCTGCTGCCGCCTCGCTCGTCCTCCTGACGCTGTCCTTCGCGCTCTTCGCCCTTTTCGACGGGATCGGCCGCCGCCATGCTCCAGCTTGACCACCTGTCCCTCGCTGCCGATGGCTTCCGCCTGACGGCCGACCTCTCGGTTCCAGCGGGCGCAAGGGTGGCCATCATCGGCCCTTCCGGCGCGGGGAAATCCACGCTTCTGAACGCCATCGCGGGTTTCGTCACGCCACAGGCGGGCCGCATCCTCTGGGACGGAGGCGATCTCACCGGCACGGACCCCGGCCAGCGCCCCGTGACGATCCTGTTCCAGGACCAGAACCTGTTCCCCCACCTGACCATCGAACGAAACCTCGCCCTCGGCCTCGCGCCCGATGGCCGGCTGACCCCCGCCATCCGCGCCCGCGTCGCCGACGCGCTGAACCGCACGGGCCTCGACGGGCTGGCGCAACGCAGACCCGCCGGCCTTTCGGGTGGCCAGCAGGGCAGGGCGGCGCTGGCCCGCGCCCTGCTGCGGGCGCGGCCGATCCTCCTGCTCGACGAACCCTTCGCCGCCCTCGGCCCCGCGCTGAAGGCGGAAATGCTGGCGCTGGTCACCGACGTCGCCACCGAGACCGGCGCGACGGTCCTGATGGTGACGCATGACCCGCAGGATGCCCGCCGATTCGCACCGCTCACCATCCTCGTGGCTGACGGCACCGCGCATCCCCCGACAGACACGGCCGCGCTTTTCGCCGATCCGCCCAAGGCGCTCGACGACTATCTGGGCAGCGGTTTCTGACACAGAAACCGCGCCGGAACCCGACGCTTTCCGCTCGATCTCCCGCGCGGAAAACCTGCGCGAAATCCGGGTCCGGCCTCGCGCCTTCCGCCCAAAGAAAAACCCCGCCACAAGGGCGGGGTTTTCCGTCATTCACAAAGTCCGGACCGTTCAGGCAGTTGCCTTCTTGCCCTTCACGCCCGCCCAGATCCGCTTGTTCGTCAGATAGAGCAGCGAGCCGAGGATGATCAGGAAGACCACGGCCTTCAGGCCCGATTCCTTGCGGTCCATCAGCTTCGGCTCGGCGGCCCAGAGCAGGAAGGACGACACGTCCTCCGACATCTGGCTGACCGTCGCGGCGGTGCCGTCGGCATAGGTCACCTGATCGTCCGACAGCGGAGGGGGCATGGCGATCCAGCTTCCGGGCACGGTCGAAACGCCATGCTCGTCCTTGCAGCTGTCCGGCACGCCACCATTCGGGAACGAGGTGTTGTAGTAGAACCCGTCGATCCCGTCGGGGGCGCATTCGGGGTTTTCCTCGTAATGGGTCAGGATGGAATAGATGTATTCCGGCCCGCCCATCCCGTTGAACAGCTGGCTCATCCCCGTGCCATAGGGCCCGTGGAAGCCCGCGCGCGCCTTCGCCATCAGCGACAGGTCCGGCGCACCTTCCATCCCCGACACGGGGAAGTGGTCCGTCGGCTTGCCTTCGCGGTCTTCGCCCGTTTCCGCGTCCGTGACGGTGAACTGGGTCGCATAGGCGCGGACCTGGTCCTCCGGCAGTTGCGGACCGCCTTCGTCGGCCAGCGTGCGGATCGGGACATATTTCAGCCCGTGGCAGGCGGCACAGACCTCGGTATAGACCTGAAGCCCGCGCTGCAGCTGGAACTGGTCGAACTTGCCGAACGGCCCTTCATGGGCGAAGGCGACATCCGTCAGCTCCGTATGCCCGCCCGCGGCCATCGCCGCGCCGGCCGAAATGGCCAGCGCCGATGCGGTGAGTGCGATTTTCCTCAGCATTTTGGTCAATCCCCTTCTCACTCGGCCGGGTGCGCTTTTGCGCCGTAATGGGCGTTGAAGTCATCCTCGATCGTCGCCGGCTGCGGCAGCGGCTTCTCGATCACGCCAAGCAGCGGCAGGATCACGAGGAAATAGGCGAACCAGTAGGCCGACGCGATCAGCGAGATGGTCGCATAGGGTTCTTCCGCCGGCATGGCACCGACCCACATCAGGACGATGAAATCCACCACCAGCAGCGCGAACCACCACTTGAACATCGGCCGATACCGGCCCGACCGCACGGACGAGGTGTCCAGCCACGGCGCCAGCGCCATGACCGCGATCGCCCCGAACATCGCCAGCACGCCGAAGAACTTGGCATCGACGATCCCGAAGGTGATCCACTCGGCCGCGATCACCAC
>AYNO01000022.1 GCA_000500915.1 Rhodobacter sp. CACIA14H1
AAGGTCCATGCCATCCAGCCGCCGGGAATGAGGGGGGCGAACCAGTCGATGCCGTCTTCCGTGCGGGGGACGGAGGCGAGGAGCGCGGCGAGGATGGCGGCAAGGACGCCGCCCGTGACGAGGTAGATGGTGTTCCAGCGGGTGGCGGTCATCTTGATTTCCCTTGGTTGCGGGAAGACCCGCCCCGGGCCTGACCCGGGGCCTCCGGCTGGCGGTGGCGGTGCGGGTTGGAGGGGAGGCCCCGGGTCAGGCCCGGGGCGGGGTTTGCGAGGTGGCGTCCGGTCATCATCACACCCGTCCCAGGGCGAAGCCCTTGGCGATGTAGTTGCGGACGAAGTAGATCACCAGCGCACCGGGGATGATGGTCAGCACCCCTGCGGCGGCCAGCACGCCCCAGTCCATGCCGGAGGCCGACACGGTGCGGGTCATGGTGGCGGCGATGGGTTTGGCGTTGACGGAGGTCAGCGTACGCGACAGCAGCAGTTCCACCCACGAGAACATGAAGCAGAAGAAGGCCGCGACGCCGATGCCCGAGGCGATGAGGGGCATGAAGATCTTGATGAAGAAGCGCCCGAAGCTGTAGCCGTCGATATAGGCGGTTTCGTCGATTTCCTTCGGGACTCCACGCATGAAGCCTTCCAGGATCCACACCGCGAGGGGCACGTTGAACAGGCAGTGCGCGAGCGCCACCGCGATATGGGTGTCGAACAGCCCGACCGAGGAATAGAGCTGGAAGAAGGGTAGGGCAAAGACCGCCGGCGGGGCCATGCGGTTGGTCAGCAGCCAGAAGAACAGGTGCTTGTCGCCCATGAAGCTGTAGCGCGAGAAGGCATAGGCGGCGGGCAGGGCGACGGTGATGGAGATCACCGTGTTCATCACCACGTATATGATGGAGTTCACATAGCCCATGTACCATGACGGGTCGGTCAGGATGACCGCGTAATTCCTGAGCGTCAGGTTGTGCGGGTAGAGCGAGAAGGTCGATGTGATCTCGGTATTGGTCTTCAGGCTCATGTTCACGAGCCAGTAGATCGGGATCAGCAGGAACAGCAGGTAGAGCGTCATCACGATGGGAGAGCCGCGCAGGCGCATGTTATTTGCCCTCCTCTTTGTCGAGGTTCGTCATCACGGTGTAGAAGACCCAAGAGACCAGCAGGATCACGAGGAAATACATGATCGAGAAGGCGGCGGCGGGGCCGAGGTCGAATTGCCCGATCGCCATCTTCACGAGGTCGATGGACAGGAAGGTGGTGGAGTTGCCCGGTCCGCCGCCCGTCACCACGAAGGGTTCCGTGTAGATCATGAAGCTGTCCATGAAGCGCAGCAGGACCGCGATCAGCAGGACGCCCGCCATCTTGGGCAGTTCGATGTAGCGGAAGACGGCCCAGCGGGAGGCCTGGTCAACCCGCGCGGCCTGATAATAGGCGTTGGGGATGGATTGCAGGCCTGCGTAGCAGAGGAGTGCGACCAGCGACGTCCAGTGCCAGACATCCATGACGATGACGGTGATCCACGCGTCGATGGGGTCGTTGGTGTAGTTGTAGTCGATCCCCAGTTCCGCGAGGTAGTGGCCCAGCAGGCCGATATCCACGCGGCCGAAGATCTGCCAGATGGTGCCCACCACGTTGAAGGGGATGAGCAGCGGCAGCGCCATGAGGACGAGGCAGACCGAGGCCCAGAAGCCCTTTTTCGGCATGTTGAGGGCGATGTAGATGCCCAAGGGCACCTCGATCGCAAGGATGATGGCGGAGAAGAGGATTTGCCGTCCGAGTGCTTCGTGCAGGCGGTCGGAGGTGACCATTTCCTCGAACCATTCCAGCCCGGCCCAGAAGAACTGGTTGTCGCCGAAGGTGTCGTTGACCGAATAGTTCACGACCGTCATCAGCGGGATGATGGCCGAGAAGGCCACGATCACGAGGACGGGCAGGACGAGGAACCACGCCTTGTTGTTCTGGGTCTTGTCCATCAGGCGGCCCCCCCAAGCGGCGCGACGCGCCAGTCGTCGGCATAGACGTTGATGCGGTCGGGCGTGAAGCGGACATGGGTAAGCGATGCGCCCACGGGCATCCCTTCGGGGGCGATGACGTTGACGGCGGTGCCGGCCACGTCGCCCCGGATGATGCGGTGGCGGCCGACATCTTCCACCCTGCGGATGGTGATGGGCAGCCCGTCGCCTTCGGTCAGGACGGCGTATTCGGGGCGGATTCCGATCTGGGTGCGACCCGATATTGGCCCGTAGGCCGCACCCAGCGGGACGGCGGCGCCTTGCAGGTGCGCCATGCCGCCCCGGATTTCGGCGGGCAGGAGGTTCATGCCCGGCGAGCCGATGAAATAGCCCACGAAGGTATGGGCGGGGGTTTCGAAGAGTTCTTCCGGCGTGCCCATCTGGACGACGCGGCCGTCATACATGACGACGACCTTGTCGGCGAAGGTGAGCGCCTCGGTCTGGTCATGGGTGACGTAGATCATCGTATGGCCGAATTCGCGGTGCAGCTGTTTCAGCTGCGTGCGCAGTTCCCATTTCATGTGGGGGTCGATGACCGTCAGCGGTTCGTCGAAGAGGATGGCGTTGACGTCTTCGCGCACCATGCCGCGCCCGAGGGAAATCTTCTGCTTGGCGTCGGCGGTCAGGCCGCGAGCCTTGCGGTCGAGGATGTGGTCCATCCCGATCATGGCCGCGATCTGGGTGACGCGGGCCTTGATATAGGCGGCATCCATGCCCCGGTTGCGCAGGGGGAAGGCGAGGTTGTCGCGCACGGTCATGGTGTCATAGACGACCGGGAACTGGAAGACCTGCGCGATGTTGCGTTCCGCCGTTTCCGCATCGGTCACGTCGCGGTCACCGAAGAGGACGCGGCCCTGTGACGGGCGCAGGAGGCCGGAGATGATGTTCAGAAGGGTCGTCTTGCCGCAGCCGGAGGAGCCGAGCAGCGCATAGGCGCCGCCATCCTGCCAGACATGGTCCATCTCCTTCAGCGCGAAGTCCTGTTCGCCGCGCGGGTTGGCGTGGTAGCTGTGGGCGAGGTTCTTGAGGGTGATCTGGGACATGGGGATCAGGCCGCCGCCGCATAGGCCGCAGGCGCGGCAAGCCGCCCTTCGGCGTCGAAGATATAGACATGGGCGGGGTCGAGCCAGACGCTGACTTCGGCCCCTGCCTGCAGGTCATGGACACCGTGGACGAGGCCGACCCAGCGGTCGGTGCCATGCGTCAGGTGGAGGAAGGTTTCGGAACCGGTGATTTCCGTGACGCCGAGGGTGCAGCGGAATTCCACCGCCGCCCCGGAATGGGTGTTCAGGTGCAGGTGGTTGGCGCGGAAGCCGGCGGTGTAGCGGCCATCCGGCAGGCCCGCGAAGGCCCCGTCGGCCGGTGCGTTGGCATTGCCGCCGAAGTTCATGCGGTGGCCTTCCTTGAAGCAGGACACGAAGTTCATCGGCGGGTCGGAGAACACGCGGGCGGTCGTCGCGTCGGCGGGTTGGCGATAGACGGTGGGCGTGGGGCCGAATTGCGTGACGCGGCCTTCCCAGAGCGTCGCGGTATTGCCGCCGAGGAGGAGGGCTTCTTCAGGTTCGGTGGTGGCATAGACGAAGATCGCGCCCGATTCCTCGAAGATGCGGGGGATTTCGGCGCGGAGTTCCTCGCGCAGCTTGTAGTCGAGGTTGGCGAGCGGTTCGTCCAGCAGGACGAGGCCCGCGCCCTTCACCAGCGCCCGCGCAAGGGCGCAGCGCTGCTGCTGGCCGCCCGACAGTTCCAGCGGCTTGCGGTCGAGCATCGGGGTGAGCTTCAGCATCTCGGCCGTTTCGCGGACGGCGCGGTCGATGGCGGCGCGGTCCTTGCCCATCAGGCGGAGGGGGGAGGCGATGTTGTCATAGACCGACATGGCGGGGTAGTTGATGAACTGCTGATAGACCATCGCCACCTTGCGGTCCTGCACGCGCTGGCCGGTCACATCGGTGCCGTGCCACAGGATGCGACCGGTGGAGGGCACGTCCAGCCCCGCCATCAGGCGCATCAGCGATGTCTTGCCCGACAGTGTCGGCCCCAGAAGGACGTTCATCGTCCCCTTTTCCAGCGTCAGCGTCGTGGGGTGGATATGCACCTGCCCCTTCACGACGCGGCTTACGGCTTGAAGTTCAAGCGCCATCCGTCCCCCTCATTCCGCCGCGGGGCTGACCGCCCCGTGGTTTGCGCCCGCCATCCAGGCATCGAGCGCGGCGATCTGTTCCTTCGACAGGCGAAGGCCAAGCTTGGTGCGCCGCCAGACCACATCTGCGGCGGCGCGGGCGAATTCGTGTTGCATGAGCCAGCGCACCTCGGCCTCGGTCAGGGTGGCGCCGAAGTCGCGGCCAAGGTCGGCTGCGGTCTGCGCGGTGCCGAGGATGGTTTCGGCTTCGGTCCCGTAGGCGCGGATCAGGCGGGCGGCCCAGTAATCGGTCAGGAAGGGGAAGCGCGACTTCAGCGCGGCGGTCAGGGCGGGGACCCCGTCATGGGCGAAACCGCCGCCCGGCAGGGGGACGCGGGCGGTCCACGGTCCCTTGGCCTGCGGGAAGAATGGCTGCAGCTTTTCCAGCGCGGATTCGGCGAGGCGGCGGTAGGTGGTGATCTTGCCGCCGAAGACGTTGAGGAGCGGCGCGCCGTTGCCGTCCAGTGACAGGACATAGTCGCGGGTCGCCGCCGTCGCGGATTTCGCGCCGTCGTTATACAGGGGGCGGACACCGGAATAGGTCCAGACCACATCCTTCACGGTGACGGGCTTTGCGAAGTATTGCGAGGCGAATTTCAGCAGGTAATCGCGTTCCTCGTCCGTGCAGGTGGCGTCCTTGGGGGCGCCCTTGTGGTCCTTGTCGGTGGTGCCGATCAGGGTGAAGTCCTGCTCGTACGGGATGGCGAAGATGATGCGCCCGTCGGTGCCCTGGAAGAAGTAGCAGCGGTCGTGGTCGTAGAGTTTCTTCGTCACGATGTGCGAGCCGCGGACAAGGCGGACGCCTTCGGAGGAATTGATGCGGGCGACGTTGCGGATGACGTCTTCGACCCAAGGGCCGCCCGCGTTCACAAGGGCGTGGGCGTGGTGGGTCCGGGGGCCTTCGGGGCCGTCGGTGGCGATTTCCCACAGGTCGCCCGTGCGGGTGGCCGAGGTGACGCGGGTGCGGGTCAGCACCGTGGCACCGCGCTGGGCGGCGTCGCGGGCGTTGAGGGAGACGAGTTTCGAATCCTCGACCCAGCAGTCGGAATATTCGTAGGCGTGGCGGAAGCGGGATTGCAGCGGCTTGCCCGCCGGATCGCGCGTCAGGTCCAGCGTGCGGGTGGCGGGCAGGATGCGGCGCCCGCCGAGCGTGTCGTAGAGGAACAGGCCCAGCCGGATCAGCCATGCGGGACGGCGGCCCTTCATCCACGGCATCAGGCGCGACAGCAGGCGGCCCGTGGGCGTGTCGCCTTCGAAGCGCATGTCGGGATGGTAGGGCAGCACGAAGCGCATGGGCCACGAGATGTGGGGCATGGCGACGAGGAGGGTTTCGCGTTCCTCCAGCGCCTCGCGCACCAGACGGAATTCGAAATATTCGAGGTAGCGCAGACCGCCGTGGAACAGTTTGGTCGAGGCCGAGGATGTGGCGGAGGCAAGGTCGTTCTGTTCGGCAAGGATGACCGAAAGGCCCCGCCCCGTCGCGTCACGGGCGATGCCGCAGCCGTTGATGCCGCCGCCGATGATGAAGAGGTCGGCCACTTCGGGCCTGTTCTTCGTGGTCACGCCAGTCTCCTCCCTAGCGGTGGAAAGGTGAAACGAATCGCGCTG
This sequence comes from Rhodobacter sp. CACIA14H1, assembly GCA_000500915.1. Classification (GTDB taxonomy): domain Bacteria; phylum Pseudomonadota; class Alphaproteobacteria; order Rhodobacterales; family Rhodobacteraceae; genus Paragemmobacter. The sequence goes on from AYNO01000022.1 coordinate 5,790, forward strand.
CAAGGTCAATCTGTTTTTTTCGTTTATGTGCGATTTACGAAAAAGCGAACATTGCCGCGCAAGTTACATAGGGTAAATTATTGAGTTGAAAGCCATTCCTGCCCATTCGCGCAATTTCGCGCTGCGCTGCGGCGCCGTTTCCGGCTGCACCTGCGGCAAGTTTTCCCGCTTGATCGGCGTGCCGCGCTTGACGAAAGTGCGCGATCAGCGGCGAAGGAAAAGGAACGCGCATGTGGCGCTGAGCTTCCGTCAGAGCGAGATACTGGAGATTGCCCGCGCCGAGGGGCGCGTGGTGGTGGAGGACCTTGCGCAGCGGTTCGATGTGACGCTGCAGACCATCCGGCGCGACCTGACGGAACTGGCGGATCTGGGGCATCTGGACCGCGTGCATGGCGGGGCGGTGCCGAAGACGGGTGTGGCGAACCTTGGCTACGAACAGCGGCGGCGGATGAACGAGGGGGCGAAGGCCGCCATCGCGCGGGCCTGTGCGGTGGCGATACCGGAGAATTGCAGCCTGATCATGAACCTTGGCACCACGACGGAAGCAGTGGCGCAAGAGCTGCTGGGGCATCGCAACATCACGGTGGTCACGAACAACATGAACGTGGCCAACACGCTGGCGGCCAATCCGGGCTGCGACATCATGGTGGCGGGCGGTGCGCTGCGGCGGTCGGATGGCGGGTTGGTGGGGGAGCTGACGACGCAGTTCTTCGAGCAGTTCAAGGTGGATTATGCGGTGATCGGCGTGTCGGCGCTGGACCGGGACGGGGATTTGCTGGATTTCGATCTGGCCGAGGTGCGGGTGTCCAAGACGATCATCCGGCAGGCGCGGAAGGTGTTTCTGGTCTGCGACCATTCCAAGCTGGACCGTTCCGCGCCCGCAAGGCTGGCGTCCTTGTCGGAGATCACCTGTCTTTTCACCGACCGGCCCCTGCCGCAGGATCTGGCGCGGAAATGCGCGGAATGGGGGACCGAGGTGGTGGTCGCCTCCGGGGATGGTGCGCCCCGGACTTGATCCGGGGCCTCCCCCTGACCCGCGAGGCTCCGGGTCAAGCCCGGGGCGGGGTTTGCCTGGTGGCTGTCCACGCGGCCAGCAGCGTGCGGGCGCGGGCCATGCCTTGCGGGCCGGGGGCGTGCCCGACGCCATCTTCGAGGATCAAGTCGGGATGGGCGCCTGCGGCGGTGAGGGCGGCGTGGGCGGCTTCGGCCTCTGTCGCGGGGATGACGGTGTCCTGCCGACCATGGGCGATGAGGACGGGTGTTCCGGCCGGTGTCAGCGGAGGCCGCGTGGCGAGGCGGCCGGAGAAGGCCACGACCGCGCCGAAGGACCAGCGACCTGTGGCCACGGCGTCCAGCGCCATGATGGCCCCCTGCGAGAAGCCCACCAGCGCCACGCGGTCGGGGTGGTCCGTCAGGCCATGGGCGGCGATGGTGTCGGACAGCACCGCGTCGAAGGGTTCGCGGGCTGCGGCGACGCGGGCGGGGCGGTTTGCGGCGGTGACGCCTGTGACGCTGAACCATTGGCGAGCGGGGCCGCCGGGGGCTTGGTCGAAGGCGAAGGGCGCGTCGGGGGCGGCGAAGGCCGCGCCGGGCAGCGGCAGGTGGTCGGCCATCCAAGCGAGGGATGACCCGTGCGCGCCGACGCCATGCAGGAGGATGACAAGGTGCGTCATGGTGCCAGCCAGTCCAGTTCCGGACCAAGCGGGACGATTCCGTTCGGATTCAATGCCTTGATCGAGTAGTAGCCGCGCTTGATGTGGTCGATGCTGACGGTTTCCGCGATGCCCGGCAGGCGGTGGACGCGGGCGGTATAGGCGGTCAGGCGGGGATAGTCGGCCAGCCTGCGCAGGTTGCACTTGAACAGCCCGTGATAGGCTGCGTCGAAGCGGGCCAGCGTCACGAAGGCGCGGATGTCGGTTTCGGTGAAGCGGTCGCCGTGCAGCCAGTCCCGCCCGTCCGACAGGCGGGCTTCCAGCGCGTCGAGGGTGGCGAAGACGTCGCGGAAGGCCTCTTCATAGGCGAGTTGGGTGGTGGCGAAGCCCGCGCGATAGACGCCGTTGTTCAGCGTGGGATAGATCGCGTCGTTCAGCGCGTCGATGTCGGCTGCAAGGTCGGCGGGATAGAGGTCAATGCCTTTCGCCAGTGCGCCGAAGCCCGTGTTGAACATGCGGACTATGTCGGCGCTTTCGTTGTTGACGATGGTGCCGGTCTGTTTGTCCCAGAGGACCGGGACGGTGGCGCGGCCGTTCACCAGCGGGTCGGTCTTGGTGTAAAGTTCGTGCATGTAGGTCGCGCCGTTGACCGGATCGGCGCCGGGGGCGAAGCGCCAGCCCTGATCGGTCAGTTCGGGTTCGACGATGGAGACGGGGATCGCATCCTCCAACCCCTTGATCTTGCGGGCCATCAGGGTGCGGCTGGCCCAGGGGCAGATGAGCGCGACATAGAGGTGGTAGCGCCCTGCCTCGGCCTTGAAGCCGCCCGTTCCTGTCGGGCCTGCGCTGCCGTCCGGCGTCACCCAGTTGCGGAAGGTCGAGGTCTGGCGGACGAAGCCGCCCTTTTCATCCTTGGCCTGCACGGGGTCCCATCTGGCGACCCATTTGCCGTTGACGAGCATCAGGATTTCTCCGTCAGGGTGATGCGGGTGTTCCACGGATCGGTCAGGTCGGTGGTGCGGCCCGCCTTGGCCTTGATCGCGGCGAGCGACGGGGCGTCGGCGAGGATTTCCACGGCGGTCAGGCCCGTGGAGGGGGTGCGGGGGGCGGCGCCGCGGCTGTTCCAGACATTGGTGGCGAGGTGGTGGTGATAGCCGCCCGCGCCGTAGAAGGCCGCGCCGGGGTAATGGGCGGTGACGGGGAAGCCGAGGGTGCCGGAATAGAAATCCTCGGCCTGTTTCACGTCGCCCACCTGCAGGTGGACATGGCCGACGACCATGCCTTCGGGCGCGCCTGCCCAAGATGTTGAGGCGGATGCGGCCAAGTAGTCAATATCCAGCGGGTCGGTGGTCATGTGGATGGAGCCGTCGGGTTTCGTCCATGCGCTGCGGGGACGATCGACATAGATCTCGATTCCGTTCCCTTCGGGGTCGGCGAAGTAGATGGCTTCGGACACCTTGTGGTCGGATGCGCCCTGCACGGGCAGGCGCGACCCTGCGGCGTGGTGGACCCATGCGCCAAGCGCGGGGCGGTCGGGCATGAGGAAGGCGGTGTGGAACAGCCCCGCCTCGCGCGGGGAGCGCTGGCGGGCGGCGGGATCGGCGATGAGCCGCACCAGCGCCCGGTTGCCCGCGCCCAGCGTCGCCTCGGTCCGGTCGGATGCCAGTTTGGCAAGGCCGAGGGCGCGGGCGTAGAAGTCGGCGGTGCGGGTCAGGTCGTGCACGGTCAGGGTGACGGTGCCGATTTCCATGGGGGCGGTGGCGGTGCTCATCGCTTTTCTCCGGTCAGGCGGTCAGCGCTTGCCGACAGCGTAGGCGCCATCGCCCAGCAGGGCCAGCGCCCAGAGCGTCAGCGCCCAGAAGGCGGGGAATTCCCAGCCGCCATTCGGGTTCGAGAAGAAGAAGCCCGCGGCGAAGTGGGGCGTGTAGATGGAGCCGAGCAGGATGACCGACAGGCCGAGCGCGACGAGGCGGGTCTTGAAGCCCGCGATCAGGGCGAGGCCGCCGAGCAGTTCGGCGATGATGACGACATAGGCGAGGAAGGACGGCAGGCCGATGGATTCGAAGAAGCCTGCGGTGCCTGCGGGGGTGAAGACGAAGATCTTGAGCCCTGCATGGAGCAGGAACCAGACGCCCGAGGTGACGCGCAGCAGGGTCGCGGCGAGGTCGGCGTTGGAGGCGGAGCTGGCGGAGAAGGTGGAGGTGGTCATTGGAGCGGTTCCCTTTGTTCGGGTGCCGTGGGTGGCACCGATGGGAAGGAAGATGCGCCAATTCTGAAGCGGTGATAATATGGCCGTTTGGAAGATTATTCCTTCCGGTATGGAATTTATTGCGGCGGAACGCTCCAATCCGCGCCTTTGAAGCGGGTGGCGAGGTAGTCAACGAGGTGGCGGACTTTTGCGGCAAGGTGCTTTCCGGGGGGATACATTGCGTAGATTCCCCCCGCTTCGTCACCGAAATCGCAAAGCAGCGCACGCACCCTGCCTGCGGCGAGGCTGGGTCCGGCAACGAAATCGGGGACATGGGCGATGCCGAGGCCCATTTCGGCGGCCCCGAGGCAGGCTTCGGCGTTGGAATAGCGCAGGCGGCCGGTGACGGGCTGGGTGAGGGGCGTGCCCTTGTCGCGGAAGCGCCAGACCAGCGGGTCGCGGAAGTTGGTGTCGATGATGCAGTGGTGGCGCGACAGGTCGGCCGGATGGGCGGGCGTGCCGTGGATATGCAGGTAGCCGTCGGAGGCGACGGGGATCGTCCGCATGTCGCAGAGTTTGCGGGCGATCAGGCTGCTGTCGGTCACGCGACCGGCGCGGATGGCGGCGTCGAAGCCTTCGTCCACGAGGTTGACCATACGGTCGGTGAAGGAGACGTCCAGTTCTATCTCTCTGTAAAGATTGGCGAAATCGTTGAGTGCGGGGGCCAGCCAGAGGGTGCCGAAGGTCAGGGGCGCGGTCAGGCGCAGGCGGCCGCGCGGGGTGGCGGCGCGGTCCTTCACCTGCGCGTCCAGCGTGTCGAGATCGTCGAGTATGGCGCGGATGCGGTCGTAATAGGCCTGCCCGACCTCGGTGGGCGACAGGGCGCGGGTGGTGCGGTTCAGGAGCCTGACGCCAAGGTCGGATTCGAGGCGGGCGAGGAGTTTGGAGGCCTGACCGGAGGACAGGCCAAGGCGGGCGGCGGCCCCTGCAAGGCTGCCGGTTTCCATCACGGCGACGAAGAGGCGGTCACAATCGAGACGGTCCATGCGGGGAAGGGGGCGATTTTTCCACGAAAGATCAAGGGGGGCTTTGCGCCCGCCCCGCCGCAAGCGGCTTTCCCCCTGCAGGGTGTCCGGGGCGGGATGGGGCCGGGCAAAAAGAAACGGGCGCCAGAGGCGCCCGCAGATGGCGATGGGTTCCGCCCCTTCGCTCGCGCCAGAAATCGCGCTGCGGGAGAGCCCGAACCGGTAACACAGCTTAAAGCACAGCGCACCTGTGGTTGTAAAAGTGCAAATGCACAATCGGCGGTAAGTGGCGGATGCCCGCCGCGTTTCGTTTGACCCTGTGCCTTGGGCGCAACCCGTTTTCGTTCTGCAAAACGGCTGTGGCGGCTGTGCCGTGTGTTGTGCCGCGGATTGTACCGCAAACTGTCAGCACGCAGCGGGCGCTGGATGCACGGTTCGGCAAGGATTGGCGGAGCCTAGGCCACGGCGGCGGCGAGTGTTCCGGTCAGGAGGTCCACCCCTTCGCCGGTCGTGATCGCGCCGGGGGAGAGGCGGAGCGTCTGGCTGCGGGCGTCCGCCGCCACGCCCGCGCTGCGGAGGCGGTCGAGGACGGCGGGGGCGGGCAGGCGGTCGGGCAGGCGGATCATGACGGAGCCGCCGCGCCGCGACTCGTCGCGCGGGGTGACGAGGTCGAGGCCCATGTTATCGGCGGCGGCGATGATGCGGGCGGTCAGGTGGCGGTTCTGGTCCAGCAGCGCGCTGCGGTCCTGCACGGCGTGCCAGTCCAGCGCGGGAAGCGAGGCGATGGCCGCCATGCAGCCCGGCGTCCCGCTGTCGAAGCGGCGGATGTCGGGGGCGAGGGTGAAGCGGTCGAGCGCCCAGCTGAAGGGGTCCGGCTGGCTGAACCAGCCGCGGAGTTCGGGGTTGGCCTCGTCGATCAGGGGGGCGGCGACATGCAGGATGCCTGCGCCCGGCGTGCCGCACATCCATTTGAGCGAGGTGGAAAGGGTGAAGTCGATGCCCGGCTGCGTCACGTCGAAGGGCAGGAGGCCCGCGGCCTGGGTGATGTCCACGCCGATCAGGCTGCCCATGCTGCGGCCATGGGCGACGAGGGCGGGCAGGTCGATGCGGTGCGACGTGGTGGAGGAGACCCATGTCAGCAGGGCCAGCGCGACGTCGGGGCCCCAGTGGGCGGCGAAATCCTCGGACTCCACATGGGCGGAGCCTTGGCGCAGGGGAACGGTGTCCAGCGTGAAGCCGTGGCGGCGGGCGAGTTCGGTCAGGAGGAAGTGGTTGGAGGGGAAGCAGTCGGCGGCCACCAGCACGCGGCGGCCCTTCAGGCGGTGGGGGATGGCGGTCAACAGCATGTGCAGGCCGTGCGTCACGCTTTCGCAGGTGGTCACGGTGCCCTGGGGCGCGTTGATGATGCCGCGCCAGCGGTCGATGAAGCGTTGTCTCTGTCCCAGCAGATAGCCCCATTGCCGGTCGTCCGGGGCGGCCCAGACCTTGGCGAAGGCGGCCATGGCGGTGGCGAGGTCGGTTTCCTTCGCCGGGTATTGACCGATGGAGTGGTAGAGGAAATAGGCGTCTTTCATTGGGCAGTCCCTATCGCACATAGGCGCGTTGGAAGCGGTGTTCGAGCCAGCCGGTCAGGCGGACCAGCGGCCAGAGGATGATGACGTAGATGATCGCGGCCCCGATCAGGGGCGTCGGGTTGGCGAACAGCGCCTGCGCGTCGGTGGCCTGTTTCAGCAGGTCCGACATGGCGACGACCGAGGCGAGGGACGTGTACCTTGATGATCGACACGCAGTTGGAGGCATGGGGCGGGATGAACGATCCGCATGGCCTGCGGAAAGATCACCTTGCGCATCGTCATCCAGAAGCCGAGGCCGAGGGAGGCGGCGGCTTCGAACTGGCCTTTCGGGACGGACTGGATGCCGGCGCGGATGACTTCGGCGGCATAGGCGGCGAAGACCATCGACAGGGCGACGGAGGCGGCGGCGAAGGAGGACAGCACGATGCCCGCGAAGGGGAGCGCGTAGTAGATCAGGATCAGGACCACCAGCACGGGCAGGGCCCGCATCAGGTCGGTATAGAGGATGGCCAGCAGGGCCAGCGGGCGCGGCGCGTAGAGGCGGATGAGGGCGACGGCGGTCCCGAGGGCGGAGCCGAGGATGATGGCCGTCGCGCCGAGGAGGAGGGTGTTGGTCAGCCCCATCAGCAGGATCGGCAGGGCGCGGCGCATCACGTCGAGGTTGAAGAAGATGTCTAGGGCGGTCACGGGTGGCCTCCTGTCGCGGGGCGGTCGGTGATGAGCATGTGGCCCGGGGCATGGGTGATGGCGAAGGGCAGGCGGGCCGAGGTGATGGCCCGTTCCAGCGTCACGCCGCAGGCCCAGAAGACGGGGGTTTCGTGGGGAAGGATGTCGGTCAGGCCGAGGTTGTCGATGGGTTTCGACAGGTCCACGCCGATGGCGGCGGGGGCGCCGGCAAGGACGGGGGCGCCGTGGGCGTCGGGGTGGGCCTTGGTGATGGCCGTGGCGAGGGGGACCTGATCGGTCGGGATGGCCCGCATCGAGACGACGAGGTTTCCGGCGAAGGGACCGGAGGGGGTGTTGGGGATCGCCGTGTCGAAGGCGGAACAGGACCGGCCCGCGCCGTGGCAGCGCAGGGTGACGCCTTGGGCCACGAGATCGGCTTCGAAGGAGAGCGAGCAGCCGATGGCGAAGGGGACGAGGTCGGCCGTCCAGAGCGCCGCGATGTCGGGGGTGACGGGCAGCGCCGCGCCGTCGCGGAAGGGGCGGTAGAGCGGCAGGTCGTGGCGCAGGTCGATGGTGCCGAGGCCGGGCAGCGCGGGGTCGCCGGCCCGGCCACGCGACAGGAGCGGGCAGGCGGCGGGGTTGGCGCGCAGGAAGCCTTCGAAGGCATCGGCATGGGCGGCGGGGATGAGGGCGAGGTTGGCCTGGGTGTAGCCGGGGCAGAGCGCGGCGGTCTGGCGGATCTCGCCCGCGCGGAAGCGGGCACGCCATGCGGCGGGGGTGCCTGCGGTCATTGCGCGGCCTTCCAGTCGGTTTCGATCTGGGCGCGGAAGAGCAGCACTTCCAGTTCGTGCGACTTGACGGTGCGCATCCAGCGGGCGTCGTCCATCCATCCGGCCCGCCATGTGGTCATGGCGGCGAGGCAGGAGGTTTCGGGCAGCCCCCAGTCGGGGCCGGGGGTGACGCGGATCGACACGCGGGGGACGCGGGCACCGGCGGGGCCGAGGTGGAAGTCGATCAGGCCGAGGCGGGGTTCGGGGCGGATTTCCACCAGCGCCTCGGACCCGTCGAAAAGGGACTGGCCGCGCCAGAGGGCGGGTTCGTCCGTGGGCGCGAGGTCCATGGAGCCGAGCGTCCAACGCCCCAGCCTGCGCCCGTCCGACAGGTGCGCGAAGGCGAAGGCCGCGGGGGCGTCGATGCGGGTTGCCGCAAGGTGGGCGGGGGTGAGGTCGGTCATGCCGGGATGGGGCGGGGCGCGTGGCCCCGCCCGGGGTCCGTGTCAATCCGCCGAGGTCGGGACGGGCATGGGCGTGACGGTCCAGCTATCCGCCGCGGGCGCGACGCCGAGCCATTTTTCGTGCAGCTTGGCCATGGTGCCGTCGGACTTCATGTCCGAGATGATCTGGTTCACCTGTTCCAGCTTGTCCGATCCCTTGGGCATCATGATGGCGAATTTCTCGCCCGTCTTGATTTCCGCGCCGACGGTCAGCCCCTGCATCTGCGTGAAGGCGTAGCGCAGGCCCACCACGTCATTCACCGCCGCGTCGATGCGGCCGTTCTGCAGGTCGGTCAGCATGTTGGCGGTGGTGTCGTAGCTTTTGTATTCGGCCATGCCGAGTTCGGCTTCGCGTTCCTTCAGCCACTGTTCGGGGAAGGAGGTGGCGATGGAGCCCACGACCTTGCCCTTCAGCCCTTCGGGCGAGGTGATGTCGGAGCCTTCCTTCACGCCGATCCCGAGGGCGCCTTCGATATAGGGCTGGGTGAAGGACTGGCTTTCCAGCCGTTCGTTGGTGATCGTCAGCGAGGAGATCACCATGTCCACCCGGCCCGAGGCGGAGGCGACGAAGAGGGCCTTGAAATCCATGTCCTCGATCGTGGCGGTGGTGCCCATGCGGGCGGCGATTTCGTTCACGATGTCCACCTCGAAGCCTTCGAAGGTGCCGGCTTCGGTCTTGTTTTCCCATGGCGGGTTGGCAGGGTAGGCGGCGACTTTCAGCGCGTCCTGTGCATGGGCGGTGGCGGCAAGGCCGGTGGCGAGCGTCAGGCCGGCCATCAGGCCGAGTGCGCGGCGGGTGAGGTTCATGGCAGTCTCCCTGTTGCAACGGGCGGTCGTTGGCGCGTGCCGTGTCGGCGGGAATCGCGGGCCGTCCCTGAGTCTCAGGCTGACAGGAATTGGATACTTTTCAAGCGGTCTTTTGGGTTTGAAATATGGTGTGTTCGGCGTTTTACGTTGCAAAAGCTTGACTTTCAGGGGGTTTTGCCAAGGATCGGGGGCAGAAACAGTATGCAGTTTAACCCCATGTCCCGCCAAAGTCACCGCGACCGTATCCATGCCCTGCTGTTGCAGCGCATCCAGACCGGCGGGGTGGGCTGGGATGACCGGCTGGTGGATGTGGCGCTGGCGGCCGAGATGGGCGTGTCGCGGATGCCGGTGCGCGATGCGCTGATGCGGCTGGCGGCGGAAGGGTATCTGGTCGCCACCACGCGGGGTTTCACCCTGCCCAACCTGTCGGAAGCGGAGGTGCTGGAGGTGTTCGAATTGCGCCGCCTGCTGGAGCCGCGGGCGGCGGCGATGGCGGCGCAGGCGATGACGGAGGACCGTCACGCGATGCTGTCCGACGCCGTGGCGCAGGCGCGGGGGACGCTGGAAAGCGGGGATGTGCCGCTGTTCTATCACGCCTCGGAACGGTTCCGCAGCGGGTGGCTGGCGGCGGTGCCCAACCGGATGCTTGTGGACACGATCCAGCGCTATCTGGCGCAGGTGCAGACGGTGCGGCTGACCACGATGCGCGATCCGGTGTCCCATGCCGTGATCGTGGAGGGGCAGCGCGACCTGCTGGCGGCATTCGGCCGCCGCGATGCGGTGGGGGCGGCGGACCGGATGCTGCGCTTTGTGATCGAGGGGGAACAGGCCTTCCGGCGGGCGCGGGGCTAGGCACCTTTCGCGCCCTGCCGCGTTGCGTCGGAAAGCGGAGTGTTCCGATGCGCCTTTTGCCCCTTGCCCTGATCCTGCTGCCCGCGCCCGCGCTGGCCCATGTCAAATGGTTCGCCCCCTATATCGTCGATGCCCCGCCCGCGCCGGTGGGGCGCACGCTGGCGGACCCGTGGTTCTGGGCGGCACTGGTCCTTGTGCTGGTGTTCTTCCTTGCCACGCGGGCGGTGGAGCAGACGCGGGCGGGCGCGGCGGTGACGGGGGCGCTGGACCGTGGCACGGCGGGGCTGTGGCTGCGGATGGACGATTTCGTGCGGGCGGTGATCGCGGGTTTCTTCGTGGCGGTCTTTGCCGTGGGTGGCGTCTATCTGACGCCCGACCTTAAGACGCCCAGCGAATGGGTGAGCTGGGCGCAACTGCTGATCGCGGCGGGGGTGTTCTGGCGGCGGACGATGCCCCTGTCGGCGGCGGGGATCATCGGGCTGTGGGTGCTGGCGCTGCGGGATTACGATTTCTTCCACCTGCTGGACTATCTGGCGCTGGGGGTGGCGGTGGCGGCCTATCTGGTGCTGGCGTCATCGGACCGCGCGGCCTGGCGGGCGCACCGGTTCGAGGTGTTGCGCTGGGGGGTGGCCATCGCGCTGATGTGGTCGTCGCTGGAGAAATTCGCCTATCCGAAGTGGTTCCATCCGCTGGTGGAGGAAAAGCCGTTCCTGACCTTCGGACTGCCCCGCGACATGTTCATCCCGATGGCCGGGGTGGCGGAATTCACGCTGGGCTTCGGGCTGATCGGGACGCCGCTGGTGCGGCGGCTGTCGGCGCTGGCGCTGATCGGGATCTTCGTGGCGGCGGTCTGGCCGTTCGGGCGGATCGACCTTGTGGGACATGCGCTGATCATGGCGATCCTCGTGGTGATCGCGGTGGACCCGACGCCGCGCCTGCACTGGCTGCGGATGGTGCGGGAGTCGCTGGCGGGGATACCTTTCGGGCTGGCGGGGGCGCTGGCGGTGTTCGTGGCGGCCTATTGGGGGCTTCATGCGGCCTTCTACGGGGCGGGCGGCGTGCCGGGGGCGGGGGGCGCCACGCACAGCTATTCCGAGGAACATCCGCACGGGCCGCAGGCGGCGGATTAGGGCGGGGCTATACAGGGTTCCGCGCTTCGTCCATCCTGCCGCCCGTTGCGGGGAAGGCGTTGCGGGGAAAGGCGGCGGCGGCATGGGCACAGCGCGGCAGTGGCGGGTGGCGGCGGTCATGGCGATCCTGTCGCTGGTGGCCGTGCTGGCCGTGGACCGGCTGGCCACCGTCGCGGCCCTGTCCGAGGGCGGCGCAAGGGCGGAGGTGACGCTGCGCCAGACGGTGAACGCGCTGGAAGGGCATATCCGGCGCTTCGAGGCGCTGCCGGAACTGCTGGCCCGCGATGACGAGGTGCGGGACTTCTTCGCCCGGCCGCAGGACGCGGCGGGGATCGCGGCGATGAACCGCTGGCTGAAGGAGACGAACGATCTGGCGGGGGCGTCGGACCTGTACCTGATCGCGCCGGACGGGTTGACGCTGGCGGCGTCGAATTACGACCGCGCGGACAGCTTTGTCGGCGAAAGCTTCACCTACCGGCCCTATTTCACCGAGGCGATGGCGGGCCGGACGGGCCGGTTCTTCGCGCTGGGCACGACGTCGGGGGTGCGGGGGTATTACTTCGGTTCCCCCGTGCGGGATGGCGCGGGGCGCGTGACGGGGGTTGTCGCGCTGAAGATCGGGGTGGATGACATGGAAGCCGCGTGGCGCAGCGCGGAATACCACATCATCGTGGCCGACCCCGAAGGGATCGCCTTCATGGCGACGGAAGGGGACTGGCTCTATCGCGGGCTGCTTCCGTTGACGGCGGAGCGTGTCGCCCGGACCGAAGCCTCGCGCCGCTATGCCGAGACGCCGCTGTCCGAACTGCCCCTGCGGCGGGAGACGGACGGGGGGCTGGAGCTGGTGTCGCTGCCCGGCGGGGATGGCGTGGTGCGGAATTACCTCGAGCTGCGGCGGGCGATGCCAGATGCGGGCTGGACGGTGCATGTCCTGCTGGACACCGCGCCCTTGCGGGCGCAGGCGCGGCTGGCGGTGGCGGCGACAGTGTTGCTGCTGGGGGTGGCGCTGTCGCTGGGCTGGGCGCTGTGGCAGCGGCGGGCGCGGCTGGCGGAACGGATCGCCCTGCAGGAGGCCGCGCAGGTGGCGCTGGAGCGGCAGGTGGCCGAGCGCACCGCCGATCTGACGCGGGCGAATGACGAGTTGCGGCGGATGCAGGCCGATCTGGTGCAGGCGGGCAAGCTGGCGGCGCTGGGGCGGATGTCGGCGGCGCTGAGCCACGAGATCAACCAGCCGCTGGCGGCGGCGCGGAACTATGCCGACAGCGCGGCGCTGCTGATCGGACGGGGCGATGCGGCGCGGGCGGTGGAGAACCTCGGGCAGATCACGTCGCTGATCGACCGCATGGCGACCATCGCGCGGCATCTGCGCAGCGTGGCGCGGAAGCCGGACGAGAAGCTGAAGGTCCTTGCGCTGGCGCCGGTCGTGCAGGACGCGCTGCAGGTGGCTGAGACGCGGCTGCAGGCATCGGGGCTGGCGGTGCGGGTCGATGTGCCGGCGGACCTGCCTGCCGTGCTGGGCGGTCCGGTGCGGTTGCAGCAGGTGGTCGTCAACCTGCTGTCCAATGCGGCGGATGCGATGGAGGGGCGGGCGGGCGACATCGAACTGTCCGCCCGGGCCGAGGGGGGCGCGGTGGTTCTGTCGGTGCGGGATCACGGGGCGGGGGTGGCGCCGGCGATTGCGGACCGTATCTTCGACCCGTTCTTCACGACGAAGACCGTGGGGTCCGGTCTGGGGCTGGGGCTGTCGATCAGCTACAACATCATGAAGGATTTTGGCGGCGATCTGCGCGTGGCGAACCATCCGGAGGGCGGGGCGGTGTTTTCCGCCGTGCTGCGGGTGGCGGAGGCGGGGGAGATGGCGGCGGAATGACCCAGACGGTCCTGCTGATCGACGATGACGACGCGATGCGGCGGTCCACCGAACAGGCGCTGGAACTGGCGGGCTTTGCCGTTTCCGCCCATGCGGGGGCCGAGGGGGCGCTGGGCCGCGCGGGGCGGGGCTTCGACGGGGTGGTGGTGACGGATATCCGGATGCCCGGGCTGGACGGGATGGGGCTGCTGCAGCTTCTGTCCGAGCGCGATCCGGACCTGCCCGTGATCCTGATCACCGGCCATGCCGAGGTCAGCCTTGCGGTCGAGGCGATGCGGCGCGGGGCCTATGATTTCATCGAAAAGCCCTTTGCAGTGCAAGCGCTGGCGGTGGTGATCCGCCGTGCGCTGGACCACCGGGCGCTGGTGATGGAAAACCGCCGCCTGCGGGCGGTGGCCGGGCAGCGCGACGACATCGAGGCGCGGCTGCCCGGGCGGTCGGCGGCGATGGTGGACCTGCGGCGGCGGCTGCGCAGCATCGGGCCGTCCGAGGCGGATGCGCTGGTCACGGGGCCGACGGGCGCGGGCAAGGAGGTCGTGGCGCGGGCGATGCACGACCTGTCGCCACGTGCGGCGCGGCCTTTCGTGGCGATCAACTGCGCGGCTCTGCCCGCCGCGCTGATCGAGAGCGAGCTGTTCGGGCACGAGGCGGGGGCCTTTCCCGGCGCGATGCGCCCGCGCTACGGGCGGTTCGAACATGCGCGGGGCGGGACGATCCTGCTGGACGAGATCGGGTCGATGCCGCCGGACCTGCAGGCCAAGCTGCTGCGGGTGTTGCAGGACAGGGTCATCACGCGGCTGGGGTCGAACGATCCGGTGCAACTGGATGTGCGGTTCCTCGCCACATCGTCCGCCGATCTGGAGGGGATGGTGGCGGCCGGGGCCTTCCGCGCCGACCTGTTCTACCGGCTGAACGTGGCCACGCTGCGCGTGCCGCCGCTGGCCGAACGGCGCGAGGACATTCCGGTGCTGTTCCTGCAACTGGTCCGCGAGGCGGCGGTGCGGCACGGGGTGGAGGACCGCACCCCGCCGCCGGAACTGCTGGCCGGGCTGTCGGCGGGCGACTGGCCGGGCAATGTGCGCGAGCTGCGCAATGTGGCGGACCGGTTCGTGCTGGGTCTGGACTGGCTGGAGGATGGCGGCGGTGCGCCGCTGCGGCTGGCCGATCGGGTGGCGGAATTCGAGCGCAGCGTGATCGCGGCGGCCATCGCCGCGCATCGCGGGCGGCTGCGGCGGGTCTATGAGTCGCTGGGGATCAGCCGCAAGACGCTGTACGAGAAGATGCAGAAACACGGGCTGGACCGGCGTCTGGTCGTCGAGGGCGACGAAAACGAAGGTTAAGGCGGGCTGCGGATGGGTGGAAACCCACACATGCCGTTCCGGCGGATGTCACCTTTTCCACCCATTGCGCGTTGAGGTCGGGGAGTTTTCCGCGACCGGGGCCCATGCCGGGCTTTCCGTAACGGGTCCGTGACGGATTTCCTTCCCGCAACCGCAGGGCAGAGGAGGCCCTGCGGGGCGTAACACCGCCACGTCTGGGAGGACAACATGGCACAGAAACTGACGATCGCCGGCATCGCCGCCGGCGTGCTGATGACCGCATCCGCCGCGCTGGCGCAGGGCTATCCCGAGCGGCAGATCACGATGGTCATTCCCTTTGCCGCCGGGGGGCCGACGGATACGGTGGGCCGCCTGATCGCGGAACGCATGTCGGCCGATCTTGGCCAGCAGGTCATCGTGGAGAACGTGGGCGGCGCGGGCGGCACGCTGGGCGCCGGTCAGGTGGCGACGGCCGAGGCGGACGGATACACCGTGCTGCTGCACCATATCGGGATGGCGACGGCGCCGACGCTGTACCGCAACCTGCCCTTCGATCCGGTGGAGGCCTTCGATCCCGTCGGTCTGGTGACGGAGGTGCCGATGACCATCGTGGCGCGGAAGGATCTGGAGCCTGCGGATTTCGCGTCGCTGGTCACTTACGTGAAGGAGAACGCCGACACGATCACCATGGCGAATGCCGGCATCGGGGCGGCGTCGCACCTGTGCGGGATGCTGTTCATGCAGGCGCTGGAAGCGCCCATCGTGACGGTTCCCTACAAGGGCACGGGTCCGGCGATGACGGAGCTTCTGGGCGGGCAGATCGACATCATGTGCGACCAGACGACCAACACCGCCGAACAGATCAGGGGCGGCACGATCAAGGCCTATGCGGTG
Organism: Rhodobacter sp. CACIA14H1; assembly: GCA_000500915.1. Lineage (GTDB taxonomy): Bacteria > Pseudomonadota > Alphaproteobacteria > Rhodobacterales > Rhodobacteraceae > Paragemmobacter. Next base: position 21,040 of record AYNO01000022.1, read on the forward strand.
ACGACGCCCGCGCGGCTGGACATCTTTCCCGACCTGCCGACGGTGGGAGAGGGCGGTTTCCCGGGTCTGGAAGTGTCGGTCTGGCACGGGCTTTACGCGCCCAAGGGCACGCCTGCCGAGGCCGTGGCACGCCTGACGCAATCGCTGCAGACCGCGCTGGCCGATCCGGGGATCGCGGAAAAGCTGGCGGAACTGGGCACCGCGCCGTCTTCGGCGGCGGATGCGACGCCCGAGGCGCTGAAGGCAAAGCTGGAGGCCGAGATTGCCCGCTGGAAGCCCGTGATCGAAACCGCCGGCGTCTATGCCGACTGAGTGACGGGGGCCGCGCCGCAGGGTGCGGCCCTTCCTCTTCTGTCGGGAGGCAGACATGAAAATCACGACCTTCGACCGCACCGACGCCGCTGCGGGCGTCCTGTTCATCCTGTTCGGCCTGTTCTTCGGCATCCAGTCGCTGGGGCTGGAAACGGGCACCGCCTTCCGCATGGGGCCGGGCTATTTTCCGCTGGTGCTGTCCGGCGTCCTGACCGGTTTCGGCGTGCTGGTCCTGCTGAACGCCCTGAAATCCGAAGGGGGCGAGGGGATGGGCACCTTTGCCTGGCGGGGCATCGCCTTCATCCTGCCCGCGCCGGTGTTCTTTGGCCTGACGGTGCGGGGGCTGGGCTTCGTTCCGGCGATCTTCCTGACGACGCTGATCGCGGGGATGGCGTCGTTCCGGATGCGGCTGCACTGGGCGCTGGTGCTGGCGGTCGCGGTGACGGTCTTTTCCACGCTGGTCTTTTCCTATGCCCTCGGCCTGCCCTTCCGGCGCATCGGCCCGTGGCTGACGTTCTGAGGGGGCGTGCATGGACCTTCTTTCCAACCTTGCGCTTGGGTTCGCCACGGCGGCCAGCCCAGAAAACCTGCTGTTCTGCCTGATCGGGGTCATCCTCGGCACGCTGATCGGCGTATTGCCCGGGATCGGGGCAACGGCGACCATCGCCATGCTGTTGCCCATCACCTTCCAGCTGGAGCCGGTGTCGTCGCTGATCATGCTGGCGGGCATCTATTACGGGGCGCAGTACGGCGGATCGACGACCGCGATCCTGATCAACATGCCGGGCGAAAGTTCGTCCGCAGTGACGGCGATCGACGGCTATCAGATGGCCCGCAAGGGCAAGGCGGGCACGGCGCTGGCGGTGGCGGCGCTGGGGTCGTTCTTTGCCGGAACGGTGGCGACGCTGCTGGTCGCGCTGTTCGCGCCGCCGCTGACGGCCATCGCGTTGAAATTCGGGGCGGCGGAGTATTTCAGCCTGATGGTTCTTGGCCTCGTCTCGGCCATCGCGCTGGCGCATGGGTCGATCCTGAAGGCGCTGGCGATGGTGGTGCTGGGCCTGCTGCTGGGGCTGGTGGGGACGGACATCTATTCCGGCACGCCACGGTTCACGCTGGGGATACCGGAATATGCGGACGGGCTGAACTTCGTGGCGCTGGCCGTGGGGGTGTTCGGCATCGCGGAAATCCTGCGCAATCTGGAAGGAGAGCAGGACCGGACCGTGCTGGGGGCGAAACTGGGCGGGCTGTTCCCGTCGCGCGAGGACCTGAAGGCGATGGTCGCGCCGATGCTGCGCGGGACGGCGGTGGGGTCGGTCCTGGGCATCCTGCCGGGGGGCGGGGCGGTGCTGGCCTCTTTCGCGTCCTATACGATGGAAAAGCGCATGTCCGACCGCCCGCAGGAATTCGGGCACGGCGCGGTGGCGGGGGTGGCGGGGCCGGAATCGGCCAACAATGCCGGGGCGCAGACCAGTTTCATCCCGCTGCTGACGCTGGGCATTCCGGCCAATCCCGTGATGGCGCTGATGGTGGGGGCGATGATCATACAGGGCATCGTGCCGGGGCCGAACGTGGCCACGGAACAGCCCGCGCTGTTCTGGGGCATCATCGCGTCCATGTGGATCGGCAATTTGATGCTGGTGGTGCTGAACCTGCCGCTGATCGGGCTGTGGGTGCGGCTGCTGAAGGTGCCCTATCACGTGCTGTTCCCCGTGATCATGGCCTTCTGTTCCATCGGGGTCTATTCGGTGAATTCCAACGTCTATGACCTGTTCGCCGTCGCCTTTTTCGGCCTGATGGGCTATGCGCTGATCAAGCTGCGCTGCGAACCGGCGCCCCTGCTGCTGGGCTTCGTCCTTGGCCCGATGCTGGAGGAGAACCTGCGCCGCGCGATGATCCTTGGCCGGGGCGATCCCACCATCTTCGTCAGCCGTCCGATCAGCCTGACGCTGCTGCTGCTGACGGTGGCGGTGCTGGTGATCGTGCTGTTGCCGTCCATCCGCAAGAAGCGCGACGAGGTGTTCGTGGAGGCGGATTGATCCTTGGCGGGTGACTGCGGACGGCCCCCTGCGACGGGGGCCGTTTGCCGTTTCAGGCCGTGGCCTGTTCTTCGGTCATCGCCTTGCGGAAGTCGTCGAAGAAGGCGGCGGCAAGTTTCGTGGCCGTCCCCTGCAGCAGGCGCGAGCCGAGCTGCGCGAGCTTGCCCCCGATATCGGCGCGGGCCTCGTAGCGCAGGAGCGTCTCGTCGCCCCTGTCTTCCAGCGTGACCGTCGCGCCGCCCTTGGCGAAGCCCGCGACGCCGCCATTGCCTTCGCCCGTCAGGGTGAAGGTTTCGGGCGGGTTTTCGGGGTTTAGCGTGACCTTGCCGGAAAAGCGGGCCTTCACGGGGCCGACCTTCAGGACGACCTTCGCCTCCAGCTCGGTGGCGGAGCTGCGGGTCAGTTCCTCGCATCCCGGGATGCAGCGGGACAGGATGGCGGGGTCTTGCAGGGCTTCGTAAACGCGGGCGCGGGGGGCGGGGATGGTGATTTCGTCCGAAAGGTTCATGGGCTGGTCCGTTGGTTTTCAGCAGCAGGGTTTCTTGATCGTGGCCATGATGGCGGCCTGATCGGGGGTGAGGGGGGCGAAGAGGCGGGACATGAGGCCTGGCCTTGCCGCTTCACGCGGCGGGGGTGTTTCGGGTTCCCCCGTGGCTTCGGGCGCCACCCTGTCCGTGCCGCGCCCGCCTGCGCGGCGCAGGATGGTGACTTCGGCAAGGATCGACAGGGCGATTTCTTCCGGCGTGATGGCGTGGATGTCGAGGCCGGCAGGGGCCTTGACGCGGGCCAGCGCGGCGTCGCCGTTGCCCGTGGCCTTCAGCTTTTCCGACAGCGCCGCGAATTTGCGGCGGGAGCCGACGAAGGCGATGTGGTCCGCGCCGGATTGCAGGGCGGCGCGGAGGCCGGACTCGTCGCCCTTGCCCTGCGTCGCCACGATGATGAAGCGCTGGCCTGCGAAGGGCGAGAGGGGGTCCAGCGTGTCGCGGGTTTCCTCGGCCGGGCCGGCGGTCAGGCCGGGGGCGGCGTGGATGCGGTGGAAGCCGAAGGGTTGCGACAGCGCAGCGAGGGCGTGGGCGACCGGGCCTTCGCCAAGGATCACCAGTTGCGGTCGGGGCAGGACAGGTTCGACGAAGACGTCCATCGACCCTTTGGACGGGCAGCCGTTGCGGGCGAAGCGGATGCCCTGCCGTTCATCGCCGGGTTGCAGGCCTTCGGCGGCCAGCAGTTCCTCGGGGCGGAGGGAGACGAATTGCGGTTTGCCTTCGCGGATGGCTGTCACCCCTGCCTTGGTGACGGCGGATCGGGCGCAGCCGCCGCCGATCCAGCCTTCGGCGATGGTGCCGTCGGGCAGGATGATCGCCTTGGCCCCCGGTTTGGCAGAGGTGGCGTCGATGGTGCGGACGACGGTGGCCAGCGCGAAGGGTTCGCCGCGGGTGCGCAGGTCGTGCAGCATGGCGTCGAGTCGGTCTGACGGGAAGGGCAGCGGTGCGGTCATAGCGTTGCAAGCTCCGTTTCCAGTGCGGCGAGGTCGTCGAGTGTGGCGGCAGGCGCAAAGAGGTCGAGATGCGGCAGGGCAGCGGCCATGCCTGCGGCGACGGGCTGGTAGTCGCGCCAGCCTTTCAGCGGGTTGAGCCAGAGGATGCGGCAGCCGCGTTTCGACAGGCGTTCAAGGGCCGCGCCTATGTCGGTGGCGGCGGCGGAATCGTAGCCGTCCGACAGGATCATCACGACGGTGCGGCCATCGACATGGGTTCTGGCATGGGTGGTGGCGAAGTGCATCAGCGCCGCGCCGATGCGCGAGCCGCCGCCGAAGCCGTCGGCCAGCAGGGTGATGCGGTTCAGGGCGCGGAAGGGGTCTTCGTCGCGCAGCGCCTCGGTCACGCGGACGAGGCGGGTGTGGAAAAGGTAGGCGTCGGCGCTGCCATCCGCCCGCATCAGGCCCGCGAGGAAGGCGAGGAAGGGGCGGGCATAGGGTTGCATGGAGCCCGACACATCCACCAGCGCGGCGATGCGGACGGGGCGGTCGGGGTGGCGGCGTTTCTTCAGCCGGAAGGGTTCCCCGCCGGTGGAGAGCGAGGCGCGGAGCGTGCGGCGCAGGTCGATCCTTGCGCCCTTGGTCGCGGCCTTGGCGCGGCGGGAGCGGCGGTCCCGCAGGGCCGCACCGATGCGGCGGGCGACGGCTTCGGCAAGGCGGATGTCGTCGGCAGAGACGATTTCGCGCAGGTCGCGGCGGCGGAGGTTCGTCACGCGGGTGGCGATGAGGCGGCCTTCGCCGCCGGTATCGGCCTCGCCGTCGCGGTCGGTGTCGGGGGTTTCCGTCCGGCCCGCGCCGCCGGTGGCGGTGCCTTCGGCTTCGCGGGTGGCCTTGGCTGGGGTGGTGTTGGACGGGACGGCCTTGGTGCGGACGCGGCCGCCGTTGCGCCAGTAGCTGTCGAAGGTGGCGTCGAAGCGGGCCCAGTCCTCGGCGCTGCCGCAGCAGACGGATTTCAGGGCGCGGCGGGTCTGGGGTTCCGATGTGTCGGTGGTGGCCAAGGCGGCAAGGGCCGTTTCCGTTTCCGCGATGCCGAGGCGGAAGCCGTTGGCGCGCAGATGCGCCATGAAGCCCGCGATGCGGGCCACGGGGCCGGGGTCGCGGGCGGCGAAGCGGGTGACGGCGCCGCGAAGGTGGGGCCCGCTCATGCCGCTTTCCCTGCAAGGCGCTGGGCGACTTCGGTTGTCACGGTCGCGCGGTCGGACTGGGTTTTCAGCAGCGTGGCAAGTGCGGCTTGCAGGATGGCGGGGTCGGCGGAAAGGTCGGCCACGCCGAGGCCTGCCAGCGCAGCGGCGAAGTCCAGCATTTCGGCGATGCCGGGTTTCTTTTCCAGCTCCTCTTTCCGCAGGGATTGGACGAAGCCCACGATCTGTGCGGCGAGCTGTGCGTTGATCGTCGGGTGCCGGGTCGTCAGGATCTGCAATTCCGTCGCCGTGTCGGGGTAATCGACATGCGCGTAAAGGCAGCGGCGGCGCAGCGCGTCGGACAGGTCGCGGGTGCCGTTGGCCGTCAGGATCACCATGGGCCGCGTGGTGGCGCGGATGGTGCCGAGTTCCGGTATGGTGATGGCGAAGTCCGACAGGATTTCAAGGAGATAGGCCTCGAATTCCTCGTCCGCGCGGTCGATTTCGTCGATCAGCAGGACGGGGGAAACAGGCTGGCGGATGGCCCGCAGCAGGGGGCGTTCGAGGAGATAGGTTTCCGAGAATAGCTGCGCCTCGTCCTTCGCCCCGCCTTCGGCGCGGATGGCCAGCAGTTGGCGGGGGTAGTTCCATTCATAGATGGCCTGCGCGGCGTCCAGCCCTTCGTAGCATTGCAGGCGGATCAGGTCGCAGCCTTTCCATGCGGCCATGGCGCGGGCGACTTCGGTCTTGCCCACGCCTGCCGCGCCTTCCAGCAAAAGGGGGCGGCCGAGTGCCAGCGCAAGGTGCAGCGCCATGGCAAGGTCGGGCGGGGCGATGTAGCCCTGCGCGGCGAGGCCGGATTGGACGGAGGCGGCGGTCATGTCTTGGTCCCGTGGGGGGTAGGGGGCTGTTGCCCCCCTTGCCGGATCAGCCATGCAGGCCGAGATCGCGGGCGATCTGCCAGATGCGCCAGTGGTCGTGCGGCATGTGGGATTGCCGCAGGCCGAAGGCGCGGAAGGCGTCGTGGACCGCGTTGGAAAACGCCGGAACCGACCCCACGTTGGGGCTTTCGCCCACGCCCTTGGCCCCGATGGGATGGTGGGGCGACGGGGTTTCGGTGTGGTCGGTGGTGTAATGTGGCGTCTCCCATGCGGTGGGCAGGAAGAAATCCATCAGCGTGCCGGTCTTGACGTTGCCGATCTCGTCATAGGCGATCTCCTGCCCCATGGCGATGGCATAGCCTTCGGTGGCGCCCCCGTGGACCTGACCTTCGATGACCATCGGGTTGATGCGGGTGCCGCAATCGTCCAGCGCATAGAACTGGCGGACTTCATGTTCGCCCGTGTCCACGTCGATCTCCATCACGGCGATATAGGCGCCGAAGGGATAGGTCATGTTGGGCGGGTCGTAGTAGCTGACCGCCTCCAGCCCCGGTTCGATGCCGGGGATCGCCTGATTGTAGGCCGCATAGGCGATGTCCTTCATGGTCTTGAACCGCTCCGGCGCGCCTTTGACGACGAAGCGGTCCACGTCCCATTCAAGGTCGCCTTCGTGGACTTCCAGCAGCCAAGCCGCGATCATCTGCGCCTTGGCGCGGATCTTGCGGCCGCACAGCGCCGTCGCCGCCCCTGCAACTGGGGTGGAGCGGGAGCCGTAGGTGCCAAGGCCATAGGGCGCGGTGTCGGTATCGCCTTCCTCGACCGTGATGCTATCCGCCGAAAGGCCGATCTCGGTGGCGATGATCTGGGCGAAGGTGGTGGCGTGGCCTTGGCCTTGGCTGATGGTCCCAAGCCGCGCGATGGCCGATCCGGTGGGATGGATGCGGATTTCGCACGAGTCGAACATGCCCATCCCGAGGATGTCGCAGTTCTTCACCGGACCCGCGCCCACGATTTCGGTGAAGTGGGTCAGACCGATCCCCAAGAGCTTGCGCGTCTTGCCGGCCTTGAAGTCGGCAATGCGCTGCGCCTGTTCGGCGCGGAGCGCCTTGTAGTTCACCGCCTCCAGCGCCTTGTCCCATGCGGTGTGGTAGTCGCCGGAGTCGTATTCCCAACCCAGCGCGGACTGGTAGGGGAACTGGTCCTTGCGGATGAAGTTGATGCGCCGCAACTCCGCCGCGTCCATGTTCAGCTCGATCGCCAGAACCTCGATCATCCGTTCGATGAAATAGGCGGCCTCAGTCACGCGGAAGGAACAGCGATAGGCGACGCCGCCGGGGGCCTTGTTGGTATAGACGCCGTCCACGCCGACATAGGCGACGGGGATGTCGTAGCTGCCGGTGCAGATGTGGAAGAAGCCTGCGGGGAACTTCGTCGGGTCGGCGCAGGCGTCGAACGCGCCGTGGTCGGCAGTCACATGGCAATGCAGCGCGGTGATCTTGCCGTCCTTCGTCGCGCTGATGCGCCCCTTCATCCAGTAGTCGCGGGCAAAGGCGGTGGCCATCAGGTTGTCCATCCGGTCTTCGATCCACTTCACGGGCTTGCCCGTGACGATGGAGGCGACGATGGCGCAGACATAGCCCGGATAGACGCCGACCTTGTTGCCGAAGCCGCCGCCGATATCGGGCGAGATGACGCGGATGTTGTGCTCCTCGATCCCCGACAGGAGGGAGGCGACGGTGCGGACGACGTGGGGGGCCTGGAAGGTGCCCCAGACGGTCAGCTTGCCGTTCACCTTGTCCATGCTGGCCACGGTCCCGCAGGTTTCCAGCGGGCAGGGATGGGTGCGGTGGTAATAGACCATCTCCTCGGCCACGACCTCGGACGCATCCAGCGCCTGTTCGGTGGCCTCCTTGTCCCCCGTCTCCCACAGGAAGATGTGGTTGTGGTGGCGGCGCGGGCCGTGGGCGCCGGACATGATGCCGTTCAGGTCTTCGCGCAGGACGGTCGCGTCCGGCTCCAGCGCCTTGAACGGGTCCACGATGACGGGGAGTTCCTCGTATTCCACCTCCACCAGTTCGATGGCATCGGCGGCGATGTAGCGGTCGGTGGCGACGACGAAGGCCACTTCCTGCCCCTGGAACAGCACCTTTCCATCGGCCAGCACCATCTGCTTGTCGCCCGCCAGCGTGGGCATCCAGTGCAGGTTCAGCGGCGCGAGGTCGGCGGCGGTGAGGACCGCGATGACGCCGGGCAGCGCCTTGGCGGCGTCGGCGTTGATCGACTTCACGCGGGCATGGGCATAGGGCGACCGGACGAAATCGCCGAACAGCATCCCCGGCAGCTTGATGTCATCGACATAGTTGCCCTTGCCTTGGGTGAAGCGGACATCCTCGACCCGCTTGCGGCTGGCCCCCATGCCCTTGAGGTTGGCGATGCGTTCTTCGCGGCTTGGCGTCAGGTCGTTCATTCTGCGGCCTCCTTCGCGTTCATCTCGGCTGCGGCGGCGAGGATCGCCTTGACGATGTTCTGGTATCCCGTGCAGCGGCACAGGTTTCCGGCCATGCCGAAGCGCACTTCTTCCTCGGTGGGCGCGGGGTTTTCCTGCAGCAGGCGGTGGGCGCGGGTGATCATGCCGGGGGTGCAGTAGCCGCATTGCAGGCCGTGATGTTCGCGGAACATGCGTTGCAGGACGTGCAGGCCGTCCGGGTTGCCCAGCCCTTCGATGGTGGTGATGGTCGCCCCATCCGCCTGCGCGGCAAGGACGGTGCAGGATTTGACGGATTTGCCGTCCATATCCACGGTGCAGGCGCCGCAATGGCTGGTTTCGCAGCCGATATGCGGGCCGGTCAGGCCCAGCTTTTCGCGCAGCACATGGATGAGGAGTTCGCGCGGTTCGGCGAGGAGTTCGTGCGCCTCGCCGTTCACGGTGAGGCTGATCTGCATCTTCTTGGCCATGTTGTCCCCCTTACGCCCGCGACCATGCGCGGGTGATGGCGCGGGCGAGGATGACGCCCGCGACGTGACGCTTGAATTCGATGGGGCCGCGGTTGTCCTTCTGCGGGTCGATGTCGCCCAGCATGGCGGTGACGGCGACCTTGATGGCGGCATCGCCGCAGTCGGACCCCATCAGGGCGGCGGCGGCGTCTTCGGACCAGACGGGGGTGTCGGAGAGGTTGGTCATGGCGACCGAGGCCGTTGCCACCTTGCCGCCCGCCTTGGTCAGCAGGACGGCGGCGGCGGCGGTGGCGTAGTCGCCGATCTTGCGCTTCTGCTTTTCATAGGCGTAGCCGCCGGAGGGGGCGGTGAAGGTGATCTTCGTCAGGATTTCATCGTCGGCGCGTTCGGTGACATAGGCCGAATGGTAGAAGTCCCGCGCCGCCACATCGCGGCTGCCACCGGGACCGGCCAGCGTGAAGGTCGCGCCAAGGCATTGCATCAGCCCCGGCATGTCGTTGCCCGGGTCGCCATTGGCCACGTTGCCGCCCACGGTGCCCATGTAGCGCACCTGCGGGTCGGCGATCTGCAACGCCGCTTCGCGCAGCAGGGGGGCGGCCTTGGCCAGCCCGTCATGGGCGATGAGTTCCGCCTGCGTGACCATCGCGCCGATGGTGACGGTGTCGCCCGCGACGGTGATGCCGCGCAGTTCGCCCACCTTCTGCAGGTCCACCAGATGGCTGATGGCTGCCATGCGCAGCTTCATCATGGGGATAAGGCTGTGTCCGCCCGCCACGACCCGCGCCTCGTCGCCATGTTCCGTCAGGATGGCGATGGCGGATGCGAGGCTGTCGGGCCGATGATATTCAAAGGCCGCTGGTATCATGTTCTCCTCCCAAGTCTGCGTCGAAACCGCGCAGTTGCCTTGACGCTAGCGGGCGCGGGGCAGGCGGGGAGGGGCGGCGCACGATTTCGGAGGGTTTTTGCACGAAATGCGAAAGCCGCGCACGAAATGCGAAGCGGTCAGACACCAAGCGCGGCGCGGACTTCCGGCAGGCGGTTGCGGCTGACGGGGATGCGCGGGCCGCCGTCGCCATCCACCATGCAGAGCGCGGTATCCTTCAGCCGTTCGAACTTGGCCACGCGGGCCGGGTTCAGCAGATAGCTGCGGTGGACGCGCAGGAAACCGGCGGGGGCGAGGCGCTCCTCGGCCTCGGTGATCGACCAGGGGCAGAAGAGGGAATCGCTGCCGCGGATGATGAAGGTGTAATGCCCTTCGGCGCGGATGGCGGACACGGTGGCGGGGTCGATGAAGAGGGTGCGCCCTTCGCGTTCATGCGGGATGCGCAGTGATTTGGTGTCGGGTTTCGCCGCCGGTGCGGTATCGGGCTGGGGCGGGGAGGGTTCGGCAGGGGCCTCGGCCTGCGGGCCCGGCAGGAAGGTGATCGCGGTCAGCAGGAAGGCGGAACAGATGGTGAAGGCGGCAAGGGTGACGAGGATCGCCAGCGTCTCGTTCCCGATGCCGGGGGCGCGGGCGGCGTCGTCGGCGGGCAGGAAGCCCGTCCCGGCCATGGCGATGAAATGCACGGCGGTGACGGCAAGGCCGAAGCCCAGCGTCCCCTGCACGATGTTGCGCCGCCCGCGTTCGCCATAGGCCAGACGGACGGCAAGGATCGACAGGATCACCGAGGCCAGCCCCGCGCCTGCGACGCCGAAGGGGGTGAAGACGGGGATGCACAGCTCCATCCCCGACATGCCGAGGTAGTGCATGACGGAAATCCCCGCGCCGATGATCGCGCCCGCGACGGTCAGGCTGGCCGTGGTGCGCGGGCGGAAATGCAGGATCAGCAGCGCGAGGCCCGTCATCAGGATCGCGGCAAGGGCCGAGATCAGCGTGGCGAGCGGGTCGTAGAAATAGAGGATCGGCAGGCGCAGGCCCAGCATGGCGACGAAATGCATCGACCAGATGCCGCCGCCCAGAACGATGGCCGCCATGGCCACCACCGCCTTGCGATGCGCCGGGGCCAGACGCGACGCGCCACGGGTCAGCGACAGGCCGGTGAAGCCCGCCATCAGCGCGATGGCGAGCGATGCGAGGACGAGCCGCCAGTCATGGCTGAAATCCAGCACGCGAAGCCCTCCCTGACATCTCATGCCGGGGCAGAGACTAGCCCGACCCGCCGCAAAGACAAAGGCCCGCAATGGGGGTGGCGTGCTTTTCCGGCGGGGCGGGCGGGGGTCACAGGCCCATTTCGCGGGCCTTCAGCGCGGCCTCGACGCGGTTGCGGACCTGCAGCTTCTGCAGGATGTTCGTCATGTAGTGCTTCACCGTCTTTTCCTGCAGGTTCAGGTGCAGCGCGATTTCCTTGTTGGACCGCCCCGTGGCGACGAGGCGGAGGATCTCTGCCTCGCGCAGGGCCAGCCCCTCGCCCTCGGTTGGGCGGCCGGTGCGGGTCTGCATGGTGGACAGGACCCGCGCGGCCAAGGCGGGCGACACGTAGGACCCGCCCGAGGCGACGGCCTGCAGCACGCCGGTCAGGTCTGCCGCGCTGACCCCTTTCAGCACATAGCCCCGCGCCCCCGCCCGCAAGGCGGCCAGCACGTCGTCGTCATCCTCGGACACGGTCAGCATGACGATGGCCACGGCGGGAAAGCGGTGCGAGATTTCGGCCGCGGCGCGGAGGCCGGAGCCGGGCATGGACACGTCCAGCAGCGCGATGTCGGGCATGTGCTGTTCTACGGCGAGGATCGCCCCTGCCGTATCGCCCGCCTGCTCCACGACGGAAAAGCCCGGATGTTCCGTCAGGGTGGCGACGACCCCTTCGCGCATCAGCGGGTGGTCGTCGGCCACGACGATATGCACGGTACCCGTCACGGCTGCGCCTCCTGCGTCAGGTGGACGGTGATGCGGGTGCCCGCGCCCTTGCGGCTGTCCACGGTGAACCTGCCGCCGATGCTTTCGATCCGTTCGCGCAGGCCCGCGAGCCCCAGCCCCCCGGTTCGGCCCTGCGGGTCGAAGCCCGGCCCGCGATCGGCAACCGATACGGTGATCTGGCCTTCGACGGTCAGGCAGACCACGGCGACCTCGGCCCCGGGGGCGTGGCGGTAGGCGTTCATCAGACCCTCCTGCACGAAGCGGTAAAGGCAGATCAGCGCGGGGTGGGGGGCCGGGCGGTCGGGCCACTGTTCGGGCGCGGGCCAGCGCAGGACGGTGGTGCCGGTGCGGCGTTCATGGGCGCCGATGGCGGCTTCCAGCGTGTCGCGCAGGCTGCGGCCCCGCAGTTCCGGCAGGCTGAGCCCCTGGCAGATGTTGCGGATGTCGTGCAGCGCGTCGGCCAGCGCGGTGCGCAGGGCGGCGACCTCGCGGTCGTCGGGGGGCATGTTGGCGCGTTTTGTCAGGGAATCCAGCCGCAGGGCCGCGACGGCCAGCGCCTGTGCGGGCCCGTCATGCAGTTCGGCGCTGATCCGGCGCATCCCCTGTTCGCTGCGTTCCGACAACCGCCGCGACGCGCCTTCGACGCGCAGCCGCAGGGCGACGTTCTGGGCGGAAATGCGCGACAGGTCGCGGTAGCGCGATTCCAGCGTCCTGCGCTGGTCCTCGATCGTGCGGCTGCCCGCCTTGACCACGCCGAACAGCGCCGCGAAGGTCACGAGGGAAACGAGGCTGACCACGCCCCATGACTGGAGCCGGGCCCATTTCAGGTCGGATTCCAGTTCGGCAGCGTTCAGGTAGAATTCGGCAACCGCGATCACCTCGCCCGTCACGATGGAGTGGATGGGGTTGTAAACCTCCAGCAGCGGGACGCCGATGTTCTGTTCGGGCAGGTTCTCCGCCTCGTCCAGCGAGTCGAACGAGGCGGTGAGGTCGCCGGTCCACGCCTTGCGCAGGCTGTCGCTGGGGGGGAAGGTGCGCCCGATCAGCGAAGCATCCGACGAATAGGCCAGACGCCCGCCTTCGCGCCAGATCTTGACCGAGATGATGCGGTCCGACAGCGGCGGTTCGGACAGCACCGCCTGCATCCGCGCGATGGTGGCAGG
>AYNO01000023.1 GCA_000500915.1 Rhodobacter sp. CACIA14H1
GGCCAGACGGTCCGCACCGGGGAACAGCGACGCGGTGTGCATGTCGGCCCCCATCCCCAAGAGCAGCACCGAAACCGGCAGATGCGGGCGCAGCCCCTCGGCCAGTTCCTCCAGCTTCTCCTCCGGCGCCGCCGCCTCGGCATACAAAGGCACCAGTTGCGCCGCCGCCGCCTTGCCCCGCAAGAGCCGTTCCCGCAGCAGCCGCGTGTTCGATCGCGGGCTTTCCTCGCCCACCCAGCGTTCGTCGTTCAGAAAGACGGCCACCTTCGGCCAGTCGATATCCACCCCCGACAGCGTGTCGAAGATCGGCCCCGGCGTCGTCCCGCCGGGGACGCAGAGCGACGCCCGCCCCTCCCGCCGCACGAAATCCGCCAACTGGCCCGCGATCACATTCGCCAGACCCAGCATCAGGAATTCGCGGTCGGGATAGGTTTCGAACTTCATCCCTTGATCTCCCGCCAGCGCCGCCCGTCGCGGTGCATCAGCATCAGCGCATCCTCGGGCCCGCTCGACCCCGGATCATAGCCCTGCGGACGGTCCCCGCGCCCTTCCCATCCCGCGATGATCGGGTCGGCCCAGGCCCATGCCGCCTCCACCTCGTCCCCGCGCATGAACAGCGTCTGGTTGCCCCGGATCACGTCCATGATCAGCCGTTCATAGGCATCGGGGATATCCTCGGCATCCGCGCCCAGGGCATCGGCAAAGGACATGTCCAGCGGCACCTGCATCAGACGCATCCCGCCCGGCCCGGGTTCCTTGATCATCATCATCAGGTTCATGCCTTCATTCGGCTGCAACCGGATGACCAGCACATTCTCGCGCCAGCCCTTCGCATCGTCAAAGATGGAATGCCGGCGGTTCCTTGAAGGTGATGGCAATCTCCGACGCGCGGGACCGCAGCCGCTTGCCCGTCCGCAGATAGAAGGGCGTGCCCTTCCAGCGCCAGTTGGAGATATGGCACTTCAGCGCGATATAGCTTTCTGTGCGGGAATTCGGGTCCTCGCAATGTTCCAGATAGCCGCCCTGCCCGCCACCGGCCAGATACTGCCCCCGCACGATGTCATCGGGCTTCACCGGATCCAGTGCGCGGATGACCTTCAGCTTTTCATCCCGCACGGCGTCGGGGTCGAAGTGATAGGGCGGCTCCATCGCGATCAGGCAGAGCAGTTGCATCAGGTGGTTCTGCACCATGTCCCGCATCGCGCCCGACTTGTCGTAATAGGCACCGCGCCCCTCCACGCCCACCGTCTCGGCCACCGTGATCTGGACATGGTCGATGTATTCGGCCTTCCACAGCGGTTCGAACAGGATATTGGCAAAGCGGACGGCCATCAGGTTCTGGACCGTTTCCTTGCCCAGATAATGGTCGATCCTGTAGATCTGGTGTTCGTCGAAATGTTCCGCCAGCACGGCGTTCAGCGCCCGCGCCGAGGCGAGGTCGCGCCCGAAGGGCTTTTCCACCACGATCCGCGACCAGGCATCCGCGATGCCATGGGCGTGCAGGCGTTCGGCCAGATCGCCGAACAGCGCCGGCGCGACCGAGAAATAGAAGGCCCGCACCACATTGGGCCGCATCCGCGCCTTCAGCGCGTCCCAGCCCCCCGTTCCCTTCGCGTCGATCGACACATAGCCGATCCGGTCGAGGAATGCCGCGACCTGCGCCTTGTCCTGCCGTTCCTTCGGCACGAATTCCGCGATGGCCTCGCCCACCATCTGGCGGAAACCCGCATCGTCCAGCTCGGCCCGCGCCGCGCCCGTGATCCGGGATTCGGCGGGCATCTGCCCCGCGACGAAGCGGCGATAGAGGCCGGGAAGGATCTTCCGGCGGGCAAGATCGCCCGTCCCGCCAAAGATCACGAGGTCGAAGGGATCGACCGGGATGACGCGCGAAACCATTGCTGTCCCTCGTTTCCTGTCCGGATGGCGCCGTTTGTTAGCGCTAACGCAGGCGCTTCTAACCCCGGATGCCACGCGAGTCTAGCACCGTGGCGCGGACTACGGAACGGAGGGTGAAGGCATGGGCGAATTTCGCACACCCCGTCCCGGGCTTGACCCGGGACCTCGTGCATGGCCTGCGCGCCCGACGACGCGGAGGCCCCGGGTCAAGCCCGGGGCGCGGGGTCGCCGCGCCTCAGCCTTCCTCCAGCACCTCCCAGCGCACGCGCATCAACCCCGGCTCTGCCGCCAGACGCTGCACGGCCAGTTCCAGCATCTCGTCCGTCACCCCTTCGCCCGATACGGTGGCGGAGAGGTCGATCCCCTCGCCCCCGTCGCCCGCCCGCGCCGCGACCTCGGACAGGTGCAACCCGCCGATGGTCAGCGTGCGCAGGATCAGGGCGCGCACGCCCGCCTCCTGTTCGGTGCGGCAGGTCAGGATGACGCGGAAGCTGCGCGTGATGGGGACGCCCGCCTTGGTCTTGCGCTTCAGCCATCGGACCAAGGGCCGCAAACCGAGATTCACGAAGACGACCAGCAGCGTCAGCAGGACCGCGTATTGCCACGCCCCCGCCCCGGCCATCATGCCCACTGCCGCCGAACACCACAGGGTCGCCGCCGTGTTCAGCCCATGCACGTTGAAGCCGTCGCGGAAGATGATGCCCGCGCCAAGGAAGCCGATCCCCGACACGATCTGCGCCGCCACCCGCGTAGGGCTGACCTCGTCGGGGTAAAGGCCGGAAAAGACGACGAAGGCGGCCGCCCCCAGCGCCACCAGCGCATTGGTCCGCAGCCCCGCCATGCGCTGGCGCACCTGCCGTTCGGACCCGATCACCGCGCCGCAGACCAGCGCGACGGACATGTTCAGCGCGGCAAGTTGCAGGGCGGCGGGAAAGACGGTGGACAGCATGGATACCCCCGGAGGAAAGCCCCCATCATCCGGCCGGTTCCGCTTTGTAACAGTTTTGTAACGACCATCCGCAGGCGGAAAACGTCAGTCTTCCAGTTCCGCATCCCAATACAGGTAATCCATCCAGCTTTCATGCAGGTGGTTCGGCGGGAACTTGCGGCCATGGGCCTGCATCTCTTCGGCCGTGGGCTGGCGCGGGGCGCGGACCAGATGCAGCCCCGACTGTTTCAGCGTCCGCGACCCCTTTCGCAGGTTGCAGGGGGAACAGGCCGCGACGACGTTCTCCCACGATGTGACCCCGCCGCGCGAACGGGGCAGGACGTGGTCGAAGGTCAGGTCGCCCTTCGCGCCGCAATACTGGCAGGAGAATTCGTCCCTCAGAAAAAGATTGAAGCGCGTGAATGCCACGCGCTTCTGGGGTTTGACATAGTCTTTCAGGACGACGACCGAGGGTATGCGGAACTCCTGCCTCTGGCTGCGGACGGTGTGGTCATATTCCGCGACGATCTGCACGCGGTCGAGGACGGCGGCCTTTATCGCCTCCTGCCAGGGCCAGAGGCTGAGGGGGTAGTAACTCAGCGGGCGATAGTCGGCATTCAGCACCAGAGCGGGGTAATGCTTCAGCGCCACCGGATCGCGTACGAACTGTGTCCTGAAATCGCCGTCCATTCCTTGCGAGACTCCGCTTTCGACCTGCGGCCCAACCGACCCAGGGCGGGGAGCCCCGCCCCGACAGGCCCACTATATCTGGCGTTTCGCGACTGGCAAGCCCAAGAGGCTGTGGTGCCCGGTCACATGCGCCCAAGGCTGCGGATACAGGGGAATGGTGACGGCGGCGTGACGGTTCCGCCTGTTTGATGGGCGGCTATTCCCTCAATTGCAGTGCGAGGGAGGCCGAAAGGCCCGAGGCGCGGGCGAAGTCGCGCGCCTGGCGCGGGTTGAGGCGGGAGAAGGGGACATCCGCCGCCTCCAGCGCGTCGCGGAGCGGGCGGTCATAGCCGCCCGTCGCCTCGAACACGACCCAGAGCCCGTCACGTCCTGCCATGCGGGCAAGGGCGCGGATGGCGGCGGGGCTGTTGTCGATGCGGAACGCGCCGCGCGTGGGGTGGAAGGCATCGAGGTGGTCCTTGGAGACATCGACGCCGAGGTAGAGTTGGTGCATCATGGTCCTTGTCCTGTTCTGCGGGGTCCTCTCAGCGGCCCCAAGCAACTGTTCAGGATGACATCGAAGATGCGGGCGGCTCCCAAGCCACTGGACGGGGTCACGGCCTCCAAATGCGTTCCGGGATGCCGCCCGCAGATCACATGTTACACCGATCTCCATAGACAGGGGCGTTTCATGCCTCCGCCGGTAGGGCCGCGCATGACCCGCCGGGGCGGGCGCCTCTGGCGCACGTCCCGGTGGGGCGGGACGTGCGCGGACCGTGGCTTTGGGCCACGGTCCGGGACTGACCGTTGTACTCGGGTGGCCGGGCCTTGAAGCTGGGTGTTCCACGGCACTTGCCGCGCCGCAGGGCGGGGGCTAGCCTTGCGCCGGAGGCGTTTGGGAGGACGCGATGAACCAGCCGAGGGAGGGCTTTCCTGCGCCGGATGCGGCGGGGGCCGTGCTTGTGGCGCGGGCCTCGGTTCCGGTGTCCGTGCCGCATCCCCTGCGGCGGCTGGAAGAGGCGCTGGGCGCGGGGCCTTTCGCGCTGGTCGTGCTGTTCGTGTCGCCCGAGGCGGATCTCGACGCCCTTGCGCTGCGGTTGCCCGGGCGGTTTGGCGGGGCGCCGGTGATCGGCTGTTCCACGGCGGGCGAGATTTCGGCCGAGGGCTATACGGAGGGCGAGATCGTCGCCGTCGGTCTGCCGGCTGCGCATTTCGCGGCCGATGTGCTGCCGGTGCCCGACCTGTCGGTGCTGGAACGCGATGCGCTGATCGGGCGGCTGATCCGGTCGCGGCAGGCGCTGGCGCGGGAAAGACCGGATTGGGAGGGGGAATTCGCCTTCCTGATGGTGGACGGGCTGTCGGTGCGCGAGGATGAACTGGCGGCGGCGCTGGCCTCGGGGCTTGGTCCCGTGCCGCTGTTCGGGGGGTCGGCGGGGGACGGGACGCGGTTCGGGGCGACCTATGTGCTGCACGAAGGGCAGGCGCTGCGCAATGCGGCGGTGCTGGCGCTGGTCCGGACGGATTGCAGGGTCAGGGTGTTCAGCCTGGATCATCTGGTGCCGACCGAGGCGCGGATGGTGGTGACGGAGGCCGATCCCGCGCGGCGGATCGTGCGGGCGATCAATGCCGAACCCGCGGCGCAGGAATATGCGCGGCTGCTGGGCAAGGACCCGGCGCAGCTGACGACCTTTACCTTCGCAGCGCATCCGGTCGCCGTGCGCATCGGCGGGCGGCACCATGTCCGCGCCATAAGGGCGGTGGAGGGGTCGGATCTGGTGTTCTTTTCCGCCATCGACGAGGGGGTGGTGCTGACGCTGGCCGAACCGCAGGACATGGTGGCCCATCTGGGGCGCGAGATGGCGGCGCTGTCGGCAGCGGGGCGGCCTGCGGCGATACTGGCTTGCGACTGCATCCTGCGGCGGATGGAGGCGCAGGAGAAGCAGAAGACCGGCGCGGTGTCGGCGATCCTGCGCGAACATGGCGTGGTGGGCTTTTCCACCTATGGCGAACAGTGGAACGCCATGCATGTGAACCAGACGATGACGGGCGTGGCGATCTATGCGGCGGAGGAGCGGGAGTGATCGACACGCTGATCAACCCTGCTGACCCGCCCGAGAAGCAGACGCAGAAGCTGCTGACCATCGCGCAGGTGCTGATGCGGCGGGTGGAGCAGATCACCGATGATTCCGGCGCGGCCTATGCGCAGTTCCAGCGGGCCGCCATGCTGGAGGACCAGGTGCGCGAACGCACGCGCGATCTGGAACGGGCGCTGGACCTGCTGAACGATAGCAATGCAAGGCTGGCCGAGGCGAACCGGGCGACGGAGGCCGCACGGCAGAATCTGGCGAATGCGATCGAGACGATCCAGGAAGGGTTCGCGCTCTTCGATGCGGATGACGTGCTGGTCATGTGCAATTCCCGCTTCGGGATGCACATGCTGGATGTGCGCGACCATCTGAAACCCGGCCTGCGCTTTGGCGATTATGTGGACCGGGTCAGCCGGTCGCGGTTTCTGGAACTGCCCGCCGGGGAAAGCCCGGAGGATTGGGCCGTGGCGCGGCGCAGGCGGCATCAGGACCGGCATGTGATCTTCAACGTGCGCATGGTCTGGGACCGCTGGGTGCAGGTGTCGGAACATCGCACGGCAGATGGCGGGACGGTGATCCTGCAGACGGATGTGACCGAGATCATCCGGCTGGAACGGTCGGAACGCGGCAAGATGCTGGACGATCAGGCGCGCGTGATCCGGGCGACGCTGGACCATATTTCGCAAGGGGTCTGCATCTTTGACGCCGAGGCGCGTCTTGTGGGGTGGAACCAGCGGCTGGGGCAGTTGCTGACGGTGCCGATGGCGCGGTTCCGGATGGGGGTCAGTTTCGACGCGATCCTTGACCGCTTCCGCCCCGACCTGACCTTCGGCGAGGGGATGACAGAGGCGCGGCTGGGCGACTGGGTCGCGGGGCAGGGCGGGCGGGGCGCGATCCGGTTCGAATTGCGGCGCGGGCCGGACATGATCATGGATGTCTTTGCCCAGGGGATGCCGGATGGCGGCTTCGTGATGTCCTTCACCGATGTCACCGCCGAACGGGCGGCCATCGAGGCATTGTCACGTGCCAACGAGACGCTGGAGGCCCGCGTGATGGAACGCACGCTGGAGCTGGAGGATGCGTTAGGCAATGCAGAACGCGCCAATGCCTCGCGGTCGCGTTTCGTGGCGGCGGCGAGCCATGACCTGCTGCAACCGCTGTCGGCGGCAAAGCTGTTCATCTCCTCGGTATCGGAAGAGGCGCTGGCGCCCGATGCCCGCGCCGCGCTGGACAAGGCGCAGAATGCGCTGCTGTCGGTCGAGGGGATCCTGGGGGCGCTGCTGGACATATCCAAGCTGGAAAGCGGGCGGGCGGCGGTGTCGGTGGGGCCGGTGCTGCTGGACAGGCTGCTGTCGCAACTGAACGACGAATTCGGGGCGATTGCGGCGGCCAAGGGATTGCGCCTGTCGGTGGTGCAGTCCCGCGCGACGGTGCTGTCCGACCCCGCCTATCTGCGGCGCATCCTGCAGAACCTGATCGGCAACGCGATCCGCTATACCGGACGGGGCCGTGTCCTGGTCGGCGTGCGGCGACGCGGCGGGATGGTCCGGATCGAGGTGCGGGACACCGGGCCGGGGATACCGGAAGAGGAGCAGGACAACATCTTCAAGGAATTCCACCGCCTGAACGCGCGGGCTTCCGCGTCCGAGGGGATGGGGCTGGGACTGGCCATCGTGGAACGGGCCTGTGCGTTGCTGGGCCATCCGCTTGGCCTGACGTCCGAGATCGGGCGGGGGACGTGCTTCATGGTGCAGGTGCCCTTGGCCGAGGGGGCGGTGGTGGCCGAAGGCCCGCGCCCCGCGCCGGAGCCACGGGCCAAGATGGAGCACCGCATCGCCTTTCTGGTCGAGAATGACGGCGATCTGCGCCGCGCCATGGGGCTGCTGCTCGAAAAGTGGGGGGTGAGCGTGCTGGACGCCGCATCGGGCGAAGAGGCGCTGGACCTGATCGAGGAGTTGGGCATCCTGCCCGACTGTTTCATCGTGGACCAGAATCTGGGCGAGGGGATGGACGGTCTGCGCTTCCTGTCCGAGGTGCGGGCGCGGCATGGCGTGGTGCCGGCCCGCATCGTGACCGCCGACCGCCGGCCCGAATTGCGGGCCGCCTGCGCCGAGGCGGGGGTGGGGCTGATGATGAAACCGCTGGAGCCGCGTGCGCTGGAAGCCTTCATCGCGGGGCTGCCTGCCACGTCCTGAAGGACCGCCGCCCCGATGCCTTGACAGGGGCCGGGGCAGCAAGGATCGTCCGAGCATTCGTGGGTGCCTTTGCTGGACCGGGTGTATTCCGATGCGTACGACGATTGTGATCTTGGCGGTTATCCTTGGCATGGCGGCGAGCCGCCTCATCGACATCTCGCCGTTCCAGCGCCAGTTCGAGGTGACGGTCGTCGAACTTTACGACATCCCCCGCACCTGCATGACCGGCTTTCCGGGGCGCGATCGGACCAATCCCCCGGCACAAAGGATGTTCGGGTATTGCGGGGCGATCTACACCGACCTCGGCCTTTTCGCCGTGCGCCAGAGTTCGGTTTTCCCGAAACTCTTTGGCGACCGCGAAGGGATCATCGACGGGCTGAAGGAAGGCTGCCGGTATCGCATCTGGGTCAACCTGATCGGCAGGATGCCAAATCCCGAGGCACGGCTGTCCAACCGCATCACCAAGACGATCTATCGGGCCGTACCTCTGGGCGACTGCCGCGGCGGCGCCGTGACCGGTTAGGTCCGGTTCCGCCCCGCCCCTTCGCCCCCCTTCCTACGACCAATGGGCCATATCGGACCGCGCCCGCTCCGCCTAATCTGCCGCCCAAGGTGAGGAGACCATCATGCAGCTTAGCGATTTCCGCGAGATAAAGGCCGACCCCGCGACGGTCTGGGCCGCGATCCTGAACCCCGATGTCCTGAAGGAATGCGTCCCCGGCTGCGAAAGCATGTCGGGCAGCGTGGCCGACGGGTTCGAGGCCGTGGTGACACAGAAGGTCGGGCCGGTGAAGGCCACCTTCAAGGGGGCCGTGTCCTTCTCGGACATCGTGGAGGGCCGGAGCCTGAAGATTTCGGGCGAGGGCAAGGGCGGCCCCGCCGGTTTCGCCAAGGGCGGCGCGGCGGTGACGCTGGAGCCGATGGAGGGCGGCACGCGGCTGTCCTACGAGGTGGATGCGTCGGTGGGCGGCAAGATCGCCCAGCTTGGCAGCCGCATCATCGACGGTTTCGCCAAGAAGATGGCGGATGAGTTCTTCACCCGGTTCCAGGCGGCGGTCGAAGGCCCCGCCGAAGAAGAGGTGGCCGAAGACGCCGCCGAGGGCGAGGGCGAGAAGAAGAAGGGCTGGTTCAAGCGGCTGATCGGCTGAACCGCGACAACGATTTACCCAGGTCAAATGGTCCAAGGGAGGACGACGATGACGAAGGTCACGATGACGGTGAACGGCAAGACCGTCTCGGGCGAGGTGGAGGGGCGCACGCTCCTGTCCACCTTCCTGCGCGAGGGGCTGGGGCTGACCGGCACCCATGTCGGCTGCGATACCAGCCAGTGCGGCGCCTGCGTGGTGCATGTGGACGGCAAGGCCGTGAAATCCTGCACCACCTTCGCCGCCGATGTGGCGGGCGCACAGGTCAAGACGATCGAGGGGATGAACAATCCCGACGGGTCGCTGTCGGTCGTGCAGCAGGCGTTCCAGGACCATCACGGGCTTCAGTGCGGCTTCTGCACGCCGGGGATGGTGATGTCCTCCGCCGCGCTGCTGGCCGAGAACCCCAAGCCCACCGAGGCGGAGGTGCGCCACTATCTGGAAGGCAATATCTGCCGCTGCACGGGGTATCACAACATCGTCAAGGCGGTGCTGGCCGCGTCCGGTCAGGACGTGTCGTCGGTCGCTGCCGAATAAGCGGGTTCAGGGAGGGAACAAGATGCCGAAGGATTACGGGATCGGCGCCAGCAGCAAGCGGCGCGAGGATGTGCGCTTCCTGTCGGGGCGCGGGGTCTATACCGATGACGTGGCGCTGCACGGTCAGACCTATGCGGTCTTCGTCCGGTCGAACGTGGCGCATGGGCGGATCAGGAAGATCGACACCGCTGCGGCGGCGGGGATGCCGGGTGTTCTGGCCATCTTCACCGGCGAGGATTTCAAGGATGTGGGCGGCAACCCGGCGGGCTGGCTGATCAACAGCCGCGACGGGACGCCCATGCGCGAACCCAAGCGCCCGGTGCTGGCGCATGGCAAGGTGCGCCATGTGGGCGACGCCTATGCGGCGGTGATCGCCGAGACCTATCAGCAGGCGAAGGATGCCGCCCAGCAACTGGCCGATGACAGCGACATCGAGGAACTGCCCGCCATCGTGGACATGCGCAAGGCGGTGGCCGATGCGTCCAACCGCGTGCATGACGAGATTCCGGACAACATCTGCTTCGACTGGGGCTGGATCGAGGACAACCGCGCCGCCGTGGATGCGGCCTTCAAATCCGCGCCGCACATCACCACGCTGGAACTGGTGAACAACCGTCTGGTGCCGAACGCGATGGAGCCGCGTGCGTCCATCGGCGAATACAACCCCGGCACGGGCGATTACAAGCTGACGACGACCAGCCAGAACCCGCACCTGACGCGGCTTCTGGTGGCGGCCTTCGTCCTTGGGATCCCGGAGAACAAGCTGACCGTGGTCGCGCCCGATGTGGGCGGCGGCTTCGGGTCGAAGATCTATCACTACGGCGAAGAGGCGCTGGTTCTGGCGGCGGCCAAGAAGCTGGGCCGTCCCGTGCGCTGGACGGCGGAACGGACGGAAAGCTTCCTGACCGATGCGCATGGCCGCGACCATGTGACGAAGATCGAACTGGCCAGCACCAAGGATGGCGAGATCCTCGCGATCCGGACGGAAACGCTGGCGAATGTGGGGGCGTATCTGTCGAACTTCTCGACCGCGACGCCGACCTTCCTGCACGGCACGCTGATGGCCGGCCCCTACAAGGTGCCGCATGTCTATGTGAACGTGAAGACCGTCTTCACCAACACCGCCCCCGTCGATGCCTATCGCGGTGCGGGTCGTCCCGAAGCCACGTTCAGCATCGAACGCATCGTGGACAAGATGTGCCGCGAGCTGAACCTCGACCCGTTCGAGGTGCGGCGGAAGAACCTGATCCAGCCGGACCAGTTCCCCTACACCACGCCGGTCGGCCTCGTGTACGACACCGGCAACTATCAGGCGACGCTGGACAAGCTGATCGAACTGGCCGACGTGGCGGGCTTCGACAAGCGGGCTGCGGCGTCCAAGGCGAAGGGCAAGCTGCGCGGGATGGGGCTTTCGACCTGGATCGAGGCCTGCGGGATCGCGCCGTCGAACCTTGTGGGTGTCCTCGGCTCCCGCGTCGGTCTCTATGACGCGGCGACGGTTCGGGTGAACGCGACCGGCAATATCAGCGTCATGACCGGGGCGCATAGCCACGGGCAGGGGCATGAGACGGTCTTTGCGCAGATCGTGGCGGAAAAGCTGGGCATCCCCGAATCCTCGGTCGAGATCGTGCATGGCGACACGTCGAAGATTCCCTTCGGCATGGGCTCTTACGGGTCGCGCTCGCTGGCGGTCTGCGGATCGGCGATGAACCGGGCGGTGGACAAGATCATCGCCAAGGGCAAGAAGATCGCGGCCCATATGCTGGAAGCGGCGGAAGGCGACATCACCTTTGCCGACGGCAAGTTCAGCGTGGCGGGACCGACAAGGCCAAGACCTTCGGGGAAATCGCCTTCAGCGCCTATGTCCCGCATAACTACCCGCTGGAGACGCTGGAGCCGGGGCTGGAGGAGACGGCCTTCTACGATCCCGCCAACTTCACCTATCCCGCCGGGGCCTATCTCTGCGAGGTCGAGGTGGACCCCGAAACCGGCAAGGTCGACATCGCCTCCTTCACCTGCGCAGACGATTTCGGCCATGTGATGAACCCAATGATCGTCGAGGGCCAGGTGCATGGCGGCGTGGGGCAGGGGATCGGGCAGGCGCTGCTGGAGAACACGTCCTACGACGAGAACGGCCAGCTTCTGACCGCGTCCTACATGGATTACGCCATGCCGCGTGCGGATGACGTGCCCTTCTACACGGTGGACCATTCCTGCGTCACACCCTGCACCCACAACCCGCTGGGGGTGAAGGGCTGCGGCGAGGCCGGGGCCATCGGGTCGCCGCCTGCGGTGGTCAATGCGGTGATCGACGCGCTGCACCGTGGCGGTCATACGCATGTGAAGCATATCGACATGCCCGTGTCTCCGGCGCGGGTGTGGTCGGCGATCAACGGTTGAGGGGGGAACGACCATGCACAACTTTGACTTCGTGAAACCCGCGACCATCGCCGATGCGGTCAAGGCGCTGTCGGCCGAGGGGGCGCAGGCCCTTTCGGGCGGCCAGACCCTGACGCCCACGCTGAAGCAGCGTCTGGCGGCGCCTTCGGTTCTGGTGTCCCTGACGGGGATTGCCGAGATGAAGGGCGTCTGCATGGGGGATGACGGCCTGTCCATCGGCGCGGCCACCACCCATGCGACCGTGGCCAAAGAGGCTGCGGCGCATTACCCCGCGCTGGCCAAGCTGGCGGGGGGGATCGGTGATCCGGCGGTCAGGAACCGCGGGACCATCGGCGGGTCCATCGCCAACAACGACCCTGCCGCCTGCTATCCGGCGGGCGTGCTGGGGTCGGGTGCGACGGTGGTGACGAACCGCCGCAAGATCGCGGCGGATGACTACTTCCAGGGCCTGTTCACCACCGCGCTGGAGGAAGGCGAGATCGTCACGGGCGTGACCTTCCCCATCCCGCAGAAGGCGGCCTATGTGAAGTTCAACCAGCCCGCATCGCGTTTCGCGCTGACGGGGGTCTTCGTCGCCAAATTCGCCGATGGCGTGCGGGTGGCGGTGACGGGGGCGTCGAATGACGGCGTGTTCCGCTGGACCGAAGCCGAGAAGGCGCTGTCGGCCAACTTCTCGGCCTCGGCCGTGGCGGGGCTGACGGTGTCGGCGGACGGGCTGATCGGCGACCTGCACGGGACGCCGGCCTATCGGGCGAACCTGATCAAGGTGCTGACCAAGCGGGCGGTCGAAGCGGCGCATTGATCGGTTCGGAGTAAGGAAGGGGGCGGTCTGGAAACGGGCCGCCCTTTTCGCTTTTGGTCCGGGCGCAACGGTCAGTTCGGGACCGTGGCCCAAAGCCACGCCCGCGCACGACCTCCCTGCGCGTCCACGGGCCGCGCGTTCGGCGGGGAAATCGTCCACTGGCGCCTTTCGCAGGCCTTTGCACTCGATGAAAGGGCCCTAAACCGACGGGACCAGTCCTGGATGACCGCGCCGCCTCACCCGTTCTCCGGCATCAACCGGTCGAAACTCGCCTCCTGCGCGATCAGCACCGCCTGCGTCCGGCTCTGCACGCCCAGCTTGCGCATGATGGCCGTCACATGCGCCTTCACCGTCGTCTCGGCAATCGACAGCTCATAGGCGATCTGCTTGTTCAGCATCCCCTCGCAGATCAGCTGCAATATCTTCGCCTGCTGCCGCGTCAGCAGCGCCAGCCGCGAAATCGCATCCTCCCGCTGGCTTGCCGGCGCATTCGGGTCGGCCTGCGGCACGAACCCCTCCGGCACGAACCCCTCGCCCGCCCGGATCGCATCGAAGGCCGCCTTGAACACCTCGCGCCGCGAATGTTTCGGCACGAACCCCGCCGCCCCCGCCCGCAGCGCCGCCCCGATCACGCGGTTGTCCGCCAGCGACGACACCACCACGACCGGCACCTCCCCCGCCGTGGCCCGCAGCCGGATCAACCCGTCCAGCCCGTTCACATCCGGCAGGTTCAGGTCCAGCACCACCACATCCGGCAGGGGCGAAATCTCCAGCCGCGCCAGCGCGGTTTCCAGCCGGTCCGCCGTCTCGATCCCGTCGATCCCGGCCACGGCCCGCAGCGTCATGGACAGCGCATCGCAGAACAGCGGATGGTCATCCACGATCAGGGCCGAAGAAAGCCTGCGCTGCGATCCGTCCATCGGTGCCCTCCTCTCCCCCGTCGCCACGCTAGCAGCCCTGCCCCCGCCCGCCAACCGCGCCAAAGGTCGAAGGCCCGCGCAGCTTTCCGCCCGCTCCGCCGCCCCCCGCTTCCCCCGCCCCCCGCCTCCCGCTATCACGCCGGGCAGGACGACAAAGGACCCCCCATGCTCAGCCGCCGCGCCCTCCTCGCCCTCGCCCTCCCCGCAGCCCTCGCCGCCTGCGGCAGCCCCCGCCGCGACGACGTCAGCCGCAGCCCGCAGGGCCCGGCTGAAATCAACCGCCTGATCACGAAATACGCCCGCATCTACGACATTCCCGAAAGCCTGATCCACGAAACCGTGCAGCGCGAAAGCGGCTACAACCCCGCCGCCCGCAACGGGCCCTATTACGGGCTGATGCAGATCCACCCCCAGACCGCCCGCACCATGGGCTTCCGGGGCGACCCGTCCGAACTGCTGGATGCCGAAACCAACCTGGTCTATGCGGGCAAATACCTGCGCGGCGCATGGCTCGTCTCCCGCGGCAGCCACCGCCGCGCCCATGACTGGTATCGCCGCGGCTATTACTACGAGGCCAAGCGCATGGGGCTTCTGGAAGAAACCGGCCTGCGCTCCTAGTACCACATATCGTCCACGGCCGCCTTCTTCCGTGCCACGAAGGACTCCAGCGCCTCGCGCATCCCCGCCTCCATCGGCGGCGCCTCGAACTCCGCCAGCCGCTGCTTCCAGGCGCGGTTGGCGCGGGTGGCCGCATCAGTGGACCCCGCCGCCTCCCATTTCTCGAAGGGCTCGTTGTCCGACAGCTCGCTGTCCCAGAAGGCCGTCTCGTAATGCGCCATGGTATGCGAACAGCCGAAGAAATGGTTGCCCGGCCCCACCTCGGCAAAGGCATCGACGGCCAGCTGGTCGTCATCCACCTTCACCCCGTCCAGATAGGAATGCAGCGCCCCGCAGAGATCCGCATCCAGCATGAACTTCTCGTAGGACATCGACAGAAGACCATCCAGGAACCCGGCCGAATGCAGGATGAAATTCGCCCCGCAATGGATGGCGGCCAGCATCGACATCGTCCCTTCCGTCATCGCCTGCGCGTCAGGCAGTTTCGACGTGGTGAAATTCCCCGAACAGCGCAGCGGCAGGTTCAACCGGCGGCACAACTGCCCGATCACCATCGATCCGATCGCAGGCTCCGGCGTGCCGAAGGTGGGACTGCCCGACCGCAGACTCATGGACGACAGGAAGTTGCCAAAGACCACCGGCGCACCCTTCCGCTCCAGCTGGGTCAACGCACAGCCCGCCATCGTCTCGGCCAGAGACTGCGCGATGGCCCCGGCATTGGTCACCGGCCCCATGGCGCCGCCCAGGATGAAGGGCACCACCACCGCCGCCTGACCCGCCCGCGCATAGGCCCGCAAGCTGCGCGTCATCGTCCCGTCCCAGACCAGCGGCGAATTGACGTTCACATTGCCGAGGATCACGCAGTTCCGATCGACGAAATCCCGCCCGAACACGATCCGCGCCATGTCGATGCTGTCCTCCGCCCGCTCCTCCGCCGTCACCGACCCCATGAAGGGCCGGTCGCTCAGCGTCAGATGGGCCAGCACCATGTCCAGATGCCGCTTGTTCACGGCCACATCCGTGGGCTCGCAGATCGTCCCGCCCGAATGGTGGAAGTTGGGGCTCGCCTGCGCCAGCATGATGAAGTTGCGGAAATCCTCCAGCGTCCCGAAGCGCCGCCCCTTGTCGAGGTCCATGACAAAGGGGCTGCCATAGGCGGGCGCAAAGACGACCGACTTCCCCCCGATCACCACCGACCGCGCCGGATTGCGCGCGTGCTGCACGAACTCCGCAGGGGCACTGGCCAGCACCTCCCGCAGCATCCCCGGCGGAAACCGCACCAGCACCCCCGAAACCTCCGCCCCCGCCCGCTTCCAATGCTCCAGCGCCACGGGATCATCGCGGAACTCGATCCCCGTCTCTGCAAGGATCCGGTCCGCCGCCCGCTCGATCCGGATCAGGTTTTCCTCCGACAGGATGTCATAGGTCGGGATGTTCCGCAGGATGTAGGGCCGCCCCACCCGCGCCCCCTTGCGTGACCGCTCCGCCGCCCGCGCCGACCGCCCCGCCCGCTGATGCCGAACCTCGTCCATGCCGACCCTCCATTCCCCAGGCCACAGCAGACGCGGCCCTTCCCGGAAAGTCAGGCCCGATCACGACAGCAATGGGATGAAAAACGCCCCGGCCTTCATCCGTTCCCAAATATCCTCTGGGGGTCCGGGGGGCGAAGCGCCCCCGGCGCTGCCTGCGCGGGCCTTGCCCGCGCAGGCAAACCAAAGGGAACGCGCCGCGCCTGCGCGGCGCTCCGCTTTGCAACCGCGGGTCAGGTCACCACGTCCGGCTCCCTGCGCCCCGTGAACTCCGCGATCCGCGCGATGCCATGGGCAGCGCGGATCACCGGCGCCAGCGCCTCCTGCGGGTCGCGGTCCAGCCCTTCCGGACCGGCGGCATAGCGTTCCAGATACATCCGCAGCGTCGCGCCCTCTGTTCCCGTGCCGGACAGACGCAGAACGAAACGCGATCCATCCGTGAACATCACCCGCACGCCCTGCTTCGTGCTGACGGATTCATCGACCGGATCGGTATAGGCGAAATCATCCGCCCCCGCGATGGTCATGCCCTCCACCACCTGCCCCTTCAGCCCCGGCAGCGCCGACCGCAGCGCCCCCATCATCTGATCCGCCTTGTCGGTCGCAATCGCCTCGAAATCATGACGGCTGTAGTAGTTCCGCCCGAACCGCGCCCAATGCTCGCGCAATATCTCTGCCACCGTCTGCTTCCGCACGGCCAATATGTTCAGCCACAGAAGCACGGCCCAGAGCCCGTCCTTCTCGCGCACATGGTCCGACCCGGTGCCGAAACTCTCCTCCCCGCAGATCGTGGCGCGGCCCGCATCCAGCAGGTTGCCGAAGAACTTCCACCCCGTCGGAGTCTCGTAGGACCCGATCCCCAGCGCCTCGGCCACGCGGTCGGCGGCGGCAGAGGTCGGCATCGACCGCGCCACCCCCTTCAGCCCCCGCGCATAGCCGGGTGCCAGATGGGCATTTGCCGCCAGCACCGCCAGACTGTCGGAGGGCGAGACATAGATCCCCCGCCCCACCACCATGTTGCGGTCCCCGTCCCCGTCGCTCGCCGCGCCGAAATCCGGCGCATCCGCCCCGAACATCTCGTCCATCAAAGCCTTGGCCCAGGTCGGGTTCGGGTCCGGATGCATCCCCCCGAAATCCGGCAGCGGCACCGCGTTCACGCAAGTCCCCTTCGGCGCCCCCAGACGGTTTTCCAGTATCTCCACGGCATAGGGCCCCGTCACGGCGCACATGGAATCCATCCGCATCCGGAAGCCAGAGGCAAACATCGCCCGGATCGCCCCGAAATCGAACAGCGTCTCCATCAGCGCGGCATAATCCGCCACGGGGTCCACCACATCCACCACCATCCCGGCCAGCGACGTCCGCCCCACGCGGGACAGGTCCACATCCTGCGCCTCGACGATCCGGTATTCCGTGATCTCCGCCGTCCGCCGGAACATCGCCTCCGTCACCGCCTCGGGCGCAGGCCCGCCATTGGGCATGTTGAACTTGACCCCGAAGTCCTCCTCCGGCCCGCCGGGATTGTGGCTGGCCGACATGATGATCCCGCCATCCGTCCTGTTCAGCCGGATCAGATGGCTCGCCGCCGGCGTGGACAGGATCGCCCCCTGCCCCACGATCACGCGGCCTGCCCCGTTCGCCGCCGCCATCCGCAGGATGACCTGCGCCGCGCGGTCGTTGAAATAGCGCCCGTCCCCGCCCAGGACGAAGGTCTTTCCCTGCGCCCCCACCACGTCGAAGATGCTCTGGACGAAATTCTCCAGATAATGGTGCCCCATGAAGACGGGCGTCTTCTTCCGCAAACCCGATGTGCCGGGCTTCTGCCCCGCGATGGGTTGCGTCGCAACGGTGCGGATGGTCATGGCGTTTCTCCCTCGGACGGTTCGGAACGGTCGATGGACCGGAAGACAAGAACGGATTGCGCAGGCGCACGGGTTCCCGTCCCGCCCGCCTCGGCCACAAGGTCGGGCCGCGTCGTATCGAGGATCAACTCCCAGGCGGGCGCCGTATCGGGCAGGCGCAGCACGCATTCCGCCCCCGCATTGAACACGGCATAGACCGCGCCATGCCCCGGATCGCCCCCTTCGGCCGCCATCCGCACCTCCACCCCCAGACAGCGGAAGGCCGGATCGTGCCAGTCGCCCGGCGTGGGCTGCTGCCCGTCCGCCCGCCGCCAGATCACATCCGGCACCCCGTCCGCCCCCCGCGCCCGCGCATGGAGGAACCGCCGCTGCCGCAGCACCGGATGCGCCTTCCGCAATCCCACCAGCCGCGCCACGAACCCGGCCAGCCCGTCATCCCCCCGCGCCCAGTCGATCCATGTGGTTTCGTTGTCCTGCGCATAGGCGTTGTTGTTGCCGCCCTGCGTGTGGCCCAGCTCATCCCCCGACAGCAGCATCGGCACCCCCTGCGCCAGCATCAGCGTGGCCAGCAGGTTGCGCTTGCGCAGGTCCCGCGCCGCCCGCACGGCAGGGTCATCCGAAGGCCCCTCCACCCCCAGATTGTCGGAATGGTTCTCGTGGTGCCCGTCGCGGTTCTCCTCGCCATTCGCCCAGTTGCGCTTCAGCGTATAGGAAACAACATCCTCCAGATTGAACCCGTCATGGGCGGTGATGAAATTCACCGATGACGTCGCCCCCCGCCCGTGATGGTCGAACCGTTCGGCACTGCCCAGCAACCGCTTGGCAAGATCCGCCGCCATCCCCGGATCGCCCTTCCACCAGCGCCGCACGCCATCACGGAAACGGTCGTTCCATTCCAGGAACGGGTGCGGATATCCCCCCAGCTGATACCCGCCGGGCCCGATATCCCAGGGCTCCGCAATCAGCTTCACCCGTGACAGCACGGGGTCCTGCCGGATCGCATCGAAGAACCCGCCATTCGCATCGAAGCCATGCGCCTCGCGCCCCAGAACCGTGGCCAGGTCGAAGCGGAAGCCGTCCACATGCATGATCTCCACCCAGTAGCGCAAGGAATCCATCACCATCCGCAATACCATCGGATGCGTCAGGTTCAGCGTATTCCCCGTGCCGGTGTCGTTCACGTAATGCCGCCCGCCATGCATCAGGCGGTAATAGCTCGCATTGTCGAAGCCGCGGAAGCACAGCGTCGGCCCGAACTCGTCCCCCTCGCCCGTATGGTTATAGACGACATCGAGGATCACCTCGATCCCCGCCGCATGAAGCCGCCGCACCATGGACTGGAATTCCCAGACCTGCCCCTTGGTCAGATAGCGCGGCTCGGGCGCGAAGAAGCCGATGGTCTGGTATCCCCAATAATTCCGCAGCCCCTTGGCCACCAGAAACCGCTCGTCCGCAAAGGCCTGCACGGGCAACAGCTCGACACTCGTCACCCCCGTCTTCACCAGATGCTCGATCACCGCATCCGACGCGAGGCCGAGGAAGGACCCCCGCACCCCCTGCTCCACCCCCGGATGCAGCATGGTCAACCCGCGCACATGCGCCTCGTAGATCACCGTTTCGGTCAGGGGCACGCGGGGCGGCGCGTCGTCGCCCCACATGAAGCTCGTATCCACCACCACCGATTTCGGCACGGCAAAGGCGCTGTCCCGCGTGTCATAGGACAGATCGGCACGCGGGCTGCCCACCTTGTAGCCCATCACCGCATCCGACCATTTCAGCCGCCCTTCCAGCGCCCGCGCATAGGGATCGATCAGCAGCTTGTGCGGGTTGAAGCGGTGCCCCTGCTCCGGCTGATAGGGCCCGTGCACGCGGAACCCGTAAAGCGTTCCGGGCACCAGCCCCGACACATGGCCATGCCAGATATCCCCGTCCCGCTCCGGCAGGGCGATCCGCGCCACCTCCTTGCGCCCGTCGGGCGAGAAGAGGCACAGCTCCACCCGCTCCGCATGGGCGGAAAAGACCGCGAAATTCACCCCCTCGCCGTCGAAATGCGCCCCCATCGGCCAGGGCCGCCCCGCCGCGACGGAATGCCCACCCATGCGCGGCGGGTCCGGCACGCGCTGCGCTGTCACTTCCGCAACCCGTCATAAAGCGCCGCGTAGTCCGCCGCACTCGTCTCCCAGCCGACGGGATGGGACATGGCGTTCCTCTGCACCTGCGCCCATGCCTTGCGGTCGGCGAACAGCGCCCCCAACTGCCTGAGCGCCTGCCCGAAGGCGACGGCATCGGTGGGATGGAACTGCACCCCCGTCGCCACCCCCGCCGCCATCGCGGCAGGCGAGGCATGGATCACCGTATCCGCCAGCCCCCCCACCGCCGCCACCACCGGCACCGCGCCATAGCGCAGGCCATACATCTGCGTCAGGCCGCAAGGCTCGAACCGGCTCGGCACCAGCACGGCATCGGCGCCGGAAAACAGCCGGTGCGACAGCGCCTCGTCATAGCCGATCCGCACCACCACCTTACCGGGATACCGAGCCTCCAGCCCGCGCATCGCCCCTTCCAGCGCAGGGTCGCCCGACCCCAGCACGATCAGCGCGCCCCCCGCCGCCACGAAATCCGGCACGACGGCGGGCAGCAGGTCGATCCCCTTCTGGTCCGTCAGGCGGCTGACGACGATGGCCAGCGGCCCCGCCGGCTCCGCCATCCCGAACTCCGCGCACAGCGCCGCCCGGTTCGCGGCCTTTCCCTTCATCGCCTTCACCCCAAAGGGCACCGGCTCGGCCTCCGGCGACCACAGATCCGTATCCACCCCGTTCAGGATGCCCGACACCACCGCCGCCCGCGCCGTGATGACGCCCTGCAACCCCATCCCGAATTCCGGCCGCATCAGCTCGGCCGCATAGGTGGGCGATACGGTGGTGATCCGGTCCGCCGTCACCAGCCCCGCCTTCAGGCTGGACAGGCCGCCGTAATATTCCAGATGCCCCGGATGGAACGCCTCGCGCGGCAGGCGCAGCGTGTCGATCATCCCGGCATCGGCCCAGCCCTGGAAGGCGATGTTGTGGACCGTGATCACCGACCCCACGCCCCCCGACCCGCCATAGGTCAGATAGGCCGACGCAAACCCAGCCTGCCAGTCATGGGCGTGCAGCACATCCGCCTTCCACCCGTCCACACCTTCCCGCGCCATCCGTGCGCCCACCCAGGACAGGGCGGCAAAGCGCTGCGCATTGTCCCCGAAATCGCCGCCCGCCCCGGAATAGGGCCCGCCATCCCGGTCGAACAGATGCGGCGCATCCAGCAGCAGCACGTCCACCCCGTCCACCGCACCGGCAAAGACGACCCCCTCGCCGCCCCAGAGCCCCGGCTCCCGCCAGACTTCGCGCATCGCGCCAAGATGCCCGCGCAGCCGCCGGTAGGCGGGCAGCAGCACCCGCATCTCCCATCCGAACGGCCGCAAGGCCGCAGGCAAGGCCCCCACGACATCGGCCAGCCCGCCGGTCTTGATCAAAGGCACGCATTCCGATGCCACCGAAAGCACCCGCCCCCTGATCTTCATCGACCCGCCCCTTCATCCGTTCTTCAAATATCCTCGGGTGGGTCCGGGAGGGCGAAGCGCCTCCCGGGGTGTCCACCCGCGCCACGCCTCAGGACAGCTTCCGCGCCCGCGCGTCAAGCATGTCCTGCGTGATCAGGACGATCCCGCCCTCGCTGCGGCGGAACCATTTGGCATCCTCCTCCGGGTCCTGCCCCACGACCAGCCCTTCGGGGATCACCACGCCGCTGTCGATCACGCAATTCGTCAGCTCCGCCTTGCGGTTCACCACCACGCGCGGCAGGGCCACCACATATTCCAGCGACGAATAGCTATGCGTCCGTACCCCCGTGAACAGCAGCGAATTCCGCACCTCGGACCCCGACACGATGCAATCGCCCGACACCAGCGACGAAATCGCCATCCCCCTGCGCCCGTCCTCGTCATGGATGAACTTCGCGGGCGGCACGATCTCGGAATAGGTCCAGATCGGCCAGCTGTTGTCATAGATATCCAGTTTCGGCACGAAATCCGTCAGGTCGATATTGGCCTGCCAGAAGGCATCTATCGTCCCCACGTCGCGCCAATAGGGTTCATCCTCCAGCCCCGACTTCACGCAACTGTCCGCGAAACGGTGCGCCATGGCCTTGCCTCCCTTCACGATGGCGGGGATCAGGTCATTGCCGAAGTCGTGGGACGAGTTCACATCCGCCATGTCCCGCAGCAGCAGGTCGCGCAGGAAGGCCCAGTCGAAGACATAGATCCCCATCGAGGCCAGCGCATGGTCGGGGTCGCCCGGAATCGCGGGCGGGTCCTTCGGCTTTTCCAGGAAATCCGTGATCCGCATGTCGCGGTCCACATGCATCACGCCAAAGGCCGTCGCCTCCATCCGCGGGACGGTCAGGCAGCCGATGGTCACATCCGCGCCCGTCTCCACATGCTGGCGCAGCATGATCTCGTAATCCATCTTGTAGATGTGATCCCCCGCAAGGATGATCACGTACTTGATGCCATAGCTGTCCACGATGTCGATGTTCTGCGCCACGGCATCGGCGGTGCCCAGATACCACTTCGTCTCGTCCACCCGCTGCGAGGCGGGCAGGATATCCAGATATTCGTTCCGTTCCGCGCGGAAGAAGTTCCACCCCCGCTGGCAGTGCCGGATCAGGCTATGCGCCTTGTACTGCGTGGCGATCGCCATCTTCCGGATGCCGGAGTTCAGCGCGTTGGACAGCGCGAAGTCGATGATCCGCGTCTTGCCGCCGAAATAGACCGCAGGCTTGGCCCGCCGGTCCGTCAATTCCTTCAACCGGCTTCCCCGCCCCCCGGCAAGGACGAAGGCCATCGCCTGACTGGACAGGCGCGCATTCGGTCTTGGCTGCAACATCGTCTTTCCCTCCCTGTCGCGGCCATTCGGCCGCTTATGATTTCGCCTTCACCGCCTGACGGAACCAGACTGCCGACAAGGGCGGCAGCGTGACAAGCGCAGATTGCGCCTGACCGTGCCATGCCACCGCCTCGGTGGTGACGCCGCCCATGTTGCCCCTGTTGCCGCCGCCATAGATGGCGGCATCTGTGTTCAATACCTCGTCCCAATGCCCCGCCGCCGGCAGGCCCAGACGGTAGCTCCGCTCCACCGGCGTCATGTTCACCACCGCCACCACCATCGGGTCGCGCTTGGCCCCCTTGCGGACCCAGGCATAGACCGACGCCCCCGCATCGTTGGACTCGATCCAGCCAAAGCCTTCGGGCCGCGTGTCATTCACATGCAGCGCGGGCGTCTCGCGGTAAAGCCGGTTCAGGTCCCGCACCAGGACCTGCACGCCGCGATGTTCGGGGATGTCCAGCAGGTGCCAGTCCAGCGACTGGTTGTGGTTCCACTCGCGCCCTTGGGCGAACTCGCAGCCCATGAACAGCAGCTTCTTGCCCGGATGCGCCCACATGAACCCGTAATAGGCCCGCAGGTTGGCAAATTTCTCCGGCCCGTCGCCCGGCATCTTGGCCAGCATCGACCCCTTGCCATGCACCACCTCGTCATGGCTGATCGGCAGGATGTAATTCTCGGACCAGGCATAATGCAGGCCGAAGGTCATCTGGTGGTGGTGATACTGCCGGTAGATCGGGTCCTTCTGCATATAGGACAGGGTGTCGTTCATCCACCCCATGTTCCACTTGAAGCCGAAACCAAGCCCCCCGTGATCCACCGGCCGCGACACGCCGGGGAAGGCCGTGCTTTCCTCGGCCACCGTCATGATCCCCGGCACCTCGCCATAGACCGTGGCATTCATGCGTTGCAGCAGGGAGATCGCCTCGTAATTCTCGCGCCCGCCATCCCGGTTCGGGATCCACTCCCCGTCCTTGCGGGAATAGTCGCGGTAGAGCATGGATGCGACCGCATCCACGCGCAGCCCGTCGATGTGGTATTCCTCCAACCAATACAGCGCGTTGGACACGAGGTAATTCGCCACCTCCGTCCGCCCGTAATTGTAGATCAGCGTGTTCCAGTCCTGATGGAACCCCTCGCGCGGGTCGGCATGTTCATACAGCGCGGTCCCGTCGAACCGGCCAAGCCCGTGCGGATCGGTCGGGAAATGCCCCGGCACCCAGTCCAGCAGCACGCCCAGGCCTTTCCTGTGCGCCGCATCGACAAGGGCGCGGAATTCGCCGGGCGTCCCGTGCCGGATCGTCGGCGCGAACATCCCCACCGGCTGATAGCCCCAGCTTCCGTCAAAGGGAAACTCGCTGATCGGCAATAGCTCGATATGGGTGAAGCCCATATCCGCGACGTAATCGACCAGTTGCTCGGCCAGTTCGACATAGGACAGCATCCTGTCCCCCGGCGCCCGCCGCCAAGACCCCAGATGCACTTCGTAAACCGAAATCGGCGCGTCGATGGAATGCCGCTTTGCCCGGTCCTTCATCCACGCCTTGTCGCCGAAGGCCCCCTCGATCCGCCGCACGACCGACGCATTGGCCGGCGGATGCTCCGACCCGAAGCCCACAGGGTCCGCCTTCAACGGCCCCGGCACCCCGTTCTGTCCAAGGATCTCATACTTGTAGGTCGCCCCTTCCCCCAGTCCGGGAATGAACGTCTCCCACACCCCCGTCGGGCCGCGCCGCCGCATCGGATGCCGCCGCCCGTCCCAGATGTTGAAATCTCCGACGACCGAAACCCGCTCTGCATTGGGCGCCCAGACGGCGAAATGCACGCCCTCCACCCCCTCATGCGTGACGACATGCGCTCCCAGCACCTGCCACAGCCGCTTGTGCGTCCCCTCGCCCAGCAGGTATTCGTCCATCTCGCCCAGCACGGGACCGAAACGGAAGGGATCGTCGAAGTCCCACACCACCCCCGCCCGTTCGCCACGCAGCCGATACGGCATCCGGGCCGGAAGCGCGGCGCAGAACAACCCCTCGCAGCCCGCAACGGCCTGCGCCTCGACTTCGTCCTTGGCCAGAACCCGCAACCGCTCCGCCCCCGGCACGAAGGCCGTCACGACCCAGATCCCGCCCCGTTCATGCAGGCCGAGGACCGAGAAAGGATCGCCATGCCGCCCCTCGACGATGGCCCGCGCCGCCCCGTGGTCGATCAGGTTTCCGCCCATCGCCGCCCCTCCCGAAGGCTGGCCCCTCACAGGGCCGAAGTCACGCCCCAGATATCGTTCATGTAACTGCGGATCGTCCGGTCGGACGAAAAGAACCCGCTCCGCGCCGTGTTCATCGCCGCCATGGAAAGCCAGCGGTCACGGTCCCGATAGGCCCGTTCCACATCCCCCTGCGCCGCATGATAGGCATCGAAATCCGACGCCACGAGGAAATAGTCATGGTGCCAGACCCGATGCACCAGCCCGTGGTAACGGTCCGGCTGATCCGGGCTGAACCGCCCCTCCGCGATCATCTGAAGCACGTCCTGCAAGGGCTGGCTGGCCTCGATCGCCTTGCGCGCATGCTCCGGGTCCTCGCGGCGCTTCGTCACCTCTTCCGCCGTCAGACCGAAGAGGAAGAAGTTCTCCGCCCCCACCTCCTGCAGGATCTCGACATTCGCCCCGTCCAGCGTCCCGATGGTCGGCGCCCCGTTCATCATGAACTTCATGTTGCCCGTGCCGCTGGCCTCCTTGCCTGCGGTCGAGATCTGTTCCGACAGGTCGGACGCCGGCACCAGCCGCTCGGCCATGCTGACATTGTAATTGGCCGGATAGACGATCTTCAGCAAATCCCCCGTGACGGGATCGCTGTTCACCACCGCCGCGACATCGTTGATCAGATGGATGATCTCCTTCGCCACCGCATAGCCCGGCGCCGACTTGCCGCCGAAGATCTTGACCCGCGGCACCCAGTCGCCCTTGGGGTTCGACCGGATCGCGTGCCAATGCGCGATGGTTTCCAGAATGTTCAGTAGCTGGCGCTTGTATTCATGGATGCGCTTGATCTGCACGTCGAACAGCGCATCGGGGGAAACCTTCACCCCGCATTCCGCCCCGATCCAGTTGGACAAGGCCACCTTGTTCGCCCGCTTTGCCGCCCCGAAGGCCTCGCGGAAGGCGCGTGCCTTCACATGCGGCTCCAGCCCCCGCAGGCGGTCCAGATCATCCTCCCACCCGTCCCCGATCGTGTCAGTGATCAGCTTTGCCAAAGGCCGGTTCGCCATCTTCAGCCACCGCCGCGGCGTCACCCCGTTCGTCTGGTTGACGATCCGTCCGGGGTGCAGCCGGTCCAGCTCGGGAAACAGGTTCTTCTTCACCAGCTCGGAATGCAGCGCCGAAACCCCGTTCACCTTGTGCGCCATGACGAAGGCCAGTTCCCCCATCCGCACCTCGTGATGCTTCACGATCCCCACATAATGCGGCCGGCTCGGATAGGTCCGCCGGTGCCATGAATCGATCCGCTCCACGATCTGCATATGGCGCGGCAGCACGTTCCCGAAGGTGAACGTCGCCCACCGCTCCAAAGCCTCCGGCAGCAGCGTGTGGTTGGTGTACCCCAGACAGCCCCGCGCCACCTCCAGCGCGTCGTCGAACCCCATCCCGTGATCGTCCATCAACAGACGCATCAACTCCGGCCCCGCAATCGCCGGATGGGTGTCGTTCATCTGGATCGCCACATGCTTCGGCAAGTCGCGCAGGTCCGAATGCTTCGCCAGATAGCGCCGCAGGATGTCCTGCAACGCCGCCGAGGTCAGGAAGAACTCCTGCTTCAGCCGCAATTCCTTGCCCTGATAGGTCGTGTCATCGGGATAGAGCACCCGGCTCAACGTCCGCGCCAAGGCCTCCGGCTCCGCCGCCGCCGCGTAATCGCCCCGGTTGAACCGCTCCAGATCGAACAGCGTCGTCGGCTTCGCCGCCCAGAGCCGCAGCGTATTGGCCCATTTCCCCTGCCAGCCGATCACCGGCGTGTCATGCGCCTCCGCCAGCACCGTCTCGCCGGGAACCCAGACCTCGCGGCCCTCCCGCGTCTCCACATGGCCCTTGAAGGGCACCGTATAGGCGCTCTCCGGCCGCGCGAATTCCCAGGGATGCGCCTGCGTCAGCCAGTCCTCCGGCGTCTCCACCTGCTGGCCGCCCTCGAACCGCTGCCGGAACAGCCCGTGCTCGTACCGGATGCCATAGCCATAGGCAGGGCAGCCCAGCGTCGCCATGCTCTCCATGAAACAGGCCGCCAGCCGCCCGAGGCCGCCATTCCCCAGCGCCGCATCGGGTTCATTCTCCACGATCGCGCGGAAATCCTGCCCGAAGCCCGCCATCGCCTCCTCGGCCACATCGCGCAGGCCAAGGTTGATCGTCGCATCCTCCAGCAGACGCCCGATCAGGAATTCCATCGACAGGTAATAGACCCGCTTGCGATCCTCCGCCCATGTCCGGCGGGTCGAGGCAAACCACGGCTCCACGATCCGGTCGCGGATGGCAAAGGACAGCGCCATCCGCCAGTCATAGACAGACGCATTGGGCGCATCCTTGCCCAGCGTGAAGGTCAGATGCCGGGCGATATCCGCCTGCAGGACATTCGGGGTCAGACTCAGGTCGTTCACGATGCACCATCCCTCATGGCTTTCGCCCACCCTGCGCAGCCACCGGTGGAGGGTCAAGCGGACCGGACCGCAGACCTTCCGCCGCATCGCTGGCGGGCACCTTTTCAAACCGCTTTAAATGTTATCGCAAACAGGCGCAACAAACTTTCCGGTTTTTTTCCGGTATGGCACGTTCATCCCCGCCTCAAACCGATTTGGATAATGGCAGGTTCCGGCCGCCCCGCGCAAGGCCATGCCCCGTTTCCGCCGCGCCGCCCCGTTTCGGGAAACTGATCCAGATCATATCGCGCAACATCTACCCTGCATAAATCTTTGGCCCGAACCGCCCCAAGGTCAAGGCCGGAGCCCTCCATGAGACTCACCATCCGCACCAACCTCGCCATGCGCACGCTGATGTTCTGCGCCGTCAATGCCGGCCGCACCGTCCGCAAGCACGAGGTGGCCGAAGCCTGCAACGCCTCGGAAAACCACCTCGCACAGGTCATCCACCTGCTCGCGCAGAAGAAGTTCCTGCGCACCGTGCGCGGCCGCTCCGGCGGGCTCACCCTCGGGCGCCCGGCCGAAACCATCACCGTGGGCGAGGTGTTCCGCGAATTCGAATCCGTGCTGCCCTTCACCGAATGTTCGGAGGGCGCCGAAAACCGCTGCCCGCTGGTCGGCGCCTGCCGCTTGAAATGCGTGCTGGATGACGCGCTCCGCGCCTTCTACGCGGAACTCGACCGCGTCTCGGTCGCCGATCTCGTCACCGGCAATTGCGAACTGCAGACCCTGCTCAAGGTCGCCTGACCCGCCCGCGCCTCTCCCCGACCGTCCGTCCCGCGCCCCGCAGGATCCATTTTCCGTCCCCAAATATCCACAGGGGGTGAATTGGCCGCGCCCGCGCGGCCAAGAGGGGGCGCGTGCGCCCCCCGACGCCGAGCCGGAGCGGCAGCGGAGGCGAGAGGAAAGGCTTGCGGGGCCCTGCCCCGCTCCGCTTCCCTCCCCGATTTCCCTCCTCCTGCGGCCCTCACGCCCCCCAGGTCCGCCGCAGCACCCCCATCCAGTTGCCCCAGGCCAGTTTCCCCAGCAGCGCCGCGTCATAGCCATGCGCCCGCAGCGCCCCGATCAGGTGCGGCAGGCCCGTCACGTCGCCGATCCCCTCGGGCACCGTCGCCCCGTCGAAATCCGACCCGAATCCCACATGATCCTCGCCCAGCCGCCCGATTAGGTGGTCCAGATGGCGCAGCACCGGCTCCCATCCCATGCGCGGATCGCGCCGCCCGTCGGGCCGCAGGAAGACCGTGGCGAAGTTCAACCCGACCATTCCCCCGCTCTCGCGGATCATGTCCAGTTGCCGGTCCGTCAGGTTGCGGCTCGACGGCGTCACCGCATGGGCATTGGAATGGGTGGCGACCAGCGGCGCGTCCGACAGCCGCGCCACGTCGTCGAAGCCCTTCCCGTTCAGATGGCTCAGGTCGATCATCACCCGCAGCGCGTTGCATTCCCGGACCAGCCGCTTCCCCGCCTCGGTCAACCCCGGCCCCGTATCGGGACCCGACGGAAAGGCGAAGGGCACCCCGTGACCGAATGCCGTGGGCCTGCTCCAGACCGGCCCCAGCGACCGCAGCCCCATGGCGTGGAAGGCGTGCAGCGCATCGCAGCCCGGATCGATCGCCTCCGCCCCCTCCATATGCATAACGCCCGCGATGACGCCCGCGCCCCGCGCCGCCTCGATCTCCGCCACCGTGCGGCACAGCCGGAACGCCCCGCCGGAGGCCCGTTCCATCCACAACAACTGCCCCGCAAGTTCCAGCGCGACCGACTGGCTTTCCCGCAGCGGCAAAGGTTCCGGCAGGTCCAGCGCATAGGGCGGGCGGTCCATCCGCTCCTCCACCCCCGCATCGTCGGGATGGGCGGGCGACGGGATGTAGATGGCAAACATCCCCCCCGCAAAGCCGCCCGCCCTCATGCGCGGCAGGTCCAGATGCCCCTTCCCCTCCCCGGTCAGCCAGATCGCCTCGCGCGCCTCCGGCTGCATCAGGATGCGGAACAGGATGTCGTTATGGCCGTCGAAGACGGGAACAGGCTCGGTCATGCTATCCTCCGGCAAGCCCCGCCAGACTGGCACGCCGCGCCCTGCGACAGAAGCCCCCGCGGACGCCGCCCCCGCACCCCCCTCAGTGACAGGCCTTGCCCGAGGCCAGCCCCGTCAGGATCGGGCAATCGGGCCGCTGGTCCCCCGCGCAACTCGCCACCAGATCGCGCAGCGTCGCCTGCATGGCCCGCAACTCGGCAATCTTGACCTCCATATCCTGCAGATGCCGCTCCGCCAGCGCCTTCACATCCGCGCTCGCCCTGTCGCGGTCCTCATACAGCGCCAGCAGCTTCCGGCATTCCTCGATGGTGAAGCCCAACCCCCGCGCCCGGCCAAGGAAGGCCAGCTTGTGCAGGTCGCTCTCGCGGAAGGCGCGGTAGCCGTTGGCGCCGCGCAAGGGCCGGATCAGCCCGATCTCCTCGTAATAGCGGATCGTCTTGGCAGGCAGCCCCGACCGGTCCGCGACATCCTTGATGTTCATCCCCGCACCCCCTTCACCGCCTTCAGCCGCAACGCATTGCTCAGGACAAAGACCGAAGACAACCCCATCGCCCCCGCCGCCAGCATGGGCGATAGCTGCGGCCCGCCAAAGGGCACCAGCAGCCCCGCCGCAACCGGGATCAGCGCCGCATTGTAGCCGAAGGCCCAGACCAGATTCTGCCGGATGTTGCGCATCGTCGCGCGGCTGATCCTGACCGCATCCGCCACGCCCAGCGGATCGCCCGTCATCAGCACCACATCCCCCGCCTCGATCGCCACATCCGTCCCTGTCCCCATCGCCAGCCCCACCTCCGCCGCCGCCAGCGCGGGCGCGTCGTTGATCCCGTCGCCCACGAAGGCCACGGCATCCCCCATCGCCCGCACCGCATCGCCCTTGCCCTCGGGCAGCACCCCCGCCTGCACGTCATCCATCCCCAGCCGCCGCGCAATCGCGCCCGCCGTCACCGCATTGTCCCCCGTCACCATCGCCACCCGCAAGCCAAGGTCGCGCAGCGCCGACAGCGCCGCCCCGGCCGAGGGCTTCACCGGATCGGCCACCGCGATCAGCCCCCGCGCCGCCACCCCGTCGCCCACGAACAGCAGGCCCTTCCCCTCGCCCGCCAACCGCTCCGCCGCCGCCGCCATCTCCGCCGGAACCGAAGCGAACATCCGCTGCGACCCCACAGCGACCACCTGACCACCCACCACAGCCCGCGCCCCGTATCCCGGCACCGCCTCGAACCCCTCGGCCACCGGCACCGCGACACCCCGCGCCGCCGCCTCGGCCAGCACGGCCCCCGCCAGCGGATGCTCCGACCCCGCCTCCACCGCCGCCGCCTCGGCCATCACCTCCGCCCCGACCGTATCCGTCACCACGGGCTTGCCCACGGTCAACGTCCCCGTCTTGTCGAACCCCACGACCCGCACCTCCGCCAGCCGCTGCAACGCCTCGCCCTTGCGGAACAGCACCCCCAGTTCCGCCGCCCGCCCCGTGCCGACCAGAATGGACACCGGCGTCGCCAGCCCCATCGCGCAGGGGCAGGCGATGATCAGCACCGACACCCCCGCCACCAGCGCCGCAGGCACCCCCTGCCCCGCCAGCAGCCAGCCCACCGCTGCCAGAACCGCAATCCCCATCACCACCGGCACGAACCACAGCGTCACCCGGTCCACCAGCGCCTGCACCGGCAGCTTGGTCCCCTGCGCCTCCTCGACCATCGCCACGATCCGCGCCAGAACCGTCGCCGCCCCCACCTGCCGCACCTCGACCACCAGCGCACCGGTCCCGTTCACCGTCCCGCCCGTGACGCCATCGCCCGCGCCCTTCGCCACCGGCACCGGCTCCCCCGTCAGCATCGACTCATCCACCGCCGACCGGCCGGAGACCACCACCCCGTCCACCGCCACCCGCTCGCCGGGCCGCACGACGACCCGCATCCCCGGCATCAGGGATGCCACCGGCACCTCCGACCCGTCCTCCAGCCGCGCCACCTTGGGCTGCATCCCCACCAGCCGCGCGATGGCCGCCCCCGCCCGGCCCCGCGCCCGCGCCTCCAGCGTGCGCCCCAGCAGGATCAGCACGACGATCACCGCCGCGGCCTCGAAATAGACCGCCCGCGACGGCGCAGGCACCAGCGCGGGCGCAAAGGTCACGACCGTCGAATAGGCCCAGGCCGCCCCCGTCCCCACCGCCACCAGCGAATTCATGTCCGGACTGCCCCGCAGCAGCGCCG
Source organism: Rhodobacter sp. CACIA14H1 (assembly GCA_000500915.1). Lineage (GTDB taxonomy): Bacteria > Pseudomonadota > Alphaproteobacteria > Rhodobacterales > Rhodobacteraceae > Paragemmobacter. The sequence continues at coordinate 31,439 of AYNO01000023.1, forward strand.
GTATCCCCTTGGCAAAGAACCGCCGCCCCGGACCCGCCAGCACCAGCGTCACCAGCACGAACTGCGCCACCCACAGCCAGAGCGTCGGCACCACCCCCATCAGCCAGTGGTGGAAGGACGGCACCAGATGCCCCCCCATCTCCACCACGAAGACCGGCAGCGTCAGGACGCCCGCCACCGCCGTCTCCCGCGCCAGCCTGCGCACCTCCTCTGCCGGATCATGCGGCTTCGCCTCCTCCAGAGGAGAGGCCGCATAGCCCGCCTTCGTCACCACCGCCGCCAGCGCGTCCGGCGACGCGCCCCCCTCGAACAGCGTCACCGTCGCCCGCCGCAGCGCCAGATTGGCCACCGCGTCCTTCACCCCCGGCTGCGCCTTCAGCACCCGCTCCACCCGCCCCGTGCAGGCGGCGCAGGTCATCCCCTCCACCCCCAGCACCACCGTCACCTCCCGCGCGGGATAGCCCGCCTTGGCCAGCGCCGCCGCCATGGCCGCAGGGGTCGCGGGGGCATGGAAGGCCACATCCGCCGTTTCCGTGGACAGGTTCACCACCGCCCGCTCCACCCCCGGCTGGGCCGTCAGAACCCGCTCGGCCCGCAGCACGCAGGAGGCGCAGGTCATCCCCTCCAGCCGGAAGCGGGCGGTGACGGTGTCGGCAGTATCCGGGGCGGGGGCGAGTGCGGTATCGGTCATGGGAATTCTCCTTCCGATAGCTCAGGTAATCCTTCCAGTTACGGGAAGGTCAAGGGCAGACCGTAACAAAGCTTTCCCGGAACAAGAGACGCCATGAATAAACGCACTAAGGCGCAACGTCAGGTCTCACCCGTGGCCCAAAGCCACGGGTGGCGGCCGTCCCGCCCCCCCGGGGCGGCCGCACGTATACGTGCAGCCACCCCGGCGTGACGGCCGCCACCCTACCGTTCCGCCCAATTTCCTAAGCCCCCTTGACCTTCCCCCCACTGGAACCCCCACATCCCCCGCACCAACCAGAAGGACCACCCCCCATGACCACCCTCTCCATCCCCGACATGACCTGCGGCCACTGCAAGGCCTCCGTCGAATCCGCGCTGAAATCCCTCGGCGATGCGGGCGACATCACCGTCGATCTGCCGCAAAAGACCGCCACCACCACCGGCCCCGCCACCCCCGACCGCCTGCTCAAGGCGCTGGACGAGGTGGGCTTTCCCGCAACCGTGATCGGCTGACCGCGCCCCTATCCTTCCGGACCTGTTGCATCTGTCGCACACAGACGCTACCTCGTCGCAAATTCGTCATGGCTTTGTCTTGCCCCGGTCCCTTTCCGCGCTCAGATAAAGCAAAGACGGATGCCGGACCAAAGAAGACGAGCAGGACAGAATGGCAAAGAAACCGACCACTTCGCAGCAGCAGGGCGGCAGCAACACCCCCTCGCAGCAGCAGGACCAATCGCAGGGCAGCAGCCAGCAGCAGGGCTCCACCCCGATCTTCCGCGACTGGGCCTCGATCTGACCCAAGACGGATCAGGCCTTCTCTTGTCACGGGGTCAGCCTTAGGCTGGCCCCGTTTCGATTCCGCAGGCCTCCCATGCCCACCCCCGTCTCCTCCATCCGCAACCTCGGCCCCGCCTCCGAAGCCGCCTTCGCAAAGGCCGGCATACATTCGGCGGAAGAGGTGCAGGCGCTGGGCGCGGACGAAGCCTATCGCCGCCTCATCCAGTCCGGCACGCAACCGCATTTCATCGGCTACTACGTCCTTGTGATGGGCCTGCAGGGCCGCCCCTGGAACGACTGCCAGGGGGAGGAGAAAAAGGCCCTCCGCGCCCGCTTCGACGCGATCAAGGCCACGACAGTGCAAAAGGGCCGCTCCGAACTGGAAGCGGCCCTCGACATGCTCGGCGTCATCGAACGCCGCTAGCCAAATTTCTTCGAAGAAATCTGCAAGAATCTTCGAAGATTTTTGCCTTCTCAGCCGACCAGCTCGAGGCCCGAGAAGAAGAACGCGATCTCGCGCGCGGCAGAGGCTTCGGAGTCCGACCCGTGGACCGAGTTCTCGCCCTTCGACAGCGCGAATTCCTTGCGGATCGTGCCTTCGGCAGCGGCGGCCGGATCGGTCGCGCCCATCACTTCGCGGTTCTTGGCAATCGCGCCCTCGCCTTCCAGCACCTGCACCACGACCGGCTCCGACGCCATGAACGCGCACAGCTCGCCATAGAAGCCGCGCTCCTTGTGCTCGGCATAGAAGGCACCGGCCTGCGCAGGCGACAGGTGGATGCGCTTGGAGGCGACGACGCGCAGACCGGCCTCCTCGAACTTGGCAACGATCTTGCCGGTCAGGTTGCGCTTGGTGGCGTCGGGCTTGATGATCGACAGGGTGCGTTCGATGGCCATTGTGGCGTCTCCATATCAGGGGCGCGGGGTCCGTCCGCCACGCCGGAATTCATGCGCG
>AYNO01000024.1 GCA_000500915.1 Rhodobacter sp. CACIA14H1
TTGACAAATCCTGATTTCCCGTTCCCGCGGCCTTGACGGGCCGGGGGAAAGGCCTTAAGGCACGGCGTCCCGCAAGGGAATCGTCCGGTCATAATTGATGCTTGATCGGTCAGATCGAATCGGCGGCAAGGGGAAACCCGCGCGGCCGGAGTTGTGAAAAAAGGTTCTGGCATCACGGAACCGCAACGAAAAGGAACACACGCGTGGCACGTATTGCTGGCGTCAACATCCCCACCCAGAAGCGGGTGCCGATCGCCCTGACCTACATCACCGGCATCGGTCCGCATAATGCGGAAATCATCTGCAATTCGCTGAACATCGACCGCGCCCGCCGCGTCAACCAGCTTTCGGACGCCGAAGTGCTGGCCATCCGCGAATTCATCGACGCCAACTTCACCGTCGAGGGCGACCTGCGCCGTGAAGTGTCGATGAACATCAAGCGTCTGATGGACCTGGGCTGCTATCGCGGTCTGCGTCACCGCAAGAACCTGCCGGTCCGCGGCCAGCGCACCCACACCAACGCCCGCACCCGCAAGGGCCCGGCGAAGCCGATCGCTGGCAAGAAGAAGTAAGGGGAGCGCACAGATATGGCACGTGATACCAAAGCTGCAGCGCGCACCAAGCGCAAGGAACGCAAGAACATCGCCGCTGGTGTGGCGCATGTGAATTCGTCCTTCAACAACACCAAGATCCTGATTTCCGACGTGCAGGGCAATGCGATCTCGTGGTCGTCGGCCGGTACGATGGGCTTCAAGGGTTCGCGCAAATCGACCCCCTATGCGGCCCAGATGGCCGCCGAGGATGCGGGCCGCAAGGCGCAGGAACATGGCGTGAAGACGCTGGAAGTCGAAGTGCAGGGCCCGGGTTCGGGCCGCGAGTCGGCGCTGCGTGCGCTGGCTGCCGTCGGGTTCAACATCACCTCGATTCGTGATGTGACCCCGCTGGCGCATAACGGCTGCCGCCCGCCGAAGCGCCGCCGCGTCTAAGTCTTTTCGATACGGGCGGGCCGTGCCTTCGGGTGCGGCCCGCTTCAGCTATTTCTGATCCTCGGGCGTCGGCTGCTTTCTGGACATGGGCAGCGGACAGGTATGGAGGCGAAAGCATGATCCACAAGAACTGGCAGGAACTCATCAAGCCGACGCAGCTGGTCGTGCGCCCCGGCGCGGACCCGTCCCGCGTGGCCACGGTGATCGCCGAGCCGCTGGAGCGGGGCTTCGGCCTGACGCTGGGCAACGCGCTGCGCCGCGTGCTGCTGTCGTCGCTGCAGGGTGCCGCCATCACCAGCGTGCAGATCGACAACGTGCTGCACGAGTTCTCCAGTGTGGCCGGTGTCCGCGAGGACGTGACCGACATCGTGCTGAACCTGAAGGGCGTCAGCCTGAAGATGGAAGTGGAAGGGCCGAAGCGCCTGACGATTTCCGCCAAGGGTCCGGGCGTGGTGACGGCGGGCGACATCTCGGAGAGCAACGGGATCGAGGTTCTGAACAAGGACCACGTGATCTGCCACCTGGACGACGGCGCCGACGTGTTCATGGAGCTGACGGTTTCGACCGGCAAGGGCTATGTCTCGGCCGACAAGAACCGCCCCGAGGATGCGCCCATCGGCCTGATCCCGATCGACGCGATCTATTCGCCGGTCAAGAAGGTGTCCTACGAAGTGCAGCCCACCCGCGAGGGGCAGGTGCTGGACTATGACAAGCTGACGATGAAGATCGAGACGGATGGCAGCCTGACGCCGGATGACGCCGTGGCCTATGCCGCGCGCATCCTGCAGGACCAGCTGTCGATCTTCGTCAACTTCGACGAGCCGGAACAGGCCGGCAAGGGCGAGGTGGATGCGGGTCTGGAATTCAACCCGCTGCTTCTGAAGAAGGTGGACGAGCTGGAGCTTTCGGTCCGTTCGGCCAACTGCCTGAAGAACGACAACATCGTCTATATCGGCGACCTGATCCAGAAGACCGAAGCCGAGATGCTGCGCACCCCGAACTTCGGCCGCAAGTCGCTGAACGAGATCAAGGAAGTTCTGTCCGGCATGGGCCTGCACCTTGGCATGGAAGTCGAGGACTGGCCGCCGGAGAACATCGAGGATCTGGCGAAGCGGTTCGAGGACCAGTTCTGACAGGTAGGGTGCGCCATGGCGCACCCTACGCCAAATGCCCGGGTGTCCGGGGAAAGCAAGGGCAATCCCGCCCCAACGACGCGGTCCGCACGCACGGGCCGCAACACAAAGCAAAACGAGACGATAGGAGACCATCATGCGTCACGCCCGCGGTTACCGCCGCCTGAACCGTACCCATGAACACCGCAAGGCGCTGTTCGCCAACATGGCCGGCTCGCTGATCGAGCATGAGCAGATCAAGACGACGCTGCCCAAGGCCAAGGAACTGCGCCCGATCGTGGAGAAGCTGATCACGCTGGCCAAGCGTGGCGACCTGCACGCCCGCCGTCAGGCTGCGGCGCAGCTGAAGGAAGACCGCCACGTGGCGCGTCTGTTCGACATCCTCGGCCCCCGCTACAAGTCGCGCAACGGCGGCTACCTGCGCGTGCTGAAGGCCGGTTTCCGTTTCGGTGACATGGCCCCGATGGCGATCATCGAATTCGTGGACCGCGACACCAGTGCCAAGGGCGCCGCCGACCGCGCCCGCGTCGAGGCGGAAGAAGCCGCCGAAGATTGATCCCCGGCCTGACCGGAGGATCGTGCAAAGGCCCGCGCTTGCGCGGGCCTTTCGTTTTCCGTCGATCCGTGCCGGGTTCGCGCAAAGGTTGAAGAAACCTCTTCTCAATCGCCCGCACTGTGGCTTAGGCTGGCAGCCAGTGTGGATTGCCAGTCGTCATGTCCGTAAAGATTGCCCTTGAACTCGAATTGCACCGCCTTGGCCTGATGGCGCCGGCCGGGTACTTCGTCGGATTGCACATCCGGTTCACCGCGCCGCTTTTCACCTTCCAGACATATGACCAGCGCTGGCTGGACCACTATACCGAAAAAGGCTACGTGCTGCGCGATCCGATGGTGGCCTGGGGCTTTTCCTGCACCGGCACGATCCGCTGGAGCGACCCCGACCTTCCCGACCCTTTCGGCCTGTTCAGGGAAGCGGCGGCCTTTGGCCTGCGCCATGGCTGCACCGTTTCCTGCGGGGCGATCCGGTCGCGCACCATCGCGTCATTCGCCCATCCAGAGCGCGAGTTCACGGATCCGGAGATCGCGACGATCGGCGAGATCGTCCGCCGGATGCACGACGTCACCGAACCGCCGGAAGAGCTCACCAAGGCGCAGGTGGACGCCCTCAGGTGCATTGCGGGGGGTGACCGTCACGCCGCCGCGGCCGACAAGCTTGGCATTTCCGAAAGCGCACTCAAGGCAAGGATCACTTCGGCGCGCATCCGGTTGATGGCGAGGACGACGGCCGAAGCCATACAAAGGGCGAAGGACTACCGCCTGATCTGACCATTCCCTGCAAGGCACATCCGACCAACACTCATGACGGAGGCTGCAATGCAGACCACGACTCTTTCCTTTGCCAACATGCACAACCATGGCGAGTTGTTCGCCAACATGCTTCGCGCCAGACGTGAGCTTTTCATCGTCCACAACAAGTGGAACCTGCCCGAGGCGCTGGGGATGGAATATGACCAGTACGACACGCCGGCCAGCCGCTGGGTCGTCGTCCATGACGAGCTGGGGCGGGTGCTGGCCGGAAACCGGCTGACCCCCACGACATCGCGCTGCGGGCTGTACAGCTACATGATCCGCGACGCGCAGCGCGGGCTGCTGGAGACGATCCCGCAGAACCTGCTGTATGACGAGGCGCCGGTGGCGGAAACGGTCTGGGAAAGTTCGCGCCTTTTCGTGGCGCATGACGTGCCGGCGGCACAGCGGCGGGCGGTCCATGCCCGCCTGATCGCGGAATTGGGCCATGCGGCGCGCAGTCTGGGCGCGACGCATTGCCTGACGCTGCTTGCCGCGACATGGCCGCGCTGGTGCGACCGCGTCGGGGTGAAGATGGCGGCGATGGGGCCGGTGATCGAGACGGAGGGCCAGCATCAGGTCGTTTCCATGGACTTCAGCCGGTCGCTTCACTGACCCGTGCGTTGCAGTCGCGCCCCCGATGGTGGATATCGGGGGCGCAGACAAACCGGGTGCCGCATGAAACCGACTGTCGTCCTTCTGGCAAGCTTTCTGGTTGCCACTCCGCTTGCTGCCCAGACCGTTCCCGAAAGCACCGAGCAGATCGCCCTGTCCTTCGCGCCGGTGGTCAAGCAGGCGGCGCCGGCGGTGGTGAACATCTATGCCACCCGCATCGTGCAGGAGCGGCGGTCGCCCTTTGCCGATGATCCCTTCTTCCGCCAGTTCTTCGAGGCGCTGGGTCCGGCCCAGCCGCGGTTGCAGAATTCGCTGGGGTCGGGGGTGATCCTTGCAGCGGATGGCATCGTCGTGTCGAATTACCACGTCGTCGGTCAGGCGACGGAAATCCGTGTCGTGCTGAATGACAGGCGGGAATACGCGGCGGATGTCATCCTTGGCGACGAGGAGAGCGATCTGGCCATCCTGCGGCTGCGCGGGGCCGAAGACCTGCCCTTCCTGCCGCTGCGCAATTCCGACGAGGTGGAGGTGGGGGATCTGGTGCTGGCGATCGGCAACCCCTTCGGGGTGGGGCAGACGGTATCGTCCGGCATCGTTTCGGGGGTGGCGCGGTCCGCGCTGCAGGTCGGCGAGGGGCGGGGGTATTTCATCCAGACCGATGCGGCCATCAATCCGGGCAATTCCGGCGGGGCGCTGGTGGATACCGAAGGGCGGCTGGTCGGGATCAATACCGCGATCCTGACGCAGGGGGGCGGGTCGAACGGGATCGGCTTTGCGATTCCGGCCAATCTGGTCAGGACGGTCGTCGCACAGGCCGAGGCGGGCGCGGACCGTTTCGAGCGGCCCTGGGCGGGCGTGTCGGGGCAGGCGATGGATGCGGCGCTGGCCGAGAGCATGGGGTTGGACCGTCCCGACGGGGTGCTGGTGTCGGCGCTGCATCCGCAGAGTTCCTTTGCGGCGGCCGGGTTGCAGCCCGGGGACGTGATCCTGTCGCTGGGCGGGGCGCCCACCAATACGCCGCAGGAGGTGATGTTCCGGCTGTCGTCTCTGGGCGTCGGCGCGGCGGCCGAGATCGTCTGGCTGCGTGACGGGCAGGAGATGCGGGCGACGGTCACTCTGGCCGCGGCGCCGGATGATCCGCCGCGGGAGCAGACCACCATCACCGATGACGTGGCGCTGCGCGGGCTGACCGTGGTGCGCGTGAACCCTGCCGTGACGGAGGAAATGCGCTTGCCTTTCAACGCGGTAGGGGTCGCGGTCTGGCAGGCCGAGGATCTGTCGGCGCGGGCGGGGTTCCAGCGGGGCGACATCGTGACGGCGATCAACGGGGCGGCGGTGACGCAGCCTTCGGATGTGCTGGCCCTTGCCGGGATGCAGGCGCGGGTCTGGATGGTGGACCTGATCCGGCAGGGGCAGCCGTTGCGGTTGCGGTTCCGCTTCTGACCCTTTCGCGGTGGCTTGGGCGGGGGTATGGTTCCGGCCATGCCCGACCTGTTCGATACCGCCGCGAAGAATGTTCCCGAAGGCCCGCGTCCTTTGGCCGACCGGCTGCGGCCGAAGCGGCTGTCCGAGGTGATCGGTCAGGCGCATGTGCTGTCGCCCGAGGGGCCGCTGGGCGCGATGCTGGCGGCGAAGTCGTTGAGTTCCTTGATCCTTTGGGGGCCGCCGGGGGTGGGAAAGACCACGATCGCGCGGCTTCTGGCGGATGAGACGGACCTGGCCTTCGTGCAGATTTCGGCGATTTTCACCGGCGTGCCGGACCTGAAGAAGGTGTTCGAGCAGGCCAAGATCCGGCGGCAGAACGGGCAGGGGACGCTGCTTTTCGTGGACGAGATCCACCGTTTCAACAAGGCGCAGCAGGATGGGTTCCTGCCGCATATGGAGGACGGGACGATCCTGCTGGTGGGGGCGACCACCGAAAATCCCAGTTTCGAGTTGAATGCGGCGCTGTTGAGCAGGGCGCAAGTGATTGTTCTGGAACGGCTTTCCTTGGTCGATCTGGAGCTTCTGGTGCAGCGGGCGGAAAAGGAGTTGGGGCGATCCCTGCCGCTGACCGGAGAGGCGCGCGAGGCCATGCTGGAGATGGCGGACGGGGATGGGCGGGCGCTGCTCAACCTGATCGAGCAGGTGGCGGCGTGGCGGGTGGAGCGGTCGCTGGACCGGGCGCAACTGGCGCAGCGGCTGATGCGGCGGGCGGCGAAATACGACAAGTCGGGCGAGGAGCATTACAACCTGATCTCGGCGCTGCACAAATCCATCCGGGGGTCGGACCCGGATGCCGCGCTTTACTGGTTCGCGCGGATGCTGGAAGGGGGGGAGGATCCCCGCTTCCTTGCGCGGCGGCTGGTGCGGATGGCGGTGGAGGATATCGGGCTGGCCGATCCGCAGGCGCAGGGAATTTGTCTAGACAGTTGGAACACTTACGAGCGGTTGGGGTCGCCCGAGGGGGAGTTGGCGCTGGCCAATGCGGTGGTCTATCTGGCGCTCGCGCCGAAGTCGAACGGGGTCTATCTGGCCTACAAGGCGGCGCGGGTTTCGGCGCGGGAGACGGGGTCGCAGATGCCACCGCGGCATATCCTGAATGCGCCGACGAAGATGATGAAGGAGATCGGGTACGGGTCGGGCTATGCCTATGACCATGATGCCGAGGACGGGTTTTCGGGGCAGGACTATTTCCCCGAGGGGATGAAGCGGCCGGTCTTCTATGCGCCGCCCGAGCGGGGGTTCGAGCGGGAGCTGAAGAAGCGGGTGGAGTATTTTGCCAAGCTGCGGGCGAAGCGGCAGGGCGGTTAGGATTTCCGTTTGGTTGCGGGGGGTTGGGCGGCGGTGGCTGTGCCGGAGTCTGTGCCGCAGAGTGTACCGCAAACTGTGCATACAAATTTGGAGAGGCGAGGGGGCGGGTTTATGGTTAACCGTGCGTCGGCGCACAGAGGGGCGCGGATGTTGTGGCTTTCGTGCGGGGTGGGCTAGGGGTTGTGTTGAGTCCAGTTTGAGTCATGGATAGGGCCAGATCGCATTGCGTCTCCACAAAACGGTGTCGTCAGGGCGCGGGTAGAGGACCGACGCGAAAAGGTCCGGTGGACCTTTTCGCCGGTCCGATTTCGGCTGAGGCAACGAAGCCGAAAGGGGCTGTCAGATGTCCCAGTCGGGTGGGGCACGGGACGCGCCCGCCCCGGCGGGGGCGATTTATCGCCCCCGCCGCCCGGGGGGCGGGGGCGGCCCGTGCGCGGGCGCACGGGCGGGGCAGGGTGCGGCTTGGTCGCAGCGCGTGCGGCAATGGCCGCACGCGGTCTGGCGCGGCAGTGACCCACCCCCCGTTGACATTCGCCCCCCGTGGCGCAATGGAAAGCCCATGATCCAGAGCCTTCTTCTTGTCGCTTTGGGCGGGGCCGCCGGTTCCGTCGCCCGCTTCCTGCTTGTTGCGGGGGCGGGGCGGCTTGTCGCGGGCTGGCCTGTGGGGACGCTGCTGGTCAATGTGGCCGGATCGTTTGCCATCGGCGTGCTGTTCGTCGTCCTGACCCAGCGTGCGCAGATGGCCCCGCTGCTGGTGGCCGGGTTCCTTGGCGGGTTCACCACCTTTTCCGCCTTCTCGCTGGACACGCTGAAGCTGTGGGAGGGCGGGCAGGCCATGCAGGCCGCCGCCTATGTCGCGGCGTCGGTCATCCTTTCCCTTGCTGCCGTGGCGCTTGGCGCGGCCCTTGCCCGGAGTATCCCCGCATGAGCGGCGTCAAGACCCTGACCGTATCGGAAGACGAGGGCGAGCAGCGGCTGGACCGCTGGTTCAAGCGGCGCTTCCCGCATGTGACCCAGGGCGCGGTAGAGAAGATGTGCCGCACCGGGCAGGTGCGGGTGGATGGCGCACGGGCCAAGGCGTCGGACCGCGTGGTGCCGGGGCAGGCGATCCGGGTGCCGCCTCTGCCGGACCCGAATGCGGAGCGGCCGCGGATCGAGGGGATTTCGCCGGCGGATGCGAAGATGATCCAGGACTGCGTGCTGTGGATGGACGAGCATATGATCGTCATCAACAAGCCTGCGGGCCTGCCGTCGCAGGGCGGCAGCGGGCAGGGCGAGCGGCATGTGGACGGTTTGGCCGAGGCGTTGAAGTTCGGCTACAAGGAACGGCCGAAGCTGGTGCACCGGCTGGACAAGGATACGTCCGGTTTGCTGATGCTGGCGCGGACGGACCGCGTGGCGCGGGGGCTGTCCGAGGCGCTGCGGCACCGGAACACGCGCAAGATCTATTGGGCGGTGGTGGCGGGGGTGCCGAACCCGAAGAAGGGCAGCATCAAATACGGGCTGATGAAGGCGCCGGGCCATGGCAAGCGCGGCGAGGGGGAAAAGATGCTCTGCGTCCATCCCGCGAAGATGGCCGACTACCCCGATGCCAAGCGGGCGCATACGGATTACTTCGTGCTGTGGTTCCTTGGCACGCGGCTGTCGTGGATGGCGCTGGAACCGGTGACGGGGCGGACGCACCAATTGCGTGCGCATATGGCCGAGATCGGGCATCCGATCATCGGGGACGGGAAATATGGCGGGTCCGATGCGGACAACCAGGGCGATGGCTGGGGGGCTGCGGTCGGCGGGGATATTTCCCGCAAGCTGCACCTTCATGCGCGGATGCTGGTGGTGGAGCATCCGGTGACGAAGACCGAAATGACCTTCACCGCGCCCTTGCCGGAGCATATGGCGCGGACGTGGAAGGCGCTGGACTGGAAAGAGGGCGACGTGCCGGCGGACCCCTTTACGGTGTTCAAATGAGTTTCTGGAAGGCCAAGCGGTTCTGGAAGGCGGCGCAGGCCGAGGCCTGCGAGGGCGGGTTCACGGTGCGGCTGGACGGGCGTCCGGTGAAGACGCCCGCCAAGGTGCCGCTGGTGGTGCCGACGCTGGAGATGGCGCAGGCCATTGCGGCAGAGTGGGACGCGCAGCAGGGCGAGGTGAAGCCCGACACGATGCCGGTGACGCGGGCGGCGAATTCGGCGATCGACAAGATCGTGCCGCAGCGGGCGGCGGTGGTGGAGATCGTGGCGGCCTATGGCGGCAGCGACCTGCTGTGCTATCGCGCTGTGGGGCCGGAGGCCCTGATCGCGCGGCAGGCGGCGGGGTGGGACCCGTTGCTGGACTGGGCGGCAGAGGCGCTGGGGGCGCGGCTGCGGGTCACGCAGGGCGTGATGCATGTGGCGCAGGACGCGGCGGCGCTGGCGCGGCTGACGGCGCGGGTGGAGGCGTTCACGCCGTTCCGTCTGGCGGCCTTTCACGACCTTGTGGCGGTGTCGGGTTCGCTGGTTCTGGCGCTGGCGGTGACGGAGGGGCGGCTGGCGCCGCAGGAGGCGTGGGACCTGTCGCGGATCGACGAGACATGGCAGGTGGAGCAATGGGGCGAGGACGAGGAAGCGGCAGCTTCCGAGGCGGCGCGCCATGCGGGTTTCATGGATGCGGCCCGATTCTACGCATTGTGCGGGTGACAATGCCGCGTCAAAAATCGTCAATGACGGTCCGCTCTGCGCTTGCATTGTGCAACCGGCTGCGGCGTAAGGGTTTTTCCGGTCCGGGCGAGTTCCCCTTGACCTTTCAAAGCGCTTTCTGATTACTTGGACGCACTGGGAGAGGCCTACCTCCAACAGGATCGCCCCTGCGGTGTTTCATCGCACTGGCAGGGACCAAGAATCTGCCGACCGCACAACGGCGGCACACTCAGGATGAGGTAAGAATGAAAAAATCCGTATTCTTCGGCGTCGTTGCCGCGACCACCATGGTTGCCGGCGCGGCTGCAGCGCAATCGACCCTCGAGGCCGTGAAGGCGCGGGGCGAGGTGATCTGCGGCTCCAACACCGGTCTGACGGGCTTCGGTGCGCCGGATGCGAACGGCAACTGGGCCGGTTTCGACGTGGACCTGTGCCGCGCCGTGGCCGCCGCGATCTTCGGCGACGCGACGAAGGTCAAGTTCGTGCCGACGACCGGCGAAACCCGCTTTACCGCGCTGCAGTCGGGCGAAGTGGACCTGCTGGTCCGCAACTCCACCTGGACCGCGAGCCGGGATTCCGAGCTGGCGCTCGATTTCGTGGCGGTGAACTACTATGACGGCCAGGGCTTCATGGTGAAGAAGGATCTGGGCGTTTCCTCGGCCAAGGAACTGGACGGGGCGACGGTCTGCATCCAGACCGGCACCACGACGGAACTGAACCTTGCCGACTTCTTCAAGCAGAACAACATCAGCTACCAGCCGGTCACGGTTGCCGATGACTCGGAAGCGCAGCGCCAGTATCTGGCCGGCGCCTGCGACGCCTATACCACGGATGCCTCGGGTCTGGCCGCGTCGCGTGCGACGATGCCGGATGCGGACAACCACATCATCCTGCCCGAGATCATCTCGAAGGAACCGCTCGGCCCGGTCGTGCGCCATGGCGACAGCAACTGGGGCGATATCGTCCGCTGGACCTATTACGCGCTGCTGATCGCGGAAGAGAAGGGCATCACCAAGGCCAATGTGGGCGAGTTCGCCTCTTCCACCACGGACGAGGAAGCCAAGCGCCTGCTGGGCGTGGAAGGCGCGGGTGACCTGCCGGCCAAGTTCGGCCTGCCGAACGATGCGTTCAAGAACGCCATCGCGGCGGTCGGCAACTATGGCGAGATCTTCGCCGCCAATATCGGCGAAGGCACGACGATCAACCTGGCGCGTGGTCTGAACGCGCTGTGGACGCAGGGCGGCCTGCAATACGCACCGCCCTTCCGCTGATCGCGGACGGGGGCGCCTTCACGGGCGCCCCCTTTTTCCTGCCGGTGGGCCGGCAGCGGACAACTGACACCCGGAGGAAACCGGGGTCGCGTCGGAAGATACGCAGACACAGGGGAATAGCGCATGGCGGTGGCCAGTGACGTGCCGAAGGAGTCCTTTCGGCTCTCGATGCTCATATACGATACGCGGTACCGGTCGATCACCATACAGGTCTTCGTGCTGGTGCTGTTCGGCCTGTTCCTTGCGTGGCTGCTGAACAATACCGCGCAGAACCTTGCGACGCGGGGCAAGGAATTCAACTTCGGCTTCCTGTGGTCGCGGGCGGGCTATGACATCGGGCAGGCGCTGATCCCCTACAGCAATGACAGCAACCATTTCCGCGCCTTGCTGGTGGGGCTGATCAATACGCTGGTGGTGGCCATACTGGGCTGCATCTTCGCCACGATCCTTGGCGTGATCGTCGGCGTGTTGCGGCTGTCGAAGAACTGGCTCGTGGGTCGTCTGATGACGGTCTATGTCGAGATGTTCCGCAACGTGCCGCTTCTGCTGTGGATCCTGCTGTCCTACGTCATCCTGTCCGAGACGACGCCGCAGCCCCGCGATTTCCGCATCACGGACGAGATGGCGGCGGCGGGCACGGAACCGGCGGCGTCGATGATGTTCTTCGATACGGTGGCGGTGACGAACCGGGGGACCAATATCCCGGCGCCGCTGTTCGATGTCAGCCTCGGGTCGGTTGACCTTGGCTTCATCACGCTGAACCTGACGATCCTTGCCTATATCCTTGTCATCGCCGGCTCCGTCTGGGTGAACCGTCGCATCCTTGCCGGCGCACGGGCGCAGCAGGAGGCGACGGGGGACCGGCCGGTGACGTGGTGGAAATCCATCCTCGTGCTGTTCGGGCCGGTGATCGCGCTGAGCGTGGCGCTGGGGCTGCATCTGGAAATCCCCGAGCTGAAGGGGTTCAACTTCGCGGGCGGCATCCTTGTGGCCCATTCCTTCACGGCGCTGCTGATCGCGCTGACGCTGTACACCGCCGCCTTCATCGCAGAGATCGTGCGGGCGGGTATCCTTGCCATCAACCGCGGGCAGTCGGAGGCGGCCTTCGCGCTGGGTCTGCGGCCGGGGCGGACGATGAACCTGATCATCCTGCCGCAGGCGCTGCGGGTGATCATCCCGCCGCTGATCAGCCAGTATCTGAACCTGACGAAGAACACCTCGCTGGGGATTGCCGTGTCCTATCTGGACCTGCGCGGCACGCTGGGGGGGATCACGCTGAACCAGACGGGGCGGGAGCTGGAATGCATGTTGCTGATGATGCTGATCTATCTGACGATCAGCCTGATCATCAGCGCGCTGATGAACCTGTATAACAAGACCGTCCAGATCAAGGCGCGCTGACCATGGCTGATACATCCTTTGTCCGCGACCAGATGCTGCCGCCGCAGGCGCCGCCCGTTTCCGAGGCGGGTGTCGTGAAATGGCTGCGGGAGAACCTGTTTTCCGGCTGGTTCAACACGTTCCTCACGCTGCTGGGTGTGCTGGTCATCTATTGGCTGCTGGCGGCGTCGCTGCCGTGGTGGCTGAATTCCGTCTGGACGGCAGAAAGCCTGAGCCAGTGCCGCGACATCGTCGCCGCCACGGCGGGAGAGGGTGCGACGGGGGCCTGCTGGGCCATGATCCGCGAGCGGTGGCACCAGTTCATCTTCGGCTTCTACCCGCCGGATGCCTATTGGCGGCCGGTCACGGCCTTCGGTCTGCTGTTTGCCGCCATGGCGCCCGTCCTGTTCGCGGGCAATCGGCGGAGCCTGACGGCGATCCTTGGCGCGGTGGGGCTGTTCCTGCTGGTGACGCTGGGCCTTACGGGGGCGCCGGTGGCGGCATGGGTGCTGGGGCTGGGACTTGTGGCGGGGCTGGCGGCGGTGGCGCAGGTGCAGCCTGCGAAGCTGCTGTGGTTCACGGCGGTCTTTCCGGCGCTGTGCTTCTGGCTTCTGTGGGGCGGGTCGGTCTGGACGCCTGTCGTGGCGATGCTGGGTTTCGTCGTGATGGGCGGGGTCTATCTGGCGCTGGTGGGGCGGTCGGGGCCGACGACGGCGGCGCTGGCGGGCGTGTTCCTTGCGCTGCTGTGGTGGCTGTTCGTGGACGTGCCGGTGACGCGGACCGTGGACGGGGTGCTGCCGCTGGGTCTGGCGCCGGTGGCGTCGGACCAGTTCGGGGGCTTCCTGCTGGCGATCACCATAGGGGTGACGGCGATCACCTTCAGCTTACCCATCGGCATCCTGCTGGCGCTGGGGCGGCAGTCGGACATGCTGATCGTCAAGACGCTGTGCGTGGGGTTCATCGAATTCATCCGGGGCGTGCCGCTGATCACGCTGCTGTTCACGGCGTCGCTGCTGTTGCAGTACTTCCTGCCGCCGAACACGAATTTCGACATCATCCTGCGGGTGATCATCCTCGTGACGCTGTTCGCGGCGGCCTATCTGGCCGAGGTGATCCGGGGCGGCCTGGCGGCGTTGCCAAGGGGCCAGTACGAGGCGGCGGATGCGCTGGGCCTTGATTACTGGCGGGCGCAGCGGCTGATCATCCTGCCGCAGGCGTTGAAGATTTCCATTCCGGCCATCGTGTCCACCTTCATCGGTCTGTTCAAGGACACGACGCTGGTGGCTTTCGTGGGCCTGATGGACCCGCTGAAGGGCGTCACGCAGATCGTCCGGGCCGACATCAACTGGAAGGGCATCTACTGGGAGCCCTACATCTTTGTCGGCGCCATCTTCTTTGTCATCTGCTTCGGCATGTCGCGCTATTCCATGTATCTGGAGCGCAAGCTGAAGACCGATCACCGGTAAGGATAAGCTATGTCTGAACACGCCATCGACCGCTCGAAGATGAAGGTCTCGGATGAGGTTGCCATCCAGATTTCGGGCATGAACAAGTGGTACGGGACGTTCCACGTGCTGCGCGACATCAACATGACCGTGCAGCGGGGGGAGCGGATCGTGATCTGCGGTCCGTCGGGGTCGGGGAAATCGACGCTGATCCGCTGCATCAACCGGCTGGAGGAGCATCAGCAGGGCCAGATCGTCGTGGACGGGACGGAGCTGACGAACGACCTGAAGAACATCGACAAGGTGCGGTCGGAGGTGGGGATGGTGTTCCAGCACTTCAACCTGTTCCCGCATCTGACGATTCTGGAGAACTGCACGCTGGCGCCGATCTGGGTGCGGAAGGTGCCGAAGAAGGAAGCCGAAGAGACGGCGATGCATTTCCTGCGGAAGGTGAAGATCCCCGAGCAGGCGAACAAGTATCCCGGCCAGTTGTCGGGCGGGCAGCAGCAGCGGGTGGCCATCGCGCGGTCGCTGTGCATGAAGCCTCGGATCATGCTGTTCGACGAGCCGACATCGGCGCTGGACCCCGAGATGATCAAGGAAGTGCTGGACACGATGATCGAGCTGGCGGAGGAGGGGATGACGATGCTTTGCGTGACCCACGAGATGGGGTTCGCGCAGGCGGTGGCGAACCGCGTCATCTTCATGGATCAGGGCCAGATCGTGGAGCAGAACGCGCCCAAGGAATTCTTCAACAACCCGCAGAGCGAGCGGACCAAGCTGTTCCTGTCGCAGATCCTTGGCCATTGAGGGCGGATGCCCCGGCACGGAAAGGCGCCCTGCGGGGCGCCTTTTTCATTCATCTTCCTAAACAATTCTCCGGTCGCGCCGAGACATAGGTCAAGGGCGGGCTTGCCGCGACGGTGATCGGGAAGGGTCTGCATGGGGTGGGGCTGGACGGTCGCGCTGTTTGCTGCGGGAAGCGGGGCGGTCGCGGCTGCGGCCATCGGATCGGTCCTGCCGCCCGCGACGGAGGGGGCGGGGCTGCATCTGGTGATCGCGCCGCCCTTGGCCGGAGGGGCCGAGGCGGTGATCCTGCGGGCGGGCGGGGCGGTCGTGGGACCGGTCACGGCGCCCTTTGCCGCTGTTTCGGGGGGCGTGACGGCCGCCCGTCTGTTCGATGCCGGTGCCTGGGCGGTTACGGGTTTGCCCATTCCAATTGCCTGCGACGTAGGAGTGGCGGAATGAAGAGGGACGGACAGGTCTCCGGTGCGGTGGGTGCGGCGTCGGCGGATATGCGGGCGGCGTGGATTGCGGCGATGGGGGCGTTGCCTGTCGCGCCGCTGGCGGCGCTGCTGGCGGGGACGGGGGTGGTGCCCGTGCTGATCGCGGCGGCGGTGCTGTCGGGGATCGCGGCGCTGGCGGGGCGGGCCGTGGCTGCGGCGCGGCCCTTGCTGGTGGCCTTTGCGCTGGTGGGGCATTGCATCCTGTTCACGGCGGCGCTGACGGGGCATCCGTGGCAGGTCGATGCGCATATGTCCTTCTTTGCCGTGCTGGCGATCGTGGCGACGATGGGCAGCGTGCCCGCGCTGGTGCTGGCGGTGGTGGTGACGGCGGTCCACCATCTGGTGCTGGGCCTGCTGGTGCCGGCGATGATCTATCCTTCGGCGGATTGGGCCGAGAATCTGGCGCGGACGCTGCTGCACGCGGCTGTCGTTCTGGCCGAGGCGGCGGTGCTGCTGCTGGCGATGCTGGTGCGGGCCCGGGCGCAGCGCGAGGTGGACGAGGGGCGCCAGCGCCTGTCGGCCAGCGTGGACGAGGCGCAGGCGGCGCGGGATGCGGCGGAACGCGCCCGCGAGTCGGCGGTGCGGACATCGGACCATATCCGCGACGAGGGGCGGCGTGCCGCGACGGCGGTGGAACAGGTGGCGGCGGCGGCGGAGCAGGCGGCAAGACATGCCGCGGATTCGCGCAAGCTGGTATCGCGGGTGCGGGACGAGGCGGAGCAGTCGCAGGGCACCGTGAAGCGGACGGTGGAGGCGATGGGGGCGATACGGGAGTCGTCGTCGGGCATCAGCGCCATCGTCGAGATGATCGACGAGATCGCGCGGCGCACGGACCTGCTGGCGCTGAATGCGGCAGTGGAATCGGCACGGGCGGGCGAGGCGGGGCGCGGCTTTGCCGTGGTCGCCAACGAGGTGCGCAAGCTGGCGCAGCAATCAGCGGATGCGACGACGCGGATCAGGGAGCTGGTATCGTCGTCGGGGCGGCGCGTGGAAGAGGGCGCGAAGCTGGTGGAGGAGGCGGGGACCGCGCTGCTGCGGATTGCGGGGGCGATTTCGGACCTTGACGCCCGCATGCAGGAGATCGCGGAGGGCGCGGCCGAGCAGTCCAGCGGTCTGGCGCAGGTCAATGTGGCGATCGGGCGGCTGGACGCGATTTCGGAAGCGGACAACAGCGCCGCGCAGAGGGCTGCGCGGCACGGGCAGGACTGGCGGCGGGCGGCGGCCTGAGCCGCCCGTCAGGCCACGATTTCGCGGGGGACGATGAAATCGTCCACGATGCCGGTGCCGAAGGTGACGTCCTCCCACGAGGCGACGCTGAAATCGGCGACCAGCGTCGCGCCGGTGGGATAGCGCGTGAATTCGGGATTGCGCGGGGCCTGCGCCACGAGGCGGGATGCGAATTCCGCGATGCCGGGGTTGTGGCCGATCATCATGACGGTATTGCCCTTGGCATGGCGCAGGACGGCCAGCATCACGTCGGGGCCCGCGTGATAGAGCGCGGGTTTCAGTTCGAGGACGGGGGTGCCGGGCAGGGCGGGGGCGATCCCGCTCCATGTCTTTCTGGTGCGGAGCGCGTCGGAGCAGAGGACTTCGTCGGGGACATAGCCGCGCGAGCCGAGCCATTGCCCGAGGTCTGCCGCCGCCGCCTTGCCCCGGTCGTTGAGCGGGCGGTCATGGTCGGGGGTGAGGGGATCGTCCCAGCTGGATTTCGCGTGGCGCGTCAGGATCAGCCGCTTCATTCTTCCTCCCCTGTCGGGGAGGTTCAGGCCGCCCCGTTTGGTTTATGGAATCGGCCCATGTGATAGGCCGACTGTTCGGGAAGTCTTGCATAGCCCTGTGACGCCGGGCAAGCGCGGCGGACTTCGCAGCCGGTGGTCAGGCAGGGGGTGCCTGCCTGGGTGTCGAGGAAGGTGTGGCAGGCGGGAACGTCGTAGCCGTTGCCGTTGAGTGCGTCGGCGGGGCAGGCGGTAAGGCAGGGTTTCGCGCAGTCGTCGCAGGGGCGTGCCGTAGGGGCGGGAAAGTCGATCCGTTCCTTCAGCGCGAGGGCGCCGCGGAAGCTGACCATCAGCCCCTGATCCGCGCTGACGAGCAGGCGCACGGGGCTTTGCCAGATGCGGCCCGTGCGCAGCGCCCAACGCTGGATGGGCTGGTAGGGCGGGCCGCCGAAGGGGAAGAGCGCCTTTGCGCCGAGGTCGCAGGCGATGCGGCCTATGGTGCGGCGGGACCAGCGGTCCATCGGGTCCGGCTGGCCGTCCTGCCATTCGGGCTGCGCCGTGAAATGCGCCCAGAAGCCCGGTTCGAGCGGGCCGAGCATCAGGAGCGTCTGCGTGCCTTCGGGCGTGCCGTCCTCGGGCGTCGGATGGAAGCCGCCGAGGATGGTCAGGTGGTGCTGGCCGAGCGTTTCGGCGAGGGTCACCGCTTCACCCGGGGTTTGACGCGGGGTTCGGTGGACCGGATCTGCGAGCCTGCGCCGTGGTCGGTGAAAAGCTCCATCAGGCAGGCGTTGGGAACGCGGCCGTCAAGGATGGTGACGGCGCGGACGCCTTCCTCCAGCGCCTTCAGCGCGGTTTCGGTCTTGGGGATCATGCCGCCTGCGATGGTGCCTGCGGCGGTCATGGCGCGGACTTCTTCGGGGGTGATCTGGGTCATGACCTGACCTTCGGCGTTCTTGACCCCCGCCACATCGGTGAGGAGGAGCAGGCGGTCGGCCTTTAGCGCCCCCGCGATGGCGCCTGCCGCCGTGTCGCCGTTGACGTTGAAGGTTTCGTTATCGGCCATGCCCGTGGCGACGGGGGCCACGACGGGAATGATGCCCGCATTGTAGAGGTCGCGCAGGACCTGCACGTTCATTTCCACGGGGCGGCCCACGTAGCCCAGTTCGGGGTCGTCGGCTTCGCAGACCATCAGGTCGTCATCCTTGCCCGAGATGCCGACGGCGCGGCCGCCCGCGTCCATGATGGCCTGCACGATGCGTTTGTTCACGAGGCCGGACAGGATCATTTCGACGACCTGCACGGTGGCCTTGTCCGTGACGCGCTTGCCGCGCACGAATTCGGATTTGATGCCGAGTTTGTCCAGCATCTCGTTGATCATCGGGCCGCCGCCGTGGACGACGACGGGGTTCACGCCGACCTGCCGCATCAGGACGATGTCGCGGGCGAATTCGGCCATGGCGGCGTCGTCGCCCATGGCGTTGCCGCCGAATTTCACGACCACGACCGCATCGGCATAGCGTTGCAGGTAGGGCAGGGCTTCGGACAGCATCTTGGCGGTGTTGGCGGCGTCGGACATGGTGCTGGTCTGCGGCTTCATGGGGGGATTCCGGACGGGAAAAGTCGCGCCTTGGTACTGTGTGATGCGGGCCCTGCCAAGCGGCAATGGCGTTCGGCGCGGAAAGGGGCGATGATGGGCGCAAATCAGGGGGTTACGGGCATGGAACAGAAGACGCTGGTGCTGACGGGGGCGTCGCGGGGGATCGGCCATGCGACGGTGAAGCGGTTTTCGGCAGAAGGTTGGCGGGTGCTGACCTGTTCGCGCCATCCCTTCGACCCGCGCTGTCCCTGGCCGGGGGGCGAGGAGAACCATATCCAGATCGACCTTGCCAGCCCCGACAAGACCATCGCCGCGATTGCCACGATCAAGGACAAGATCAACGGGCGGCTGGATGCGCTGGTGAACAATGCGGGGATCAGCCCCAAGGGGCCGGACGGGGCAAGGCTGAACACGCTGGAGACGGATCTGCGGACATGGGGGCAGGTGTTCCATGTGAACTTCTTTGCCTCCATCGTGCTGGCGCGGGGGTTGAAGGACGAATTGTCGGCGGCGAAGGGGTCGGTGGTGAATGTCACCTCGATCGCAGGCGCACGGGTGCATCCCTTTGCGGGGGCGGCCTATGCCACGTCGAAGGCCGCACTGGCCGCGCTGACGCGGGAGATGGCGCATGATTTCGGCCCGCTGGGCGTGCGGGTGAATGCGATTGCGCCCGGCGAGATCGAGACGGCGATCCTGTCGCCCGGAACGGACAAGATCGTGGAGAAGCTGCCGATGCAGCGGCTGGGCCAGCCGAAGGAAGTGGCGGATGTGATCTGGTTCCTGTGTTCGGACCAGTCGTCCTATATCAGCGGTGCGGAGATCGAGGTGAACGGCGCACAGCACGTGTGACGCTTTTTCCCTTGAAAATCCGGCCTGACAGGCGCATTACCCGTGGCCTGTGCCCCCAGGCGGCTGCTTGCGGGCAATAACCCTTTTCGGAGTGACCATGGCCAAGGAAGACATCCTCGAATTCCCCGGTGTCGTGAAGGAACTCCTGCCGAACGCGACATTCAGGGTCGAGCTGGACAACGGCCATGAACTGATCGCGACGATGGCAGGCAAGATGCGCAAGAACCGCATCCGTGTTCTGGCAGGCGACAAGGTGCAGGTGGAAATGACGCCCTACGACCTGTCGAAGGGGCGCATCAACTACCGCTTCAAGTGAGACTGATCCTCGGATCGGGCAGCCCGCGCCGGAAGGAACTTCTGGCGCAGCTTGGCATACTGCCCGACGCCATCCTTCCCCCCGACATCGACGAAGACCCCCGCAAGGGCGAACTACCGCGCCCCTATGCGGCGCGTCTGGCACGGGAAAAGGCGGCGGCCGTGGCGGCGGGGCCGGACGACATCGTGCTGTGCGCCGATACGACGGTGGCCCTGGGCCGCCGCATCCTTGGCAAGCCCCGCGATGCGGGCGAGGCGGCGGCCTTCCTGACCCTGCTGGGCGGCCGGCGGCACGAGGTGATCACGGCGGTCGCCGTGCGCGGGGGGACCGCCTCTGGTCGCGGGAGTCGGTGAGTGCCGTGAAGATGAAGCGGCTGTCGGATGCGGAGCTGAACGCCTATCTGGCGGGCGGTGAATGGGAGGGGAAGGCCGGCGCCTATGCCATACAGGGCGCGGCGGGGGCCTTCATCCCGTGGATTTCGGGCAGTTTCACCGGCATCGTGGGCCTGCCTTTGGCGGAAACGGCGGCATTGTTGCAGGCGGCGGGCTGGCCGGTCTGGAGGCAGGCATGAAGGGGCGTGTGGTCTGTCTGGACCATATCGACGGGCGCGAGGCGGCGGCCCTGGTCGTGGACGGGCGGCTGGAGGATCTGCTGGTCGATCCGGTGGGCGACGCGCCCATGCCCGGGGCGATCTATCGCGTGGTGGCGGACCGGCCCATGAAGGGGCAGGGCGGGCTGTTCGTGAAGATGCCGGGGGGCGTGTCGGGCTTCCTGCGGCAGGTGTCGGGCATCGCGCCGGGGCAGCGGATCATCGTGCAGGTGACGGGGCAGGCCGAGCCGGGCAAGGCGGTGCCTGTGACGGCGCGGCTTCTGTTCAAGTCGCGCTGGGCCATCGTGACGCCGGGGGCGCCGGGGCTGAACATCTCGCGCCGGATCCGGGACGAAGAGGCGCGGGCTGGATTGCAGGCCGTGGCCGAGGGGGCGATGGCGGGGGCGGCGGCGGATCACGGGCTGATCCTGCGGTCGGCCTGCGAGGGCGAGGACGAGGCGGCGGTGGCCGAGGATATCCTTGCCATGCGCGACCTTGCGGCGGCGGTGACGGCGGACCTGTCGGGCGGGCCGGAATTGCTGGTCGATGGACCCGGAGCGCATGAGGCGGCCTGGCGCGACTGGGCCGACCCCGCGCCGGACGAGGTGGCCGAGGGCGGTTTCGCCGCGCATGGCGTGTGGGAGATGATCGACGAATTGCGGTCGCCCCGCGTGGCGCTGGGGGCCGGGCATATGTGGATCGAGCCGACGCGGGCGCTGGTGGCGGTGGATGTGAATACGGGGTCCGATACCTCGCCCGCGGCGGCGTTGAAGGCCAATGTGGCGGCGGCGCGGGACCTGCCGCGCCAGTTGCGGCTGCGGGGTCTGGGCGGGCAGGTGGTGGTGGATTTCGCGCCGGTGCCGAAGAAGGACCGTGGCACGCTGGACCAGGTGATGAAGGCGGCCTTCCGGACCGAGGGGTCGGAGACGAACCTTGCGGGCTGGACGGGGCTGGGCCTTTACGAATTGACGCGCAAGCGGGACCGGCTGCCGCTGTCGTCGCTGCTGGGGGCGGGGGAATTGGGGGCGGGGGAATGACCTGCCCCGTCTGCGGCAAGGAGGCGGAGGCGAAATACCGCCCCTTCTGTTCCCGCCGCTGCGCGGATGTGGACCTTGGCCGCTGGCTGACGGGGGGCTATGCGATCCCCGCCGGGGCGGCGGAGGATGTGGACGGGGACGGCCACGGGGACGGGGACGGCGAAGAAAAGGCGCCCCGCCCGCGCCCGCAATAGGCCGGTTTCCTTTGGCGGCGGTGCGTCACGGGCCGCTACGGGGCCGGTACGGGGCACCGCGGGGCCATGCCATGGAAGCTTCCCCGGAGGAGGGAAGCGAACTTCCCTGCCGCCCTGATTTTTCTGCGCAAACCCTCTGGACAGCCCCCGCCGCCTGACGTATCACCCCGCCACCCGAAGGCAGCGCCCTGCGGGACACGGTGCCCAGATAGCTCAGTTGGTAGAGCAGCGGATTGAAAATCCGCGTGTCGCTGGTTCGATTCCGGCTCTGGGCACCACTTCTTCCCTATAAAATCAAGAAGTTACGCATAGCACACTTTCGAGTTCGTGCGTTGCACAGTCATTGCACACTTCTACCAGCGTTCGTGCAGGCTGGCGCAGCGCGACTCAGTTACTGTGTTCAACACAGTAAACTGGAATGGTGTGTTGACAGTGCGAACGGGTTTGCTGGTGGAACACAGTGTTAGCCGCTGAGAAGCTCGACCTGAGCGGCAGAAAGCGTTGGTGGTGTTCGGGACAGCAGGACTACGTGTCAGGCTCGATCCCAGCGTCAGTTGCTGTGGTAACATAGAGACCGCAGATGCTGACTTAGCACTGCAAGCTGGCGACGATGCTAACGTTTCGATGCTGCGAGCGTCACTTGAAACCGCTTGTGACATCGGAGCGGCGCAGGATTTTTTCAAACCCTGTGGCTGTGTCTGGCTCACACGCCTCGTAGATCATCTCATGGATCAGTTCGCCATCGATACGGCGCACTATGGCGTGCCAGCGCACGCGTTGACTGGCGTCCACCGCGTCGCCCACGCCCAACAATCTGTTGCTGACGCCGGTGACCATTAGGATCTCGCCAGCTACAGCCTCACGCAAATAGTCACCTTCGTTGCAGTAGGCGGCCGCTTCGTTCACAAGCAAGTCTCGAATATTCTTACCGAGTAGTTCTGACGTTTCAGGCCACAGCTGTTTGAAGCCAGCAGAGAGCCCCAACAGTTGGACGCTGGTACCTCGCACCAATGTCTTGATCTGCTGTTGTGGCGCTAGACATGCGAGTTCAATTGCAAGCCTGCCCTCATGCACTCCGGTCATCACGTCGCTGAGCCTGTGCTGCATGGCAGTGCTTGGCGACGACACGCCGCTTTCCCACTTGGACACGGTTGCTTGCGACACACCCAGGATCTCCGCCAGCGCGGACTGTTTTAATCGGTGTAACACCCTCCACCTGATCACGTCACTGCCGTTCACGATCGCCTCCCGCACTTTCGCATCATGAAATAGCAACAAAATTGCCCTTGGAAACTTGCTTTGCGAAGGAATTTCATCGCTGTGAACGTTGTGTTTGGCAAAGGGTTTTTATCTAATGGCGAAGTTGCTATAACTTTATGTATAAAAAATTCACAAAAGATATAATTCTATCCATTGGTTGTTCCCTTGAAATCACGAACTCGAAGATCTGCCGCGCATAAAAGGAATAATTAAACGCTTTACATTTTTGACTCCCGCGCACTAATCTATGCCCTGTAACCGTCATGGGTGCGCAAGGCAAGCTGTGTCGCCAGAATTCCTCACAGACGTTATCTTGGCGACAGAGGCGGAGCGACCAAGACCTCTGAACTAAGTCGAACAGAAAGCTGCTATGAAAAAATTGATCACTTTGTTGTCTGGCGTTAGTGCCGTTGCACTTGCCTACGCGGCCAACGCTGAAACCGTGTCGCCGTCGATCCAATCGATCCTTAGTACCATGAATGCGGTTGGGGGATCTGAAACCCTGCAATGGCAAGTCGCGCCATCTTACAGCGAGCTGTTTGGGCTTGGGGGCCGGGCTACGGTTGGCGGCTATGTGAACGAAAACTTCGCACTTGGCGTGATTGTCGATTATGCCGAACACCGTGAAGAATATCTGGCCAATGCAGGCGTTCGACTGAACGACAACATGCGAGTGATCGGCTCGGTTGGCATCCTGAAGGAAAGCGAAGAGTTCACGCTGGGCGATGGTCGGCAGGATGTCGAACAGCTGGAATACGGCCTGAGCCTGAAAGGTGACTACGACGCTGGTATCATTCGCGGCTTTGAACTAAACGCTTATGCTACCGATGCAAGCAGTGACACTGACGCTGTTGAGACTGGCGACCTGACCGGTGTTCAGCTCGTGACCCAGCTGAAACCGTCCGAAGCGTCGGATATTCGTATTGGCGCTGGTTATGAACGTGCTGAATGGGCAGGTGGTGACGTTGACGAGGGCTTCACCTTCCAAGCGCTGGGGTCGCAAAAGCTTTCTGATGTGCTGGCCCTGAACTACAGCGCCAAGTCAGCTGTGACTGAAGACGTGTTTGGGCTGGGCCTGACCTACTTCCAGTCATCGGCCAATGTGCAAAACAGTGCCCTGTCCCTGAGCTTCAACGAAATCCGAGGCAAGCACGGGATCAGCGACGACACTCGCGTTGCGATCAACTGGACAGTTGGGTTCGGTGGTGCTGCTGGTGCTGGTGCATCTGACGTAACAGCCTCTTCGATGGGCGGTATGCCGTCTGTTGCGCGGAAAGACTTGCTTGCCGACGTAATGACACGACCTGAGTTCCTTCCTGCGCGGGTGTTGGCAAGAAGTGGGACTATATCTCCACTACTTTGCTCTGATGTAGGAATTGAAGTTGCGGGGCAGATTTCGAATGTCCCAAATGCATTCGACGTCGTAACTCAGGTGACGGTTAACAACCAACGCTACATTCTACTTAAGCTTAACGTAGACGCGAATACTGTGGAAGTTGATGGCTTCCCAATCAATGAACAAAACCCACGATTTTGGGAAGGCGAAGTTGGCATTCCTCTCACAACCGGTCCATTCACTTTGTCGGTTGATGGCGTAGACTGCGAAGTCAATGCAAACTTGAACCCGTTTGGCTAAGTCGCTGTTGCGCTTGAGCGACTATCGTTGAAAAAAGGGCGGCTTCTGGGTCGCCCTTTTTGGCACAATACGTATGGATGCCTGTGTGAAATTTCTTGTTAAAATTCCGACATCAAGTTTTGCCTCAGTGGCGTACGACGGTGTTGTGCCTCCGGCTTATGAGCTGTCCCCATCCTTTGGGCTTTGTCATCAAGTCTGATTGCCTTAACTTACCCATTATTACCGTGTTGAAATTATTTGCGTTTTTTGTCGTCTTCAACCGGGTTCTGATGAACCACTTCGGTCTCAACGATTTGGTCATGACAAGGATTTGGTACGATGTTCGCACCCCCTGTCATCCAAACGTTCCTCCGTGCTCGACTACTGGCCGGTGGCTTTGCCACTCGGTTTTCTGTCGCGAAGTGCAAGGCGATGGAGTGTTCCTGCCTTGTGCTGTTCGAGGGCATTCAGTGCAGCCTGCCGCTCGTTGGCTGTGATGGCACGGGCGATGCGCTGTTCCTGCGCCAGCGCCCGTTCAGTGTTCATTTGGTATGTTACACCAGTATCTGCGCTGAGACTGGCGTCAAAGGTGTCTGCCCCGATCTTCCATGTCTCCTTGGTCACGTACCCGGCAACCTGTGCCGGATAGAGGACCGGCGTGATCCAGTTTTCTTTAAGGCTTGCGGAGGCACTGCACTGCCGGGTCCACAGTGTGTTGGCCAGAGCCGCAAACAGGTCTGGGTCAACTGGTGCCTTGGCCACGAAATGCAGATGGTAGTTGTCGTTGTGACTGCCCACGTGGGCAAAGCACCATCGCTTCACCCGGCAGCCAGCTTCTGCGGCTTTGCCGTAGACCACGCGATCCAGCCGGTTCCAGAAGTACCGCAACTCTTGATGAGCGCGATGCCCGGAAATCAGCCGCTTGCTCTGGAATTTCAATGTGCCAAACACATTCCAGTCGCGCTGTAGCAGGTAGTCGCGAAGTTCGCGTTGGTGAATAAATCTCTGATACAAAAGGGTTCTCCCGTCTTCCGTTTATTTATCAACGGAAGCCGAAAACCCTGCCCGATCTGGTGGAATTTCTGGGACTGGCTGGATGGCCAGTGTCGACACCCGCTGGCACCGGCCCTAGGTTGAAGGTGTGAATGCGGGGCAGACGATGGTCAAACTGAGCGATGAAACGGTGACGCTGCTGGATGGCGATGTCAGGCTGACACGCCGGAAGAACAGTTCGGCATGGCAGGCAGCGTTCAAGATCGGTGATCGCTGGGTACGCACCACGACCAAGTGCAAGCAGTTGGCTGACGCAAAGGCACGGGCCAAGGAACTGTACATGGAGTACCGGTTCCGGGCCAAGAATGACCTGCCCGTTGTCAGCAAACGCTTTGACGCAGTTGCCCGGCTTTCAGTCGCAGACATGCAGAAACAGTTGGACGCTGGCACCGGGCGCAAGGTGTACAGGGACTACATCACCGCAATCGAAACCTATCTGATCCCATTCTTCGGAGCGAAGTTTGTCAACAACATCAGTCACATGGAGCTGAAAGAGTATGCTGTTTGGCGGGCAGCTAAGATGGGGCGTGAGCCCAAGGCCAGCACGATCACAACGCACAACACGGCCTTGAACCGCGTGTTCGAGGAAGCTGTCAATCGCGGCTACATGACCAAGAACAAGACACCGATCTTGGTCAATGCTGGTGCTGAAGGTGAGCGCAGGCCGGACTTCAGCTTGGAGGATTACCGGACCATGATCCGCAAGCTGCCCAGCTGGGCCAAGGATGAAACCGTCCACACCCAGAAGTCACGCGACATGCGGATGCTGCTCTGGGACTATGTGATGGTGCTGGCCAACAGCGGCATCCGGCACGGCACCGAAGCGCAAAACCTGCGCTGGCGAAACGTGCATGTATTCGAAGAACGAGGTCGCATTTATCTGGAATTTCAGGGCGTCAAAGGGAAGACCAAAGCGCACAACGTGATGTGTCGTCCCACTGCGCTCGCGGCCCTGCGCCGCATTCATGCCAGAACAATTGCCATAAAGGACACCAGCTTCGAGGACATGCTGAAGCAGCGACTGGACCTGCCGGTGTTCGCTTTACCGGATGGCACGGTTACCCGGAACTTGGACCAAACCTTCAAGCGTTTTTTGGAGGAACACGGCTTGCTGGTGTGTCCCGTAACACAGCAAAATCGCACCCTGTACAGCCTGCGCCACACCTACGCGACCTTTGCGCTTGTGAACGATGGCATGGATATTCACGTGCTGGCCAAGAACATGGGCACGTCGATCCAGATGATCGAACAGCATTACAGCCACCTGCAACCGCGCATGAAGAAGGACATGCTGGGCGGGTCAGACTATGGCCTGACCCGCGAAGAGTATTTGGCGCAGAAGGCTTTGGACGATCAAGACGGTGGCGATTGATGCGGTTGATTAGTCTGGCAGATTTTTCAAGATCGTCTGAATGTCACCCGTCAGGTAAAACATGGTCAAATATTTTTGAAAATCAGAATGAAAAATGTCAGAGATGTTTTCCAAAATTTTCTTCGCCATGTTTTGCTTGGTATTGCATGGATCAACATCATCTTCCGAGCAATCGGAAGGCATCCGATGGAGTGCCGAAACAATATCTGCCATCACAGATAAATCGAGGTTCATTTGGCTGTACTGGTTGTGAAACAGTACCGCGCTCGCGTCATCGAAGCCGAATGCATTGACGTCACCATCAAGTACCACCCAAACCACTTGGGCAGTAAGGTTCACGCTAAGAATTCCGCTGATCATGTGGGATGCAGGGACAGTATTGGAAATGGATGGATTCGCGTACTGATTTAAGAGGTTCATGACGCTGTTAGGGAAGCGAACTTCGAGTTTCTGAAATACGTAAGGGATATGCCTCTCGTCAAAGAAGAGTTCGTTTCTTTCCGAGTGGATAAGCTTAATTTCGAAGCTGCTCCAAGGGTCATCAATTTCAATCTCAAGGTTCAGATGCGAATACTTCCAATTCGCGGGCTCCAAGTTTTTTGTGGCGAGCTGGTCCACAAATCCAATCAGGCTCATGCCAGTTGCCTCAACCACAAGGTCGAACAAGCTCGCGAGAACGCTAGAAAAGACGTGACGTTCATTCACTTCAATATTGACAGCTTCCATCTTCATTTGCCCTTGTTTGGATTTGGATTTGGATTTGGATTTGGATTTGGATTTGGATTTGGGTTTGGGTTTGTGCAGTCTTGCGTCACAGCAACTCGACCGCGTTTGCCAATTGCTCGGCATTGACGTCGATGTATCGTTGGGTGGTGCTGATGCTGCGATGACCCGCTAGAGCAGCGAGTTGACGAACGCTGACACCTTGGTTCGCAAGCCGCGTCACAAAGGTCCTGCGTCCGCTGTGGCTGCTGGCGCCAGTGATCCCTGCAGCAGTGTAGATTTCCAAGAACAGCTGACACATGGTGTTGGCGCTGAACGCACCGCGCTTTTGGGTGCTGAACAGTGCGTCCGTGGGTTTGCTGTGTTCCACCAGCGTCCTGTACTCGGCCAGCGCACGACGCAGAGTACGGTTCAGGTACACCGTGCGTTCATGGCCACCCTTGGTCTGGGCGCGGCGCAGGTTGAAGTGTTCGCGCACGGCACCGTTCGTGTCGTATATGTCACCCACGAGCAGGGCAGCAATTTCCTTGGCGCGAAGACCTGCGTTGAAGCTGACTAGCAGGATGGTGCGGTCGCGCAGGGCGTGGCGACGGGTGCTGACATATTGCAGGACGCGGCGCAATTGCGTGTCGGTCAGGGTGCTTGCTTGGGCCATTTGCTCGTTCCTCCAGAAACCTAATGCTTTCGCTGGTTTCACGGTATTTCCTGAGATTTTGGATGTCGGCTGAAATCAGAACGCGGATGGTGTTCAATGATTTCAGTGGGTTAGGCGGAAACCTAATAGAATATGAATTCCATTAGGTTTTCGTGGAGCGAGGGAGCTCGCTCCACGAAATGGCTCACAGTTACGAAGTGGGCTGCGCGGTGCTGGCAGGGTGAACGTTGGCGTCGGGCGCGGCGTTCGGGCTCTGCGGCTGGACATTCTGCTGCGTGGGCAAGATGTTGACAGCAGGCACAGCGGCGGAGACAGCACGAGCGGTCGTCTTGCGCTGGATCAGAACAAACGCTTCCAGATCGTTCAGCAAGTCACGCACATTTCCTTTCGCGTTCTGCACGAGACTGTTCAGTTGAGACGGCGTCGCAGTGACACCTTCGGTTTGAATGACATGCTGCGCGAGGGTCAGCATGTCTTTCTGGGTTCCACCAGTAATGTTGCACGGATGAGCACGGCTCAGCAGGCGCTGGTCGATATTCGCAACATGGTTCGTGGTGAACACGAACTGGACGTTCGGGGTGGTCATCAGATGTCCAAACGCGATCTGGCTCGGAAAGTCGACGCGGTCAAACTCCTCGATGATGAACAAGCGACGCTTCGCAAAGACGTTGACGTACTTGTTCTGGTTGTCGATCAGCTTGACGAGGTCGTGCACCTTCGCAGCGGTCGTATAGGTCGCACCCTCGAAACGTTCGTAGGTCGCGACACGATTGTTGCTGAGCTCTTCCGCGATCAGCTTCGCCATCAAGCTCTTGCCAGTTCCCATCGGTCCGTAGAGCACGAGGTTCATGTCGGTGAGGTCGGCGGCGATGTCGTGGATGATGTCCGCGGTCGCTTGATCAGGGAACAGGCACTGATTGAGTGCAGTGGGCTGGTATTTAACAGTAAACGGCATGTTTCTTTCCTCCTCTATGCAATTACTGGTTGTTGGTGGGGTCGGCGGCGTTGGCACGGCCGTTGAGGTAATCGTTGCTGTCCGTGGTCTTCTTGATGTCCTTCGCAGCGTTCGCGAGCAGGCTTTCGATCAAGGTTTCGTTCGCGCTGACGTGGAGCAAGCTGAGCGTCCCGTCGCTTTCCTTGCGCATGATGGCAGCGACGAAGTTGGTCGAACCTTCAAGCTTAAGGTTGGCAGGTGCGGGCAGCTGTTGCGCGAGCGGAGTGCTGGCCATAAGAGCGGCGGTCGCAGTGCTGATCTTAGCTTCGCGATCTTGGCGCTTGGTGGCAGCCTTGACGCCGTTGCGGCGCAGTTCTTCCAGACCACCGTTGTCTTCCACAAACTGGGCGAAGTTCTCGGGCTGGATGCCAACTTCGATCGCGATGGTGATGGCCTTGGCGTAAGCGAACTCCCGGTTCTTGGCCTTTCCACCGAATACGAAGCGAACAACCTTGGTGGTCAGCGACGTGGACTTGGTGCTTTCCAGACCCGAGGTCTTGTAGAGCTTGTTGAAGTCAGTGCGAGCGTCGTCGAACTTCAAGATATGAAGGTTCAGGCCCAGCGTATCAGCCAGCAGCGCATTCAGCTTACGGGTGCTGGACTTGAACGCACCCTCTTCCCAGGTCTTGCGGCGCTGGATGAGATCGTCAGTTACGCTGACAAGCTTCGCCGCCGGAAGGGCAGCACCCAGCTTGTGGACGTCAAGCTGGTGGACTTCGTCCTGATGCACAGTGACAGCAAAGCCAGCCGGGTTGGTCGCAGAAGCGGGCTGGAAAGTGGCGTTCGCCTCAGCCGCCGGGACAGCAGCGTTGGTGTTCACGTCGTTGGTGTTTTCGTAGTTCATTTGAGTTTCCTTGCATTAAAGCCACGACACCGCGTCGTGGTGCTTGCAGGAATGGCTCATCCAGAACCCGGCTCGGCCTAGCTGCATTGGCCCAGACCGTTGCTGTTAGGGTGTTATCCGGTCCGCTTTACCTGCGGCGGCAAGCTGATAGCTTGCTCCGGCGGGGCTTTGGGGGGCTGGGATGTACAATCAGGAAGGCTGGCTGCGTCGCAGGCAGAGGATGACGACCTTCTACTATCGCTATGCTCCACCAGTGTTCGGCGATGACGATGAAGACCTGACCGCTGATACCGCTGTCAAAGCGCCGTTCGTTGGGGCGCCCAGCTGGATGTGCAGCGTCTACTATTATTGGTGGGCGTTCCTTCGGCAGGATGCAGAGTTCCTGCGTCGTGTGAGGAACGATCCCAACCCAGTCGATCCGGTGTTGCGGGACTTCGGTGATCCAGACAGTTACGGTGGCTTTGAAGGCTGGTGGCGGCGGGTTGGGCGAAAGCTGTTTAGTGAACCCCCGGAACGTGGCATTCGCTGGGCCAGCAGCCCGAATGATCTGCCCAAGACTGAGGGTTGCATCTACATCAGCGTCCCGTTTCGCTGTGATGTTGACCAAGCACTTGCCGAACTGCGGGACATCCTGAAACCAGAGATGGACGCCCAAAAGGCAGCGGTTGGCCTTAGCGGCGCAAGGTATCCGGTATTTGCCAAGCCCGTACTTTCCTCACTGCACAACCGCTTGGAAGTGCTCAAGCTGAGGGATGCAGAGGAGGATATCACATTGTCGGAGGTTGGTCTGCGCCTGAGCATTGGGCCAAAGGGCAGTGACGCCTATGCGCGAAACGTCCGCGAAGCCACAGTTGGCCGTTACCTGCGCGAAGCAAAATGCATCCGGAAATGGGTTGATCGTGGCTACTTTCCTGTCACCAATGACAAGGCGTTTCACGATGCGGCAGAACAGGGGCTGCTCCGGGAGCCAGGCACACGGGTCAACGGATAAAGGCGATATTATTCCCGTTTTGGAATAAATACCGTTGCTGCCCCAGTGACGGGCGAAGGCGGGAGACGAGCAATGAGTATGAAGGTTTTGAATGAGGTCAGGGACGAATTGGTCCGTTTGAACGTGGTGCGAGGTGAAACCGAGTTCTGCGTCGGGTGGCTGGGCCGTGGGATCGGCTACATGCGGACCTTGCGTTTCGTGGATCAGGGCCCCAGTGCCGAGGTGCTGGCGATCTTGACCAGCAAGCTTGGACACTATGCCGAACGGCTGCGGGCTGCTGGTGATGGCCGGGGTGAACTTGCTAACCGGTTTGCTGTGTTACACCAGCGTTGCCATCTGGCGCTGGAAGCACATGCCAGACGTTGCTGGGCAAGTGAGGAGCGTATGGGCTATGGCAACTGATTTCACCCACAGCGTCCCACTTCCGGTCGCGACGAAATTCGCTGGGGAAATACTTAGAGTTTCGGGGTACCAGTTTTCCCCCAGCTGGGTGCAGCCATGAGCTTGGTCAGGGAAGTCCGCGAAACCCTGAAGATGGTCGCCCGACTTTCGGACCCGGTATGGCGTGCTGAGTTTGCGGAACAGGTGGCCAGCATTCAGCGAGCAGCAGCAGAGTTGCAGGCGATCTATCAGGCAGAACTGGCAGAGCGGAAAACCAAACCAAAGCCCCCGAAACCGCCCAAGCCCCGAAAAAGCAAGCCCGTCAGCCCAGACGCTGACACCGTGGGTACGGTCAAGAACATGCGGCAGCGTCGTCCATTTGTTCACAGTGTTCCACCAGCAAGTTTGCCCAAGGGACATAGGTAAGACTGGCAAAACGGTGTGTTACCACAGCAACCTGACGGTCTGGTACAAACACAGCTCGTTGAACGTCCAACGCCAGTCAGCGGTACAGGCACAGCGCAAGTGATGGCTGGGGCCAGTGCTGTCAGCACCGGCCCAGTGTGAGGGGTGACAGGCATAGTGGAAATGCTCTGGGTCAGTATTCGCTGCCCAGCAGCACCGTCAGCACCCGGGCCGTAACGTCTGGGTCAGCAGCGTCGGGGGAGTGCATGGTGAAGTCCAGATCGTAGTAGTCGAACTTCCAGAAGATGGTCTGGTCCTGAAACCGGAAGCTGCCGAAGTCATGCTCACCGTAGGGGTCGTTGTCTGGGGTGAAGGCGCTGTACCGGCGCACCATGGCAAGGATCATGTCGGTCTCGTTCAGCGCCAAGACCCCCGGCGTTACCAGCACCCGGCAACCTGTTAGGGTTTGCCGGGCCTGATCGTTAAGTTCCCGGATGCGCTGGGTGTCAGCCCCCGTCATTGGGCTTTCTCCACTTTGCCGCGACGTGCCGCAGCTGCAAGCACAGCGTCCAGTTCCCCAGCCTCTGCCGCTCTCTCCAGCGCCGACAGCACCGGTTCGATTTCGGCAACCTTGCTGACACTGATCGCGTTGCTCTTGCCGTCCAGCAGCAGGATGCGGGCACCGTAACGGGCTTGGATGAACCAGCCCGTGCCTTGCTGGAAGAACCACGGGCGCACTGCTCGGGCCTTGCCTGTTTTGCTGACCCTGTTCGGATCAGTGTAGGCTTCACCCCGCGCCAGTGCCGCCAACACCAGCCGCTGTTCAGCAATACCTGCACGGAACCGGGCGCGGCGTTCGGCTAGGGGATCACGGTCGATCTGACGCGAAACAGTCTGGAAGTTCAGTTTGTCTAGGGAGGTCATCTGCACACCTGTTGGTTGGTCGTGCAGTCGGCCTAACGCCGTCGTTCAAAGCGTCGATAAGAACCAGAACGTTACCCAGTATCTTTGTTCTGCCGCTAAGATTGGCCAGACAGGCACCGCGCATTTCCACCAACGGCTTCAAACAAATACACTGAACGCCGAGTATACTCTGATGTGACAGATCGGATCAGTTCAGCGTTCGGCGAGTTGGGGAACCGGGCAAGATAGTAACGTGTCCAACCTGCCATGCCATCGCTGCGCCATGAAAGGTCTTGCCGTGCGCCCCCGAGCCCAGCCTTTCCTGTCGCTACCTCCGTCGCGTACGGGGCGATCAAGGTTGTGTCGTTTGTTGATTTGAGCAGAAATTCTATTGCGAGATCGAGGTTCTTTCCGCCTGACTGTTCAGCGTAAAGGTTCCTGCCATCGAGAGCGGCGAGTTCTGCCAAGGTCACGAGGTTCGCCACAGCGATATTCGTGTAATGCACCGCGCTGCCACCACGCCTAGCGTCTGCCGGAATGCTTCCATCTTTTCGCATCTCACGAAGGGTCTGCCGGAAGATCTTCAGCGCCCTGTTCTTCTCGGCTTCATCATCCATGGCATAGCCGAATGCGTACGCCATGACCGCTAGCATGTGGTGTTTATTGTTAACCTCAACCTGCGTGATTGTGCGGGTGCGTGATACTTGTTTGATAAGCTGTTTCAGCCAAGCTCGCACAGCATTGGCTTCTTCCGAGCTGAGCCTATCCCTTTGGAAGTGTGCTTCCAGTGCAAGCAGCATTCCCACACGCAACGTTACAAAGACCAAAGTGGCTTCACCGTTGGTGCCGCCACCACGCTTCCATTGAAGTGGCTGCTCCGTCGCATACTGAACCAGTAGCTTCTTTGCCTCGTTTGCCGCATCTTCGCTTACCCTCGCAGTAGACTGGAGCGCCATGAAGGCTGCAGCCCATCGTGCAGTAAGAAGGTCGGCACCGACCATGTCGGTCGTATAAGTTTCCTCGCCTTGTATTGTGGGTGGCAGTAAGGGTACTTGTGGCATGCCAAGGCTGCAGGCCGACTTTTGCCGTGGCCAAGTAGGGCTGAGCATCGATGTCTCGGCATAAGCGCCAGAGCCGACGATGGCCCAAACGCAAAGTGCATTTGCAATTGTCTTGGCGAAGTTTGGCATATTTTCACTCATGATTTTTCAGTTTGCAGGAGTACATGGGGTGCCACTCTGGGTTGATCCACTCCCGATATCCTCTTCGAATTCTGTCTCCACGTCGCCGGCCACGAAACTCGCTTTG
>AYNO01000025.1 GCA_000500915.1 Rhodobacter sp. CACIA14H1
CAGCGACTCCGCCTCGCTGCGCAGCTTCGCCACCTCGAAGGGGCCGATGCCGTGGCGAGCCATCAGGACGCGGTCGATATGTTCCACCTCCTCGGCGGAATAGAGACCGTCGGTCTTGGCCACCCGGACCAGCAGCGCCGCCAGCGCAAGGCGGGCGTCGGGGTCGGGCAGGCGGGCGGGTTCGGGCGCGGACAGGGCGCGGAGGATGGCTTGCAGCATGGGGGGAAGGATAGGGGCGCGGCGGGGCGGGGGCAAGCGGGGGTCACGACAAGGTTGCCTGCCGACCCCGTCCCGGGCTTGACCCGGGACCCCATCCCGTGCCGCGGTGACGGTATGGCAGGAGGTCCCGGGTCAAGCCCGGGACGGGGAAACACGCGGCACCGGTCCCCTGGCCTATCCCAACCCCGCGAACAGCGCGTCTAGCCGCGCACATTCCGCCTCGATCCCGAAGGGCGCGTTCAGCATCCACATGCCGGTTCCCACCATGCGGTGCCCGTCCCGCACGGGGGGAAAGCGCAGCTCGTGCCGGACCGCATCGGGATGCGCGGCCATCAGCGCCTTCAGCATCCCCTCATGCGATCCGTCGGTCAGGATGGGATACCACAGATAGACCAGCCCCACATTCCACTTCCGCACGATCTGCCCGATCACCTTGGGGATCGTCTGGTAATCCGCCTTCACCTCGTAGGACGGATCGATCAGCACGATCCCTCGCCGCGGCGTCGGCGGCGTCACGGCCAGCGCCATCTCGAACCCGTCACGCTTCTGCAGATGGGCGCCCCACGGACCCAGCAGCGCCGACAAGGCCGCATGTTCCTGCGGATGCAGTTCCGCCAGATGCATCACATCCCCGTCGCGCAGCGCCATCGCCGCCAGCAGCGGCGACCCCGGATAGGCCGCCGCACCATGCAGCGCCCGGACCCCGGCCAGCGACCGCCGGTAGGGATGGTCTGCCGGAAACCCCGCCTCGATCCGCGCGATGCCCGCCGCCGCCTCGCCGGTCTTTTCCGCCTCGGCCCCCGACAGGTCGTACAGCCCGCGCCCCGCATGGGTTTCGACATAGGACAGCGGTTTGTCCTTGCGCGTCAGGTAATCCAGCGTCCAGCACAGAAGCGCGTGCTTCTGGACATCCGCTAGGTTTCCGGCGTGATAGCTGTGCTGGTAGGAAAGCATCCCCCCGCCTAGCGCGGAACCGCCCTGTCCTGCAACACCCCGCGCCGTGATGTCCCGTTTACAGCATCCCGCAGAAGGCGTAGCCAGCCGGAAAACCCGAAAGCGGGAGTGCGAGGGACATGTTTGAAATCTTCACCGCCGAGGGTCTGACCGCCCTCGCGCAGGTCATTGCCATCGATCTCGTCCTGGCGGGTGACAATGCGGTGGTCATCGGTCTGGCCGCTGCCGGTCTGCCGAAGGAGTTGCGCACGAAGGCGATCCTCGTCGGCATCCTTGCCGCGACGGTGCTGCGCATCTGCTTTGCGCTGGTAACGACGCATCTGATGGCGATCACGGGGCTGGTCCTTGCCGGCGGCATCCTGCTGCTCTGGGTCTGCTGGAAGATGTGGCGCGAGTTGCGCGAAGGGCACGAGGCCGAGGAGCAGACCGCCGCCGAGGCGCTGACCGGTCAGGACCTGAACCGCGACGGCGCCGTCGCCCCCGCCCCGCGCAAGACCTTCCGGCAGGCCGCGATCCAGATCATCGTGGCCGATGTGTCCATGAGCCTCGACAACGTCCTGGCCGTGGCGGGCGCGGCGCGGGAACATCCGGCCGTTCTCGTGATCGGTCTGGCTTTGTCCATCGCGCTGATGGGCCTTGCCGCCAGCTTCATCGCCCGGCTTCTGGGGCGCTATCGCTGGATTGCCTATGTCGGGCTGGCGATCATCCTCTACGTCGCGCTCAAGATGATCCGGGAAGGCTGGCACGAGGTGGGCCGGGATGATGCAGATGATGGGCTGACCCCGCCGTCTTCCGCGACAGGGGGCGTCCGCGAGGGCCGCCTTTTTCATTCCCCGTTAACCTTGCGCTGCGATGGTCGGAGGCGGATTGACGGATATAGCGTAAAGGGGTATATAGCGTATATGAGATGGAGTGTCGAGATGTTGCCCGCGCTGCAGAAGAACTTGCGGAAATGCCGCCCGGTTTGCGTGGCCGGATGCTGCGACTGATCTCATTGGTCGAAGCCTACGGTCTTCAGGCGCTGGTTGCCCCGCATGGACGGCAGATCGATGGAAAGCTCTGGGAAATGCGCGTGACCGCGGCTGAAGGGATCGCACGAGGGTTCTATGTGGCGCTGCGGGGCAAGCGGCTCGTGGTGTTGCACGTTTTTGCGAAGAAAACCCAGAAGACGCCGAAACGGGCAATCGAGCTGGCGATCGAACGGATGCAGGAGGTCGGGTGATGCCGGGAATACCGTTCAGCGAAGTGAAGGCGCGGTTGTTGGCCGATCCGGACACGGCAAGGGCCTATGACGAAGCCGTGGAAGAATACGCCGCCCTCGAAGCAATGATCCGTGCGCGGGCCGGAAGCGGACTCACACAGGCCGAACTGGCCGAACGGATGGGGACGACACAATCTGCCATCGCCCGTCTGGAGAGCGGGCGTGTGTCCCCTACGGTGGAGACGTTGCAGAAATATGCCCGTGCGCTGGGCAAACGGCTGAAGATCGAGATGGTGTGACGCAAGCGCGATTTCCGGCATGGAAATCGCGTCTTCTGCGGAAACTTTCGCCGGTCACACCAGACGGCTGACCTCCACCGCCGCCCGCACGAAATCGGCGAACAGCGGATGGGGGGCGAAGGGCTTGGACTTCAGTTCCGGATGGAACTGCACGCCGATGAACCACGGATGGTCCTTGACCTCCACGATTTCCGGCAGCCGGCCGTCGGGCGACATGCCCGAGAAGATCAGCCCGCACTTTTCAAGCTTGTCGCGGTACTGGATGTCCACCTCGTAGCGGTGGCGGTGGCGTTCCTCGATCACGGGGCTACCATAGACCGACGCGACCCGCGACCCGTCCTTCAGATGCGCAGTATAGGCGCCAAGCCGCATCGTGCCGCCCTTGTCATCCGTCACCTTGCGGGCGACGACATGGTTTCCCTGCACCCATTCCTTCAGGTGATAGACGACGGGGGTAAAGCGTTTCTCGCCCGCCTCGTGATCGAATTCCTCGGACCCTGCATTGGACACGCCGACAAGGTTCCGCGCCGCCTCGATCACGGCCATCTGCATCCCCAGACAGATGCCCAGATAGGGGATCTTCTTTTCCCGCGCGAATTGCGCGGCCTTGATCTTGCCTTCCGTCCCCCGTTCCCCGAAGCCGCCGGGGACGAGGATGGCGTGGAAATTCTCGAGATACGGGGCAGGATCCTCGCGTTCGAAGATTTCCGCGTCGATCCATTCGGCCCGCACCTTCGTCCGGTTGGCCATGCCGCCATGCGTCAGCGCCTCGGCGATGGATTTATAGGCATCCTCAAGCTGAGTGTACTTGCCCACGATGGCCACGCGCACCTCGCCCTCGGGGTGGCTGATGCGGTCCATCACGTCTTCCCAGCGGGCAAGGTTGGGCTTCGGCGCAGGCGTGATGCCGAAGGCATCCAGCACCGCCTGATCCAGCCCCGCCCGGTGATAGGCAAGCGGCGCCTCGTAGATCGTCTTCAGGTCATAGGCCGGGATAACCGCATCCTTCCGCACGTTGCAGAACAGCGCGATCTTTTCCCGTTCGCGGTCCGGGATCGGATGTTCCGACCGGCAGACCAGCACGTCAGGCGCAAGACCGATCGACTGCAGCTCCTTCACCGAATGCTGGGTGGGCTTCGTCTTCAACTCGCCGCTGGCCGACAGATAGGGCAGCAGCGTCAGGTGCATCAGGATCGACTGCCCGCGCGGGCGTTCGTGGATGAACTGGCGGATCGCCTCGAAGAAGGGCAGGCCTTCGATATCCCCCACCGTGCCGCCGATCTCGCACAGCATGAAATCGACCTCGTCATCCCCGATGCGCAGGAAATTCTTGATCTCGTTCGTGACGTGCGGAATGACCTGGATCGTCTTGCCGAGGTAATCCCCCCGACGCTCCTTCTCCAGCACGTTGGAATAGATGCGGCCCGACGAGATGGAATCCGTCTGCCGCGCATGGACACCGGTGAAGCGTTCGTAATGGCCAAGGTCCAGATCGGTTTCCGCCCCGTCATCGGTCACGAAGACCTCGCCATGTTCGAAGGGCGACATCGTGCCGGGATCGACGTTCAGATAGGGGTCCAGCTTCCGCAGCCGCACCGTGTATCCCCGCGCCTGCAACAACGCGCCCAGTGCGGCGGAAGCCAGACCCTTGCCGAGTGACGAGACCACGCCGCCCGTGATGAAGATATAGCGCGCCATGGTGTTCTCCCGTGATCAAGTCTCATCAATACGACCCGATTCCGGCCAAGGGAATCGCATCATCACGGGAGTTAAGCTGTAACGCAGGTTCCGGCATTGCGCAACCGGACCGCAAGATGCAGCCGTTCCCGTGGCATTTCCGTCAAGAAGTGGTGGTCAGTCGTTCGTGGCCGGTGCGGCCGGCGGCGTTGCGGGCGCATCGGCGGCCGGCGGCGCCAGCGGTGCATCTGCGGGGGCGGGCGGCAGCAGGTCGGACCCGGCGGGGGCCTGACCCTCCTCTGCGGCGGGGGCCTCGACGCCGATCTGGTCCAGCACCGATTCCGAATCCGCCTTGCTGGCCGCAAGGTAGGTCAGCGTCATCGAGGTCACGATGAAGGCGGCGGCAAAGACCCATGTCAGCTTCTGCAGCGCGGTGGCCGCCCCGCGGCCCGTCATCACGGAATTGCCGCCGCCCATGCCCAGACCGCCACCCTCGGACCGCTGCAGCAGCACGATGCCGACCAGCAGCAGGGCAAGGATCAGGTGGATGGTGAGGACGACGTTTTCCATATGCAGGCTTTCCGCGAACTGACGCGCCTATCTAGGCGCAAGCCGGATAGGGCGCAAGTGGGCGCGTCACGGGTCGCGTTACGGCGCCGGCGCCTGCTCGCAGACGGCGGAAAGCTTGTTCCCGTCCGGATCGCGCACATAGCAGGCATAGAAGGACGCACCGAAGGGCCGCAGCCCCGGCGCCCCCTCGTCGGTGCCGCCCTGCGCCAGCGCGGCGCGGTGGAAGGCATCCACCGCATCGCGGCTTCCGGCCACCAGGGCGGGCATGGACCCGTTGCCCACCGTCGCGGGCCGCCCGTCGAAGGGCCGCGTGATCCACAGGCGGCAGCGCGAGTCACCGGGGGCGGCATAGCCCGCCTCCGTCTCCAGTGTCCGCAGGCGGGCAAGGCCCAGCGTCGCCAGGACGGGGTCGTAGAAGCGGATCGCGCAGCCAAGGTCGTTGGTGCCGAGGGTGATGTAGAGGAACATGCGGGCGAGCCTGCCGCGACGACACCCTTGTGGCAAGGTTCAAATTTCTTCGAAGAAATTTGCAAATTCGTTCGAACGAATTTGGTTGCTGCCCGCCCCGCCCGCGACCATTTCCCCGTTTCCATCCCCCCCGCACCCCGCTATAGGACGCACGGTTTCACCGGACCGGAAAAGGACAGCCGATGGCA
Organism: Rhodobacter sp. CACIA14H1; assembly: GCA_000500915.1. Classification (GTDB taxonomy): domain Bacteria; phylum Pseudomonadota; class Alphaproteobacteria; order Rhodobacterales; family Rhodobacteraceae; genus Paragemmobacter. The sequence continues at coordinate 5,577 of AYNO01000025.1, forward strand.
AACGTGGTGGTCGTGGGCGCCCAGTGGGGCGACGAGGGCAAGGGCAAGATCGTTGACTGGCTGTCGGAACGCGCCGACATCGTCGCCCGCTTCCAGGGCGGCCACAACGCGGGGCACACGCTGGTCATCGACGGCAACGTGTACAAGCTGTCGCTGCTGCCGTCCGGCATCGTGCGCGGCGGCAAGCTGTCGGTCATCGGCAACGGCGTCGTGCTGGACCCCTGGGCGCTGCTGTCGGAGATCGAAAAGCTGCGGGGGCAGGGTGTCGATGTGAACCCCGACAACCTGCTGATCGCGGAGAACACCCCGCTGATCCTGCCGGTGCATGGCGAGTTGGACCGCGCCCGCGAAAGCCAGAACTCCGTCGCCAAGATCGGCACCACCGGCCGCGGCATCGGCCCCGCCTACGAAGACAAGGTCGGCCGCCGCACCGTCCGCGTGGCGGACCTTGCCGACGAGGCGACGCTGGACCTGCGCATCGGCCGCCTGCTGACCCATCACAACGCGCTGCGGGCGGGGCTCGGCCTCGACCCCATCGACGCCGCCGCGCTGAAGGCGCAACTCATCGACGTCGCGCCGAAGATCCTGCCCTATGCCAAACCCGTCTGGAAGGTGCTGACCGAGGCCCGCCGCGCGGGCAAGCGCATCCTGTTCGAAGGGGCGCAGGGCTCGCTCCTCGACGTGGATTTCGGCACCTACCCTTACGTCACCTCGTCCAACACGCTGGCGGGCATGGCCGCGACCGGCACGGGGCTCGGCCCGACGGCGGTGGATTTCGTCCTCGGCATCGTCAAGGCCTACACGACCCGCGTGGGCGAAGGCCCCTTCCCGACCGAACTCTTCGACGCCGACGGCGAACGCCTTGGCGAACGCGGCCATGAATTCGGCACCGTCACGGGGCGCAAGCGCCGCTGCGGCTGGTTCGACGCGGTGCTGGTGCGCCAGACCTGCGCCACCTCGGGCGTGTCGGGCATCGCGCTGACGAAGCTCGACGTGCTGGACGGGTTCAAGACGCTGCGCATCTGCACGGGCTATGAACTGGATGGCGAACGGCTGGACTACCTGCCCACCGCCGCCAACCTGCAGGCCCGCGTGAAACCGATCTACGAGGAAATGGAAGGCTGGACCGAATCCACCGCAGGCGCCCGGTCCTGGGCCGACCTGCCGGGGGCGGCGATCAAATATGTCCGCCGGATCGAGGAATTGATCCAGTGCCCCGTCGCGCTACTTTCCACCTCGCCGGAGCGGGACGATACCATCCTCGTGACGGACCCCTTTGCCGACTGAGGACGCATGGCGCTGACCTACAAGACCCGACGCCGCCTGTCGCTGCTGATCCTGCTGGTCGGGCTGCCGCTCTACATCATCGTGGCGGTCAATGTCGTGGGCCTGTTCGACCGCCCGCCGATCTGGCTTGAACTGCTGGTCTATGTCGGCCTCGGCATCCTCTGGGCGCTGCCTTTCAAGGCGGTGTTCAAGGGGATCGGGCAGGCCGATCCCGAAGCGCCGCAGGACCGGGACGAATAAGAAGGGGCGGACCCGCAGGCCCGCCCCGTGCAGGGTCCGAGTGGCAGCTCTCAACCCGCGATCTTCTTCGCCTCGGCCAGATAGGGCGATTCATCCGACAGCGCGAATTGCCCGCGCCGCACCTTGGCGATGCGGCCCTCGCGCAGCAGCGATCCGAAACTGCGCAAGCCATCCTCGCGCTGAAAGGTGCCCTGCGGCACCACGGCGCTGACATGCCACATCAGTTGCGGGCGGCTGAAATGCTCCCGCCCCTCCACCCCGGCCAGATAGGCGGCCGAAGCTTCCAGCATCTGTTCCAGCGTCGTCGCGCCGACCCGTTCGACGAATTCCGCAAAGCCCCGGGTTTCGCCGAACAGGTTGGCGACATCCTCGTTGCCATCCTCGTCATCGAAATACTCGGCGGGCGAGGCCTGCATGGCCAGTCCTGCCGAAGACACGCGGCGCGGACGGATGCCGCCCGGTGCGGGCTGCGGCACGGCGGCAATCGCGGGCGAAGCGGCAGGGGCCGCAGCCGCCGTGCCGCGCGGCCGGTCGATCCGCTGTTCCGACACCAGCACCAGCGGTGCCGGACGTTCAGCCGGCGCCTTTTCGCCGGATACCTTCGGCAGGGCCGATTTCACGACCATGGCAAGATCATTGCGATAGCGTGCCAGACGCGAGACGGTGCTTTCCTCGGCGGGTTTGTCGCCCGTCACCTTGCGTTCGGCCACGGTCGCGGCGACGGCGGCCTTCAGATGGGCGATGGCCGACTGGCGCCGCCTGGTTTCGGTGCCCTCCATCTCGGTATCGGCCTGCTGCATCAGGCGGCCCACGGCATCGTCCGCCGAAGCGGCTTCCAGTGCCTTGCGGGCCTCCTGCTGGGCGGCGGCCTCGGCCTCCTCGTCGGCGGCACGCAGGGCGGCCAGCTCGCGCTGCAGTTCCGCCTCGTCCTCGGCCGACAGCAGGGCGCGGACCTCGTCCGCTGCCGTCATCGCGGCTGCGGCGGGCGCAGGGGACGCCTCCACCGGTGCAGTTTCGGGTTCCGCATCGGGCGCGGCCGCGGCGGGCGCTGCCTCGGCGGACTCCTCGCTGCGGCGGATGCGGATCACGCGGGCACGGGCCCGCTGCAGCTTCTCGGCCGCGCCGGGGCGCAGGTCGATCCCGTTCACCCCTGCCGGAGCGAGCGAAGACTGCCCGGCGATTTCGTCCTCGTCCGGCGCGAAGATTGCGGCGATCGCCTCGTTGCGCGGGGCGGGTGCGGGTTCCGCAGCGGCGGCGACGCCGTCATCCGGTCCGGTTTCCGATTCGCCTTCCGCGTATTCGACGGGTGCATCTTCCGCAAAGGCTGCGGCAAGCCCGGCTTCCACGCTGTCCTGCGCGTCGTCGGACTGCTCCTGCGGCGGCTCCGCTGCGGCCGCCTCTGCGGTTGCGGGTTCTTCCTCGCCGATCAGACCTTCCAGCGTCGCGGCAAGGTCATCGTCGAAATCGGCCGGACCGCCTGCCACAACGGCTTCCGTTTCCGGCAGATCCAGGTCGTCCGGCTGCGGTTCATCCGCCGCGCCGGAAAGCAGCACGGCGTCGTCGTCCTGACCGTAGGCGGCGGTGTCATCCGTTGCGGCAGGTGCCGCCGGATCGGCCAGCGCACCCAGAACCGCCGCGATGGACAGCTCGGCCTCTTGTGCCACCTCTTCTGCAGGCTCGGCCTCTTCCACGGTGACGGCATCGACGGCGGTCTCCGCTACCACGGACTCCTCGCTATCGAACGCCCCGACCAGGAGATCGACAAGCGCAGGCTCATCTTCCACGGTCCCGGTGTCGGCAACCAAGGCCTCCGGCAGTTCGTCCTCCACCGGCGCGGACAGGTCTTCCGACGCCTGCGCAATCCCTTCCGGCTGCGCATCGTCCGCCGGCAGTTCTTCCGGCAGTTCTTCCGGCAGCGGCAGGTCGGCTGCAGCCGCATCGGCGGGCGCCGCGTCCTCGGGCAGGAAATCCGCCGCTTCGGCAAGGTCAACGGGATCGGCGGCGAGGGTGAGATCCTCCACCTCCTGATCCTCGATGTAATCGGGGATCGCGAAACTCACGAAAGGAACCGTCGCCACGGGCGCAACCGTCCCCGGCTGTGCGGCCACTTCCGACCGCAGCCGCGACAGCTTCTCGACGATGGATTCCGCCGCCGGTTCCGTCGCGGCGGCCACCGAAGGCAGGACAACGGGCGCCGCCACCACCGGCTCTGCAGGCGCCGCTGCGGCAACAGGTTCCGCCACAGGCTGCGGCACGGCTGGCGCCGCCACTTCCGGCACCGCCTCCGAGGCCCGCAGCACGACGCCGTTTTCCTGTATCTTCGCCTCGACCCGCCTCTGGATCTCGCGCTCGGCGATCCGGTGCAGCATGGCCGCATCGGGGGTCGGGGGTTCCGCCCCGAAATACCGGTCCTCTGCCGCGAGGTCGCGGAAGTATTCCGCGATCGCCTTCATGGTATTGAAGGGATCGTCAAAACCCTCGAGGGTGCAGGAGAAGGTCCCGTAGGAGACCGTCAGAATCTTACTCGCACCAGTCATCGGATGCTCGCCTTGCCCAGCTTCGGTCCCTGCAATCTACCCCGGTAATGTTCCTTTTCATGGACAGATAGGGGTAATTTGAAGGATTGATTATGGCCCACGAACGCTCGATCTGCCCCAATTCGGAAAACAGTATCGCCATGAATCGCCCCGTTGTCCAATCGTCCGGTGGGGTTACCATCGTGGGCGGAGGACCCGTGTCCCGCACCGACCTGCGCCTTGCAACCGCCCGTGCGCCAAGGATTCTTGCGGCCGATGGCGGTGCCGACCGGGCGCTTGCCCACGGATACCGGCCTGAGGCCGTGGTCGGCGATTTCGATTCCATATCCGACACGGCCAAAGCGTCCCTCGGTCCCGACATCCTGTTTCCTATACCGGAACAGTTGACGACAGATTTCGACAAGGCTTTACGCTCGGTCGAGGCAGCTTTCACGCTGGCGCTCGGATTCACAGGGGCGCGGATCGATCACGGGCTGGCGGTGTTCAACGCGCTGGTCCGCCACCACCACCGCCGCTGCATCGTCATCGGACCGCGCGATGTGGTGTTCCACGCGCCACCGGCGCTGGATCTGGCACTCACGCCGGGCGACCGCTTCTCGCTTTACCCGATGGCCCCCGTCACCGGGCGCAGCACGGGGCTGGAATGGCCGATCGACGGCATCGCCTTCGCCCCGGATGGCATGATCGGCACCTCGAACCGCGTCACCCACCGTCACGTCAGGATCGAGACCGACGCCCCCGGATTGCTGGTCATCCTGCCCCGCGCCCGTCTGGACGCGGCGCTCAGATCGCTTCTGGGGCCGGGCTGGCGGCGGCCTTCCGCTTCGCCACCGCCCCCAGCCGCTCGCGGTGGATGATGTACAGGCCCGAGGAGACGATCACGGCGATTCCCGCCCAGGTCATCGCATTCGGGAAATCCCCGAAGATCAGGTAGCCCAGCGCCACCGCCGCCACGATCTCGGAATAATGCAAAGGCGCCAAGGTGGCCGACGGCGCGAATTTCAGCGCATAGGTCATGCACATGTGGCTGACCCCGGCCCAGAACCCGACGCCGAACAGCCAAAGCCAGTTCAGACCGGCAGGCATCACCGGGTCCAGCTCGGCCCAGCCGGTGCCGTCGAACAGCACCATCAGCGGCACACAGATCACCACACCGGCCAGCGAGGTATGCATCTGCATGGTCACGGGGTGCATGTAGGCCGCCATGGCCCGCGTCACCAGCATGTAGAAGGCGAAGAAGAACGCCGTCCCCAAAGGCCACAGCGCCACATAGCCAAAGGCCGCCAGCGACGGCTGGATCACCAGCAGCGCCCCCCGAACCCCACCGCACAGGCCGCGATCCGCCTTGGTCCCACCTCGTCCTTGAAGATCAGGCTGCCGAGGATCAGCAGCACGAAGGGCTCCACGAAGGCGATGGCCAGCGCATCGGCCACCGGCATGACTGCGATCCCCGAGACGAAGGAAAAGGTGGACAGGATCAGGAACACCGCCCGCAGGAAGACAAAGCCCAGGACGCGCGGCGTCACCGCCCAGGGCAGGCCCATCCACAGCACGACGGGCAGCATCAGCGCCCCCTGCACGACGAACCGCGCCGCGGTGATCTGTCCGACCGGTATCCCGTTCTCGGCAGCCAGTTTCGACGATACGTCCAGCAGCGGGGCCAGTGCGCAGAAGGCAAGCATCAGAACGATGCCGGGGAAGATGCGGTCCTGTCTCATGGCTCCGGCCTAGCGGGGCGTCCCTGTGGCGTCCATCCCGAAACCGACATGGGCTGTCGGCCCGCCCCCTTGCCCGCCCCCTGGCCCGGGCCCTTCCCCGTGCTCCTCCCCTTGTCCGGTCCCTGCCGATACGGCATGTTAATAAAGATTAACAATAGGGCAGAGCGGAGAAGACGCGACGTGCTGATCCTGCGGCAGGGCGGTCTGGTCTTTCTGGCGAACCCCAAGACGGCATCGCAGGCCATCCGCGCCATGCTGCGCCCCCATGCCGAAACCCCCGCCGCCGCCCGCGACCGGCCCCACATGAACGCCCGCAGCTTCGCCCGCCGCTGGTCCGGCCGCGTCCGTGCCGATCTGGGCCGCGACCCCGAAACCGTGGCGGTCATGCGCGACCCGCTGGACCGCGTCGCAAGCTGGTTCCGCTACCGGCAGCGCGACGCCCTGCGCGGGCATCCCAATTCCACCCACGGCCTGACCTTCGCCCGCTTTGTCGAGGATTGCCTCTCCGACCCGCCCCCGCCCCATGCCGCCATCGGCAGGCAGGACCGCTTTCTCGGCTTCATCGACGGCGGCCCGCCCGTCACCCATGTCTTCGACTATGCGCGGCTGGACCTGCTGGTGGACTTCCTGCAGGACAGGCTCGGCACGCAGCTGGACCTCGCCGAAGCCAATGCCTCGCCGCCCGCCGAAACCCCGCCAGACCTGCCGAAGGGTCTTGCCGCCCGCTTCGCCCGCCAGCACCGGACCGAGATCGCGCTTTACGACCTCGTCGCCGAAAAGGGCCATCTGGTCACGCGCTAGGGGTCAGCAGTTCGGGACGTTCACCGCCAGACCGCCAAGGCTGGTTTCCTTGTATTTCTCGTGCATGTCGCGGCCCGTCTGGCGCATCGTCTCGATGCAGACATCCAGACTTACCAGATGGATGCCATCCCCCCGCAGCGCCAGCGACGCCGCCGAAACCGCCTTGATCGCGCCCAGCCCGTTGCGTTCGATGCAGGGCACCTGCACCAGACCCTTCACCGGATCGCAGGTCATGCCCAGATGATGCTCCAGCGCGATTTCCGCCGCGTTTTCCACCTGTTCCGGCGTGCCGCCCAGCACGGCGCACAGACCCGCCGCCGCCATCGCCGCCGCCGATCCGACCTCGGCCTGACAGCCGCATTCCGCCCCGCTGATGCTGGCGTTGTGCTTCACCAGCCCGCCGATCGCCGCTGCCGTCAGCAGGAATTCCCCGACGCGCGACGACGACGCCCCCGGCACATGGTCCAGCCAGTAGCGGATCACCGCAGGCACCACCCCCGCCGCGCCATTCGTCGGCGCGGTGACGACCTGACCGCCCGCCGCGTTCTCTTCGTTCACCGCCATCGCGTAAAGCGACATCCAGTCGTTGATCGTATGCGGCGGGGTCATGTTCAGCCCCCGCTCCGCCATCAGCGCGTCATGGATGCCCTTGGCACGGCGACGCACCTTCAACCCGCCGGGAAGGATGCCTTCGCCCGCCATGCCCCGCGTGATGCAGTCGTTCATCACCTGCCAGATCCGCTCCATCCCCTTGTCCAGATCGGTGGCGCTGCGGAATTTCAACTCGTTCGCCCGCTTCATCGCGGCGATCGACAGGCCCGACGCCTTGGCCATCGCCAGCATCTCGTCGGCCTTTTCGAAAGGATAGGGCACATCCGCCCGCGCCTTGGCCTTGGACCCGCCCGCCTCGGCATGTTCCGATGCCGTCAGCACGAACCCGCCGCCGATGGAGTAATAGGTTTCCTCCATGATCACGTCGCCCTGCGCGTCGGTGGCTTTCAGGATCATCCCGTTGGCATGGCCCGCCAGCGCGGGGCCGTAATCGAAGACAAGGTCCTTGCCCGGATCGAAGGCCAGGGCACCCAGCCCCGGCACCTCGATCACCTTGCGGGCCTTGATGTCGGCCAGGGTGGCCTCGGCCTTGGCCGCGTCATAGGTCGCAGGCTCGAACCCGGCCAGACCAAGGATCGTCGCCCGGTCCGTCGCATGGCCGACGCCGGTAAAGGCCAGCGACCCGTGCAGCGACGCCCGCAGCCCGTGGAAATGGAAGGGCGAGGCGCGCATCTTCTCAAGGAACCGCGCCCCCGCGACCATCGGGCCCATCGTATGGGACGATGACGGGCCGACGCCCACCTTGAACATGTCGAAGACGGACAGGAACATCTCTTACCCCTCGGGATCGGTGAAGAACCGCCCCTGCAGCCCGTTGGCCGCGGCGGCGCGAATGGTGGCGGGCCGTGCCTCGCAGGCGGCGGCAATGTCGTGCAGCGCAGGAAAGGCTTGTGCGGAAATGGCAAGATCACCCGCCCAAGGGAAGGCCCGGACCCAGCGCAGAAGCATGGAAATGTAAATCTGCAAAACCCCGGCAGTGTCGGGCCGCAGCCATGCGGGGCGGGTGGCGGCCATCGACTCCAGCGCCTCCAGCCGCTCCACCAGCCGCGCCCGCGCCGCCTCGGCCACGATGCGGGCGTGGTCCTCGCTGATGCGGTAGGGATGCAGCAGGTCCATCGCCGCCGGATGCAGCCCGTTGTTGACGAAGACGAACCACGCGAGGAATGCGGCGCGATCCGGCGCGCCCGGCGCGGGGCACAGCCCGTGCCTTTCGCCCAGATAGAGCAGGATCGCCCCCGTCTCGAACATCGTCCCCTCGGGCGTGTCCAGCGCGGGGACCAGCCCCATCGGATGCCGCGCCAGATGGGCAGGGGTCTTCATCTCCCCCGCTTCGGGGTCAAGGAACACCGCCTCATAGGCAACGCCCGCCTCCTCCAGCGCCACATGGGCCGCCAGATTCGCGAAGTCCTGCACTCCATAGAGCCGATAGCCCATCCCCGCGCCTCCCTGCGCCGCGACACCATGCTGCAACGGGATATGGCACGTGGTGCGGAAAACGACAGTCTTGCGACCTATTCCGCACGGAAAGAACCGATCCCGTTCACCCGACGTTAACCCGGACCGGCCACGCTGCCCTCACGAAACCCTCCAGAACGGAGCCTTCGATGCGCCTTTTCCTCCTTCTGCTCCTCGCCACCCCCGCCATGGCACAGGAAACGCCGCTGGCGACCCTGCCCCCCGAAATCGCCGAACGCATCGCCGCCCGCCCCGACCGTTTCGCCGACATGGCGGTGGACCTGATCCACGGCCACGGGCAGGGCGGGGCCATCGACGCCACAGCCATCGACCGCGCCATCGCGCTGGACCGTGCCTTCTTCCGCGCCCGCGCCATCCGGCCCTTCCTCGAATCCGACCTCGACGCCGACGGCATCCCCACCGCCGCCGAAGTCACCGCCCGCGCCGCCACCCTGTCCGCCCCCGCCCGCACCCGCCTGATGCGCGACTGGGACGCGGCGGACAGCGACGGCGACGGGTCGCTGACCCCTGCCGAACTTCGCGCCCATGCCGAATCCGCCGCCGCCCGCGCCGTCAGCCCCGAGGATGAAGGGATGATGCGCGCCATCCTCGCCTTCGACTCGGACGGCGATGCCCGCATCACCACGGCGGAAATCCGCAGCGCCACCGACGCCATGCCGCAGGGCTAGGACGGAAGGGCCCGAACCGGAAGCAAGCGGGGCGGCAATTCGCCCTTACACCACCCGCCCGCTTTGCCTATAAGCGGGGCAAGACCTGATGGAGTTGCCCCATGCCCGCTGACCTGTCCCCCATCGACAAGGCGAAATTCGTCGCGGCCAAACGCGCCACCGAATTCGTGGAAGACGGGATGAAGCTCGGCCTCGGCACCGGCTCCACCGCCGCGTGGATGGTGCGCTGCCTTGCCGAACGCATCCGCGAGGAAGGGCTGCGCGTCACAGGCGTGCCCACCTCCACCCGCACGGCGGAACTGGCGGCATCGCTGGGCGTGCCGGTGGCATCGCTCGACGATGTGAAATGGCTGGACCTGACCATCGACGGGGCCGATGAATTCGACCCCAACCTTGCGCTGATCAAGGGCGGCGGCGCGGCGCTCCTGCAGGAAAAGATCGTCGCCACCGCATCGGACCAGATGATCGTCATCGCCGATGCCGCGAAGGAAGTGACCCAGCTCGGCGCCTTCCCGCTGCCCGTGGAAGTCATCCCCTTCGGCTGGCAGACCACCAAGGCCCTGATCGAGGAAACGCTTGTGTCCCTCGACGTCCTCAACCGCGACTGCACGCTGCGCATGAACGGCGACCGCCCGCTGGTGACGGACGAGGCGAAATTTCATCATCGACCTGCACCTGAAACGCATCGGCAACCCGCGCCAGCTCGCGCTGGTGCTGAACCAGATCCCCGGCGTCGTGGAAAACGGGCTGTTCATCGACATCTGCGACATCGTCGTGATCGGCCACGGCGACGGCCGCGTGACGGTGCGCGACATCAACCAGGGCACCGAGGGCGAGGATTTCGTCGAATTCGCCCCGACCGACAACATCTTCTCGGAAATGGAATGACCTTCGACTACGACCTCTTCGTCATCGGCGGCGGCTCCGGCGGGGTCCGCGCGGCGCGGATCGCGGCCGCAGAAGGCGGCGCGAAGGTGGGGCTGGCCGAGGAAAGCCGCATGGGCGGCACCTGCGTCATCCGGGGCTGCGTGCCCAAGAAGCTGATGGTCTTCGCATCCGCCTTTCCCGACATGGTCGAAGACGCCGCCGCCTATGGCTGGCGCGTGAAGGCCGAGGGCTTCGACTGGCCCCGCTTCCGCACGTCACTGGAGGCGGAACTCGACCGCCTCGAAAACGCCTACCGCAACACGCTGAAGAACGCGGGCGTCACCATCCACGACACCCGCGCCACGGTGGTGGACCCCCACACCGTCAAACTCGCCACGGGCGAGACGGTCACGACCAAGCACATCCTGATCGCCACCGGCGGCTGGCCCTTCGTCCCCGACATCCCGGGCCGCGACCTTGCCATCACCTCGAACGAGATCTTCCACCTCGACACCCTGCCGAAACGGGCGCTGGTGGTGGGCGGCGGCTACATCGCGTCGGAATTCGCCTGCATCCTGCACGGTCTCGGCGTGGAAACCACCCAATACTACCGCGGCGCCCAGATCCTGCGCGGCTTCGACGACGAGTCGCGGGGCCATGTCGCCAACGCCATGCAGGCCCGCGGCATCGCCATCCATTGCGGCACCGATGTCCTCCGTCTGGAAAAGACCGCAACCTGCATCCGCGCCGTGGCGACCGACGGGACGGAACGCGAATTCGACCTCGTCCTGTATGCCACCGGCCGCCGGCCCAATTCCGCCAAGCTCGGCCTCGAAGAGCTCGGCGTGAAATTCGGCCGCCAAGGCCAGATCATCGTGGATGACTGGTCGCAGACTGCCGTCCCCTCCATCTACGCCGTGGGCGATGTGACGGACCGCGTCAACCTTACCCCCGTGGCCATCCGCGAAGGCCATGCCTTTGCCGACACCGTCTTCCGCGGCGTCCCCACGCGCTTCGACCACGACCTCGTCCCCTCTGCCGTCTTCACCCAGCCGGAACTGGGCTCGGTCGGCCTGACCGAAGAACAGGCGCGGGAGCAGGAAGAGATCGAGGTCTATTCCGCCACCTTCCGCCCGATGAAGACGCTGTTTGCCGGACGGCAGGACCGCGTCCTGATGAAGCTGATCGTCAGCGCCGCCACCCGCAAGGTTCTGGGCTGCCACATCGTCGCCCCCGACGCGGGCGAATTCATCCAGCTCGCCGCCATCGCCATCCGCATGGGCGCCACGAAAGAGGATTTCGACCGCACCGTCGCCGTCCACCCGACCATGGCCGAGGAACTGGTGACGATGCGCAAACCCACCCGAAAAGCCTGACACAGATGCACGCAACTGCTTGAATTCGGCGCGTGCATGACCAGTTTAAAGCCGGAAGAGAGATAAAAGGGTAGATCATGGCAGGAAGTGGCGGTCCTTGGGGCGGCGGTGGCGGCCCCGGCGACGATGACCGGAACAACGGCGGACGGGGCGGCGACGACCGTCGCGGCAACCGCAGACCCGGCGAATCCGGCCCCCAGATCCCCGAGATCGACGAGATCATGAAGAAGGGGCAGGAACAGCTCCGCGTCCTGATGGGCGGGCGCAACCGCAACGGCTTCAACGGCGGTGGCGGCGGCGGTGGCGGGCGCGATCCGAACGGTCCGCTCGTGTCCCGTCAGGGGCTGATGATCGGTGCCCTCGTGGCCGTCGGGCTCTGGGCCTTCATGTCCTTCTACACGGTCCGTCCCGAAGAACGTTCGGTGGAACTCTTCCTTGGCGAATTCTCCAATGTCGGCAATCCCGGCCTGAACTTCGCGCCCTGGCCCGTGGTGACGGCGGAAATCGTCCCCGTGACCGGCGAACGCACCACCGACATCGGCGCGGTGGGCGACGGCTCCATCGGCGACGGGCTGATGCTGACCCGCGACCAGAACATCGTGGATATCGGCTTCCAGGTCGTCTGGAACGTCGCGGACCCGGCGGCCTTCCTCTTCAACCTGGCCGATCCCGACGATACGATCCGCGCCGTGTCCGAATCCGCCATGCGCGACATCATCGCGCGGTCCGAACTGTCGCCCATCCTGAACCGCGACCGGGGCGTCATCGCCACCGACCTTCAGGCCGCCGTGCAGGCGACGCTGGACAGCTATCAGGCCGGCATCAGCGTCATCCGCGTCAACCTGCAACGGGCCGCCCCGCCCGCGCAGGTGATCGACGCCTTCCGCGAGGTGCAGGCCGCCCAGCAGGAACGCGACCGCCTTGAAAAGGAAGCCGATGCCTATGCCAACCGCGTGACCGCCGGCGCACGCGGCGAAGCGGCCCGCCTGCTCGAGGAATCGGAAGCCTACCGCGCACAGGTCGTCAACGTCGCACAGGGGGAAGCCTCGCGCTTCCTGTCGGTCTATGAGGAATACGTGAAGGCGCCGGAAGTGACGCGCCGCCGCATGTATCTGGAAACGATGGAAAAGGTGCTGGGCGGGATGAACAAGGTCATCCTCGACGGCGTCGCCTCCGGCGAAGGCGGGGGGCAGGGCGTCGTGCCCTTCCTGCCGCTCAACGAACTCAACCGTCCGGCACCTGCGCAGGGCGCTGCGGCCACGGGGGCGACCAACTGATGAAAAGCGCAATCCTCCTTCCCGTCATCGCCATCATCGGCGCGACCGCGCTGTCGTCCGTCTTCATCGTGGACGAACGCGAAAAGGCGCTGGTCCTGCAATTCGGCCAGGTCAAGCAGGTCAAGCAGGACCCCGGCCTCGGCTTCAAGCTGCCGCTGATCCAGGAAGTCGTGCGCTATGACGGCCGCATCCTCGGCCTGCCCACGACGCCCATCGAAGTCACCATGCTGGACGACCGCCGCCTCGTGGTGGACGCCTTCGCCCGCTGGCGCATCACCGACCTCGTGGAATTCCGCGAAGCCGTGGGCGCGGGCGGCGAATTGCAGGCGCTCCGCCGCCTGGAAGGCATCGTGAACCCCGCGATCCAGCAGGTCCTCGGCTCCGTTCCCTCCAGCCGTGTCCTGTCCGAAGACCGCACCGCGCTGATGAACCAGATCCGCGACATCGCGCGCCGTCAGGCCGCCGCCCTGGGGATCGAAGTGATCGACGTCCGCCTCACCCGCACCGACCTGCCCGAACAGAACCTCGAGGCGACCTTCGCAAGGATGCGCGCCGAACGCGAACGCGAAGCGGCGGATGAAATCGCCCGCGGCGGCGAAGCCGCGCAGCGCGTCCGCGCGGCAGCCGACCGGACGGTGGTCGAACTCACCTCCGACGCCCGCCGCCAGGCCGATGTCATCCGCGGTGAAGCCGACGCCGAACGCAACGCCATCTACGCCGAAGCCTTCGGTCAGGACCCGGAATTCTTCGCCTTCACCCGCTCGCTCACCTCTTACGAACGGGCGCTGCAATCGGGGAATTCCTCCATCGTCATGCAGCCGGACAGCGAATTCTTCGAATACCTCCGCTCCGACCGTGGCAATGCCGCCGTGGCGGCGCCCGCCGCACCGGCACCGCAACCGACGGAATGACCTGGGTCCTCCTCGGCCTCGGCCTTGTCCTTGCGATCGAGGGGCTGGCGCTTGCGCTGGCCCCTTCGCGCATCCGGCAGGCGCTGGAATTCCTCGCCGCGCTGCCAACCGACCGTGCCCGCCTCATGGGCCTTGCCGCCCTCGCCGCAGGGACGGCGCTGGTCTGGCTCGCACGGCACCTTCCGGCCTGACCCGCCGCCCGCCGCAGCACGGCGCTTGAAACAAATCCCGCGACAGGTTCACATGCTGTTGAGAGCGCGCGACGCGGTTTGCATTGCATCCATCCCTGCCTACCTGATGATGCGAGACGTGCTCCGCCGCCGGTCTGGTCAGGACCGCGGCACCGCGTAACGAAAGGAGTTCGGAGTGCACCCCACCGTCCAGTCCCCAGCGGCCCCGCTCGCGGTCGCGCCGCGTCGCGTTCCCCGCGTGTTTCTCGCGCTCGCGCTGGGCATGTCGCTCGCGCTTGGCAATGCCATGGACGCCGCCGCCCGCGCCGCGCCGGAAAGCTTTGCCGATCTGGCCGAACAGATCAGCCCCTCGGTGGTGAACATCACCACCTCCGCCGTCGTGGCCTCCCCCTCGCAGGGCGGCCCGATGGTCCCCGAAGGCTCCCCCTTCGAGGATTTCTTCCGCGACTTCATGAACCCCGAAGGACCGGGCGGCCCCAACGGCCCCGGCGAACCCCGCCGGTCCGAGGCGCTGGGCTCCGGCTTCGTCATCTCGGATGACGGCTATATCGTGACCAACAACCACGTCATCGAAGGCGCCGACGAGGTCGAGGTCGAATTCTTCTCCGGTACCCGCCTCAAGGCCGAAATCGTCGGCACCGACCCCAAGACCGACATCGCGCTGCTCAAGGTCACGTCCGACGCCCCGCTCCCCTTCGTCCAGTTCGGCAATTCCGACGACATGCGCGTGGGTGACTGGGTCATGGCCATGGGCAACCCGCTGGGTCAGGGCTTCTCGGTCAGCGCTGGCATCGTCTCGGCCCGTGGCCGCGCCCTGTCCGGCACCTATGACGACTACATCCAGACCGACGCCGCCATCAACCGCGGCAATTCCGGCGGCCCGCTCTTCAACATGGACGGCCAGGTGATCGGCGTGAACACCGCGATCCTGTCGCCCAATGGCGGCTCCATCGGCATCGGCTTCTCCATGGCCTCCAATGTCGTCTCCAAGGTCGTGGACCAGTTGAAACAGTTCGGCGAAACCCGCCGCGGCTGGCTGGGCGTCCGGATCCAGGACGTCACCCCCGACGTGGCCGAAGCGATGGGTCTGGCCGAGGCGAAGGGTGCCCTGATCACCGACGTGCCGGACGGCCCGGCCAAGGATGCGGGAATGCTGGCCGGTGACATCATCACCACCTTCGGCGGCACCGACATCAAGGATGTCCGCGCCCTGACCCGCACCGTCGCCGACAGCCCCGTCGGCGCCGCCGTCCCCGTGATCGTCCTGCGTGACGGCAAGGAAACCACCCTCTCCGTCACCCTTGGCCGCCGCGAGGATGCCGAGGCCGAGGAAGCCGTCCCCGCCGCAGCCGAGGCCCCCCAGACCCCGAAGGAGCTTGAACTCCTCGGCCTGACGCTGGCCCCCGTGACGGCGGATCTGGCCAAGACGCTGGGCATCCCCGAAGATGCCGAAGGTCTGGCCGTGACCAAGGTCGATCCCCTGTCCGAAGCCTATACCAAGGGCCTGCGCGAAGGCGACGTCATCACCGAGGCAGGCCAGCAGGCGGTTGCCACGCTGGACGACCTGCAGGCCCGCGTCACCGAAGCCCGCGATGCGGGGCGCAAATCCCTGCTGCTTCTGGTGCGTCGTGCCGGCGACCCGCGCTTTGTCGCGCTGTCGATCGAAGAGACGGCCCCCGCCGAACAGTGATCCCGTCCCGCGCGACGGCCTGAAGGGGCGGCTCCGGCCGCCCCTTTTCCTATCCGGCCTCCGCCAGCAGCCGCGTGCGGAAACTGGCCATCCACTCCGCCCGCTCCGCCGCCATGCGCTGCCCCGTCGCGGTCTGCATCGTCTGCGCGATGTGGAACAGCTTCACCTCCAGATGGTCCAGCGCGAAACGCCGGTCATCCAGCGGCCGGTGCAGCGCCATCGGGTCCGCGGGATCGAACATCCCGCCCCCCATCTGCCCCGCCACAAGGAACATCCGCGCGATGCCGATCGCGCCCAGCGCCTCCAGCCGGTCCGCATCCTGCAAGATGCGCGCCTCCACCGTTTCCGGCGCGATGCCCGCCGAAAAGGAATGCGCCGCGATGGCGTTATGCACCGCGCCCAGCCGCGCCGCCTCGAACCCCATCGCCCCCAGCTCCCGCACCGCCAGCTCCGCCGACAGGACCGAGGCCCGCGCCCGGTCCGGACTGTCCTTCGGCAGGTTCACCGCGTCATGGAAATAGGCCGCCGCTGCCAGCACGTCGCCATCCGCGCCCGGCTCGTCCATGGCGATCAGCCGCGCAGTGCGCCAGACGCGGTCCAGATGCCCCAGATCATGCGCCCCGTCCGCCGCGCCCTGCCACAGCACCGCGATCCGCGCCCGCGCCCTGTCGGCCCAGAGGCTCACAATTCCTCCGGCGACACCGTCACCAGCCCCAGTTCCCGCGCTGCCGCCAGCGACAGGCGCGGACTGTCCAGCCCCCGCTCGGCCTGATAGCGCCGCACCGCATCCCGCGTTCCGGCATCCAGCGCCCCGGTCAGCGGCAGCAGATAGAACCCCCGCGCCTTCAGCGCCCGTTGCAGCGTGGTGACGAATTCCAGCGTGTATTCGGCGGGGCAGGGGGCGCGGAACCAGACCTCCTCGCGGTCGCGCAGGATGCGCGTGCGCGTATCCGTGCGATAGGCCGCCGGCTGCAGCACGCGGCCATCCGCCCCCCGCGTTTCCGGCGTCACCACGACCTGCTCCGTCACCGTCTCGATCACCGCAGGCGTCACATCGCTTTCCCAGCAGGCCCCTTCCGGCCTGGCGGGCGGCCCCGGACGGTCCAGCCGCACCACCTCGCGGGCAAGGTCTGCCGTCTGCGGCACCGCCGGCATCCCCGCCGGACGGCAGGACGACAGCGCCAGCACCACAACCCCGATCCATCCTGCCCGCATTGCCGCCGCCCCTGCCTTTTGCGGCGCAGCATAGCGGCAAAGCCCGCCCCCCGCAAAGCCTCAGGGCTGGTCGCCCGCCCGCACCCCGTCATGGCGGAAATCGGGCCGCAGCAACTGGTCCAGCATCCCGGACAGGTCCTCGATCCCCTCGGCCACGACATGCACCACGCCCGCCTCGCGCTGCACCCGCCCCGTCACCCGCAGCATCCGCCCCGCGATCACCGCACGGCGGAACCGTTCATAGACCTTTGCCCAGACCACCACGTTGCAGGTCCCCGTCTCGTCCTCCAGCGTGACGAAGATCACCCCCTTCGCAGTGCCCGGCCGCTGCCGCACCAGCACCAGCCCCGCCACGCAGACCCGCGCCCCGACCGGCGGCTCGTCCAGCCGTGCCGCCACCAGCGCGGCCGGCGGGCGCGGCCATGACCCGGGCACAGCCGTCCGCGCCATCCAGCGCGACGGCGGCTGCGGACCGGAAGGAAAAACGAGGCTCGACATGAGAACAAATATGGAACAAATCCATCCGCAGCACAACCCGCCCGCCGCCTTCATCCGTTCCCAAATATCCCCGGGGGTGAATTGGCCCGCCTGCGGGCCAAGAGGGGGCGCGGGCGCCCCCTGACGCGCCCTGCCCGCGCCTGCACAGGCGCGGGCAGGGCTCACGGCTTGCGCGGCCCCCGGGCCGCGCTCCGCCGGATCACCGCCCACTGGCAAAGCTCGCACGGATGGCCTATGTCGGGCGGTGGAAACCGCGCATCTGGCGAAACGGCAGGGAAGAATGGCGAAGATCACTTACGTGGAACATGGCGGCAAGGAACATGTGGTGGAGGTGCCGAACGGCCTGACCGTCATGGAAGGCGCCCGCGACAACGGCATCCCGGGGATCGAGGCCGATTGCGGCGGCGCCTGCGCCTGCTCCACCTGCCATGTCTATGTGGACCCGGCCTGGGTGGACCGCCTGCCCAAGAAGGACAGCATGGAGGAAGACATGCTGGACTTCGCCTGGAACCCCGATCCGGTCCGGTCGCGCCTGACCTGCCAGCTCAAGGTCACGGAGGCCCTGGACGGCCTGCGCGTCCAGATGCCCGAAAAGCAGATCTGATCACGCCAGCAGCAGCGCCGCCTCGGCGGCATCGGCGCAGGGGCGCACCGGCCGGCAGGCCTGCAGCGCCGTGGCGGCCTGCGGAAAGATCGCCACGATCTCGGCCAGCGTCGCGGGCGACAGGCTCGCGGCATCGGCGGCGAAGGGATGGTAGCTTTCCGTCGGCGCCCCCTCGGCAAAGACGATCTCGTGCCGGTCGAACAGCAGGTGGAAATATTCCACCGACGCTACCGGCTCCACCCGCACGCCGGCGCGGTCCACCAGGTGCCGCGCCTCCACCAGAATCTCCGGCTCGCCCGTCGCCAGTTCTGCCCGCCATCCCGTCACCATCATCCGGTGATGCGGCGACACGCGCAGGCTGCGGGCATTCCCCAGAACCCCGGCGTCAAAGACCACCGGCGCCAGCGCCCCCGTCCCGTCCACCACCTTGGACAGCACGCGACGGACCGGCTGCAACCCGTTATCCATCGTCTCGACCAGCATCCCGTCCCGGATATCCTCGACCGCGACCAGACCCGCCGCCGTCTCGACCCGGGTGCCGCGCACCAGACAGGCCAGCTCCGTCCGCGCAAAGACCTCGGGCGCCGCTTCCAGCAGCCCGGGGGCAGACATCCCGCAATCCGACACAACGTCCATCACTCGTCACCTCGACACAGCGGGCCTCACATCCGGCCCGTTAACCACGAAGATTGCGCCGGATTGGGCCGCAAATAAGGCCGAACCGGACCGGAACCGGTTCCATTTCGGGTCGCGCTTCGGCCGGATGGCCTGCCGCCGCCTCAATTCACCTTGCGCACGGGCAGGAAGGGCAGGGGGGCCACCGGCACCCCCTCCTCGATCAGCTTTTTCGCCTCCTCGGCCCGCGCCTCGCCATGGATGGCGCGTTCCGGCGCGTCACCGGCATGGATGCGCCGCGCCTCGGCCGCGAAATTCATGCCGACATATTCCGAATTCTCCTCCACCTGCCGCCGCAGCGCCGCCAGCGCCTCCTCGACCGGCGTCGCAGGGCTGCGCAGCGCGGCCTCCTCCTTCCGTGCGGGCCGCACGGCCGGGGCCATCAGCGCCTTCTGCACCGCCGCCGACCCGCAGACCGGACAGGCCACATGGCCCTGTGCCTGCAACCGCTCGAACGCCTCGCCCGAAGGGAACCAGCTGTCAAAGCCGTGGTCCTTGTCACATGTCAGGCTGAAGCGGATCATCGCGGATCACCGGGTTTCGGGGCATGGTTTCTGGACACATATCGGAACGGGTCCGCCGCCGCACATAATCGGGCGGACGGGCAATTCAAGCCGCAATCTCAGGCGGATGCAACCGCCCCACCCGCCACCGCCGAAGGATCTTCCTCCAGCCGCGACAGCAGCGCCTGCAACTCCGGCTCTGCCACCAGCTTCGCCGCCTTTCCCGCCCCGAACCAGCGCCGCCGCCGTTCCTTCCGTTCGGGAAACTTCTTGGCAAGCCCCTCCACCCGCAGCGGATAGACCGACACCACGCAGGGCAGCGCCGCCGCCGTCTTGCGGGTCTTGTCATAGCCGTAGAACCCGACGGCCTCGGTCCCGACCTCGCCCGTGACGCCTGCCTCTTCCCAGGCCTCCTGCGCCGCCGCCGTTGCCGCATCCTTGCCGTCCATCGGCCAGCCCTTGGGGATGACCCAGCGCCGCGTCTCGCGGCTGGTGATCAGCAACACCTCCAGCCGCCCGCGATGCAGCCGCCAGCACAGCGCCCCGTATTGCGTACGCGGCGCACCATCCTCCTCCGAGGGAAGAAACTCGTTCTTCACATTCCGCTTCATCGCGTCCCGTCCGATCCTTGGATCCGGTTCTTGTCCGGGCCTTACTGCTCAACGTCAGATAATGGCATTTGTTTCGGGAAAAAGCCATCGCCGCATGTCACAAAACCTACATGAATCCGTTACATTCCTTCCGTTTGACAGTTCCGTCCCGCGCCATATCTTTGCGACAGGCTTTAATGCATGTCCTTGACGGAACAGACAAATGCGCCCCAAATCCCTTTGCGCCGCGGCCGCGCTGGCCTGCCTTTCGGCCCCCGCCGCCTTCGCGGGCTTCAGCTTTCCGTCCATCGACGGCGGCACGATCGACCTCGATGCCTTCAAGGGCCGCCCCGTCCTTGTCGTCAACACCGCCTCGCTCTGCGGCTTCGCGCCCCAGTTCGACGACCTGCAGGCGCTGCATGACCGCTACGCCGAACAGGGTCTCGTGGTGCTGGCCGTCCCCTCCGACGATTTCCGCCAGGAACTCGCCTCCGCGGCCGAGGTGAAGGATTTCTGCGCCACCAATTTCGACCTGACGATCCCGATGACGGACATCACCCCCATCCTCGGTGACACGGCGCATCCCTTCTACAGATGGCTGGCCGAAACCCGGGGCTTCACCCCCGGCTGGAACTTCAACAAGGTCCTGCTGGATGGCGAAGGGGAAGTGGTCGCCACATGGGGCAGCGTGATGCGCCCCACCGCCCAGCCCGTGGTGACGAAGATCGAGGCGCTGCTGCCGTGACCCGTCCCCTTCCGGGGCCGCTCTTCTTCGGTTCCGGCATCTATCGCGGCTCCTCCTACGGGCGGCACCACCCGCTGCGCGTGCCCCGCGTCTCCACCGTCATGGACCTTGCGGGGGCGCTCGGCTGGCTGCCTGCGGACCGCTTCCGCCTCTCCCCCCGCGCCAAGCCTGCGGCGCTGCTGTCCTACCACACCGCCGATTACATCGCCGCCCTGCAACGGGCCGAAGAGACGGGACAGGTGGACGACGCCACCCGCGCCCGCCACCACCTCGGCACCGCCTCCAATCCCGTCTTTGCCGAAATGTTCCGCCGCCCCGCCACCGGCGCGGGCGGGGTCATGCTGGCCGCCGAACTGCTGGCCGGCCACGGGGCGGGGGCGATCCATGTGCCGGGGGGCGGCACCCATCACGGCCTGCCCGACCGCGCCAACGGCTTCTGCTACCTGAACGACCCCGTCCTCGCCCTGCAGGCCCTGCGCCGCGCGGGGCTGCGGCGGCTGGCCTATGTGGACATCGACGCCCACCACCCCGACGGGGTGGAACCCGCCTTCGCGGGCGACCCCGACCTCCTGATGATCTCGGTGCACGAGGAAAACCGCTGGCCCTTCACCGGCCGGCTGGAGGATGACGCGGGCGGCAACGCCTTCAACCTGCCCGTGCCCCGTGGCTACAACGACAGCGAAGCCCGCGCCGTCCTGCACGGCCTGATCCTTCCCCGCCTCGCCGCACACCGGCCCCAGGCGATCGTCCTGCAATGCGGCGCCGACAGCCTGCTCGAGGACCCGCTCTCCCGCCTCGCCCTCTCCAACCGCGCCTACATCGAAGCGTTGGAGGAAATCCGTCCCCTCTCCCCGCGCCTGCTCCTCCTCGGCGGCGGCGGCTACAACCCGTGGAGCGTGGGCCGCTGCTGGACCGCGCTCTGGGCCAGGCTGGCGGGCCTTGAAATCCCCGACCGCCTGCCCGACCCTGCGGCCTCGGTCCTCCGCGCCCTCACATGGGGCGGCGGCGGGCGACCGGCACCGGAACCGCACATGACCGAAACCCTCCTCGACGCCCCCCGCGAAGGCCCCGTCCGGCCGGAACTCCGCGACCGCCTTGCGGTTCTGGCGGCACGATGATCCGCGCCTTCCTCGCCCTTCCCCTGCCCGAACCCGTGCGCTCGGCCCTGCGCGTCCAGCAATTCCTGCTGCCCCTCCCGCGCAAGCTGGACCCGGACAGCTTCCACCTCACCCTCGTCTTCCTCGGCGAACAGCCCGAACCCGTGCTGGAAGCCGCCCACGACGCCTTCGCCGCCACGAAAGTCCCGCCCTTCGACCTGTCGCTGCACGGCCTCGGCCTCTTCGGCGGCCCCAAGCCCCGCGCCGCATGGGCCGGCACGGCGCCCTCCGACCCCCTCGCCCGCCTGCAAGCCAAACTCGACCGCGCCGCCCGCAGCGCAGGCATCGAAACGGAACACCGCCGCTTCACCCCCCATGTCACCCTCGGCCGCTTCCCGCCCCCGCCCCCCGACGAAACCTTCCGCCTCGAACGCGCCATCGCCGCAGGCGCGACCTTCGCCACCCCGCCCTGGCAGGTGGACCATTTCATCCTCTACCAAAGCCACCAAACGAAACGGGGCAGCGCCTATACCGAACTCGCCCGCTACGACCTATAGGACAGGCGGCCTACGCCCCGGCCAATCGGTCGCCAGATGATACTGCTGCCCCATCGCCAGCACCCGCGCATCCGCCCCGTGCGGCCCGAAGATCTGCATCCCCATCGGCAACCCCTGCGCCCCGAACCCCACCGGCAGGCTCAGGCAGGGCAACCCCGCCAGCCCCACGGGGATCATCACCTCCATCCAGCGGTGATAGGTGTCCATCGCCACCCCGTTGATCGCCTGCGGCCAGCGCCATTCGACCGGAAACGGCCAGACCTGCGCCACCGGCAGCACCAGCGCGTCATAGTCGGCAAACAGCCGCGCCACCCGCGCATACCACTTCGACCGGATCACCGACGCCGCATGGAAATCGGCCGCCGTCACCTTCGCCCCCTGCTCGATCTCCCACAGGCTTTCGGGCTTGATCCGTGCCCGCTTCGCCGGATCGGCATACATCGCCTGCTTGTCCCCCGCATTCAGCATGGCCCGTATCGTCATCCAGGCAAACCACAGCTTCTCCGCCGGATAGGGCGCCGCCACCGGCTCCACCACCGCCCCCATATCCGCAAAGACCCGCAAGCCCGCCTCGCACAGGTCCAGTATCCCCGCCTCCACCTGCCAGGCCCCGCCCCAATCGCCCAGCCAGCCGATCCGCCTGCCCTTCATCTCCACCGACAGCCGGTCCCCGAAGGGCTCGCCCGCCCGCCCGAAGGGCACCTCGGGATTCACCCCAGCCTGCACCTCCAGAAGCCGCGCCACATCCTCCACCGTCCGCGCCATCGGCCCCTCGGTCGCCATGGTCGCAAGGAAGGTGTCCCCCACCGCCTGCCCCGGCACCAGCCCGTAACTCGGGCGGAAACCATAGACATTGTTCCACCCCGCCGGATTGCGCAGCGACCCCATCATGTCCGACCCGTCCGCGACAGACACCATCCGGCAGGCCAGCGCCACCGCCGCCCCGCCCGAACTCCCCCCCGCCGTCCGGTCCAAACCATAGGGATTGCGCGTCACCCCGTGCACCGGATTGAACGAATGGCTCCCGTGCCCCCATTCCGGCGTATTGGTCTTGCCGATGAAGATCGCCCCCGCCGCCCGCATCCGTGCCGCCAGAAGATCGTCCCGCTCCGGCACATGGTCGGCAAAGAGCGGCGACCCCCATGTCGTCCGGATCCCCCGCACCGCGATCAGGTCCTTCACCGCCATCGGCACGCCGTGCAGCCACCCGGCCCGCGGCGCCTCATCCGCCGCCCGCGCCTGATCCATCAACAGCTCGGCATCCGGCATCGACACCACGGCATTCACCGCCCCGTTCACCGCCGCCACCCGCGCCAGCGTCGCCTCCATCACCTCCGAAGGCCGCACCTCCCGCGAAGCGATCAACCGCGACAGCTCCGTCGCCGAAAGTCCAACCAGATCCATGTCCTTCATCTCGGTCCAAATACCCCGGGGTTTGGGGCAGCGCCCCAACTGGAACGGGCGCGGGCATCTTGCCCGCGCCCGTGACCTCAAAGGCGTGTGCCGCAGCCTGCTGCGGCACTCCGCAAGATCACTTCTGCAACTCGGTCCAGATCGCCGTCACATATTCCTGCGCCTTGCCCGTGCAGGTCGGCAGGAACACGCCCGACGCCTTGAACTCCTCGGGGATCACCACTTCCGGCGCGGTCTTCATATCCTCGGGCATGAAGGCCTCGGACCCCGCGATCCCGTTGGCATAGCGGGCGAAGGACGAAATCATCGCCGCATTCTCCGGCACCATGATGAAGTCCAGGAACTTGTACGCCTCCTCGACATTCTGCGCATCCGCCAGCAGGGCGACCGAATCCATGAACAGCGGATAGCCTTCCTTGGGATAGCCATATGCCACCGTCGGATTGGCCAGCCGCGCCCGCATGGTGGACCCGTTCCAGTTCACCGACGCCGCCCAGTCGCCATTCGACAGCCGCTCCGTCGCGCCATAGTCCATGCTGATCCAGTCGGGCTTGGCCGCCAGCAGCAGGTCGCGCGCCTTCTTCAGGACCTCCGCATCCTCCGAACAGGGCTCGCCGCCCGCATACATGGTGGCCATGGCCACGATGTCGTTCATCTCGGGCACGACGTTGATCTTGCCCTTCAACTCCTCGGGCACCTCGAGGAATACGGCAGATGTGTTGATGTCCCCGCCATAGACGGCGGTGTTCACCGCGATGCCGGTGGACCCCCACTGCCACGGGATCGTATGGGCGCGGCCCGGATCCCAGCTCACATCCTTCCATTCCGGCGCGATATTGCCGTGGTTGGGCAGCTTGGACAGGTCCAGCGGGACGATCAGACCTTTCTCCACCCAGATCGGCACATAGTTGGCCGACGGCACCACAAGGTCGAACCCATGCCCGCCCGCCTCGACCTTGGCCAGCGCGGTGTCGTTGCTGTCATAGTCGGTGACGGTCACGGTGATGCCCGTCTCGGCCTTGAACTTCTCCAGCAGCTCGGGGCTGGTATAGTTGCCCCAGTTGTAGAGGTTCAGTTGCCCCTCCGCCTGCGCCATGGCCGTCGTCGCCATCAGCAGCGCGGTCGCACCGATCAGTCTCTTCATCGCAGTCGCTCCCATGTTGAAGTCTCCGTCTTTTCAGTCCCGCTTTCTGGTGAGCAGGAAGAAGGCCGTCAGCAGAAGGACAGTCAGCGCCAGCAGCGCGGAAGAGATCGCATTGACCTCGGGCGTCATGGTGCGCCGCAACTGTCCCAGCATGTAGGTGGGCAGCGTGTCCTGCCCCCCGGATTTCACGAATTCGGTGATGATCACATCATCAAGGCTGATGACGAAGGCCAGCATGGCACCGGCCAGTATCCCCGGCCCCAGCAGGGGCAGGGTGACATGGCGGAAGGTCTGCCACGGGCTGGCATAAAGGTCCGCCGCCGCCGTCTCGAAACTCAGGTCCATCCCTTCCAGCCTCGCGCGGATGGGCAGATAGGCGAAGGGGATGCAGAAGGCCGAATGCGCAAGGATCAGGTAGCCCAGCCCCTGATAGCCCGTCGCCTGCTTCACCATCCCGAACAGGATCATCAGCGCGACCGCCGTCACGATCTCGGGCACCATCAGCGGCTGGTTGATCGCCACATAGATGAAGGTATCCCCCCGGAACCGTGCCCGCCGCGTCGTCCCCATGGCGGCCAGCGTGGCGACCGCCGTGGAAATCACGGCCGCACAGACCGCGATGGTCAGCGACCGCACGGTCGCATCCTTCACCGCCTGGTTGGCCCATGCCTTCTCGTACCAGTGCAGCGAGAACCCTTCCCAGACCGCGACCGAATTGCCCGCGTTGAAGGAATAGGTCACCAGCGCCGCGATGGGCAGGTACAGCATCACGAAGGTCGCCACCGCGATGGTCGCGAATCCCGGTATGCGCGAAATCTCGTAGCGCCGCTCAGCCATGCGGATTGCTCCCCCGGTTGGCGGCGCGGACATAGAACAGCAGCGCCACCGTCACGATCACCAGCAGCGTGACGGACAACGCCGCCCCCAGCGGCCAGTTCCGCCCGGCAAGGAACTGCAACTCGATGAAGTTGCCGATCATCATGTTCTTGCCGCCCCCCAGCACGCGCGGCGTCACATAGGCCCCCAGCGACGGGACGAAGACGAGGATGGACCCCGCCACGATCCCCGGCTTCACGATGGGCAGGATGATCCGCCGCAACACCTGCCATCGGCTTGCGTAAAGGTCGTATCCCGCCTCCAGCAGTCGCATGTCGAACCGGTCGATCGCGGCGAACAGCGGCAGCACCATCAGCGGCAGATAGACATAGGCCATCCCGATCAGCACCGCCGTATCCGTGTAGATGATCGCCAGCGGCCGCTCGATCACCCCCGCCCAGAGCAGGACCGTGTTGATCACCCCCTCGGCGCGGATCACCTCCATGATGGCGAAGGTCCGGATCAGCAGGTTGGTCCAGAAGGGGATGGTGATCAGGAACAGCCACATCGCCCGCTGCCGCGCCGGCCGCGTGGCGATGAACCATGCCGTGGGGAACCCCAGCGCGAAAGCCACCAGCGTCGTCATGATCGACAGCTTCACCGACCGCCAGAAGATCGTCAGATGCGCATCCGCCAGCCCCAGCGTCCCGTCGAAGATATCGCGCGAGAACAGGATCGACACCCACCCGTCCCAGCTGAATTCCCACACCACATTCCCGTATTGCCCCGGCGTCAGGAAGGAATAGACCACGATGATCGCCAAGGGCCCGATCGCCGCCACCGCCAGCAGCGCCAGCGCGGGCATCGACAGCAGCCACCCGTTGCGGGCCGATTGCCGCCGCATCCGCTCCTCTGCCGCGCTGCTCATGGCCCTAATCCTCCAGAACCTGCGCCGCGCCGGGGGCGAAACGCAGGCCGACCTCGGCCCCCTCAACGATCCCCGACTCGCCGCTGGCCGGCGATTGCACCCGCGCCACCACCTCGGTCCCGTCCGCCAGCGCCAGATGGCAATGCGTATCCGTCCCGAAATAGACGTTGAACTTCACCCGGGCCGCAATCGCCCCGCCGCCCGGCTCGCCGATCCGCACCTGTTCGGGCCGCACCGCCAGCGTCACCGCGCCCGAAGCCGCCGTCTCCACCGCCACCGTATCGCCCGTGGACAGCCGCACCCCGCCTT
>AYNO01000026.1 GCA_000500915.1 Rhodobacter sp. CACIA14H1
GTGACCGCCGTCCTGCTCAGCCTCCCCAACCCGCCGGATACTCCCTGAGCCACCCCTCCCCGAATTCCACCCGCTCACACCCCACGAACGCAGCCAGCCGCGAAAGCTCCGCCTCCAGCTTCGCCACCCGCCCCTTGCCCCAGACCACCCCCGCCTCCGGCCAGACCGCCCGCACCGCCAGCACCGCGCCCACCCGCTTCACGTCGATACGCCCCACCAGCCGGTCCCCCTCCAGCAACGGGAAGACGTAATACCCGAACACCCGCTTCGGCTCCGGCACGAAGACCTCGATCCGGTAGCGGAAGCCGAACAGGAACTCCGCCCGGTCCCGGTCCCGCAGCGCCGGGTCGAAGGGCGACAGCACCCGCAGCCGCCCTGTCACCTCCGGCACCGAAGCCCCCGCCAGCCCGGGCACGGCAAAGACCCGCCGCCGGGCCCCCGTCGCGCCCTCGACCAGCACCTCCTCCACCCACCCCTCGCGCAAGGCCCCCGCCAGCCACCCCCGCGCCGCCTCGCCCGAAACCGCGTTCCAATAGGCCGCCACCTCCACCGCCGTCCCGAACCCCAACCGCTCCAGCGCCGAGGAACAGGCCCAGTCCACCACCGCCCCCGTGTCAACCTCCACCGACCGCACCCCGTCAGGGATCACCCGCTCAGTCAGGTCATAGACCTTGCGGAACCCGTCCCGTCGCGTCACCGCGATCCGCCCCGTCCGCCACAGCCATTCCAGCGCCGTCTTCGACGGATGCCAATCCCACCATCCGCCACGCCCCCGCGCCTCCCCCTCGCCCACATCGGACGACGAAACCGGCCCATCCCGTGCGATCCGGTCCAGGATCGTACCGAATTGCGCCTCCCACCCCTCGCGGAAGAACCGCCGCCAGTCGCGGTGCAGCCGCGCCTCGTCCCGCGCGAACCGCGCCCGCCACATCGGCCACAGCCCCACGGGCAGCACCGACGCATCATGCGTCCAATGCTCCCACAGCCGCCGCTCCCCCTCCAGCGCCCGCTTCAGCGCGGCGGGACGATAGGCCCCCCGCCGCGACCACAGGATCATGTCATGCGCCCGCGCCACGGTGTTGATGCTGTCCACCTGCACGAAGCCGATCCGGTCCACCAGCGCGGCCAACCCCTCCCCCGCGCAGGGGCCGACAGGCCCTTCGGCCAGCGCATGGCGGTCAAGGAAATGCCGCCGCGCGGCAGCGTTGGGGATCACGGGCAGGCTCATGCCAAAGGCGTAACAGCCCGCCCCCGCCGGTCAACCCCCGCCGATCCCCGCGGCAAAGGCCCGCTTTGCCGCCCGTTTCGTAACAGTCTGAAAGAAAACCGCCCCCTTCGTGACCGGCCGGAAAAATACCTCGGTTGAATCGTCATTCAGGATGCATAGTTTCCCCCGTGTTCCCAAGCCTGTCGCCAAGGGGCCCGCCTGCATCCGCAGCCGGACCCCCGGCCACATTCCTCGCCCTCTGCCGGAGACCGGATGCCCCACGAAACGCCCCTGATCGCCACCATCGTCATCGGCCTCTCGCTCGCCTTCGTGCTGGGCCTTCTGGCGCATCGCCTGAAACTGCCGATGATCGCGGGCTATCTGCTGGCGGGGATCATCATCGGACCCTTCACCCCCGGCTATGTGGCCGATCAGGACCTCGCCACCGAACTGGCCGAAATCGGGGTGATCCTGCTGATGTTCGGCGTCGGCCTGCATTTCTCGCTCAAGGACCTGCTGTCGGTGCGCCGCATCGCCATCCCCGGCGCCATCGGGCAGATCCTCGTGGCCACCGCCGCCGGTCTCGCCCTCGCGCTGATGATGGGCTGGTCCGTCGGCGCGGGGCTGATCTTCGGCCTGTCGCTTTCCGTCGCCTCCACCGTCGTCCTGCTCCGCGCCCTGCAGGACCGCGACCTCGTCGCCTCCGACCGCGGCCGCATCGCCGTCGGCTGGCTGATCGTCGAGGATATCGTGATGGTCCTCGCCCTCGTCCTCATCCCGCCGCTGGCCGGCCTGCTGGGCGGCCTCGCCCAACCCGTCGATGGCGAGGCCGAGCAAGAGGTGATCCGCCTCGGCTTCGGCCCCGTCACGGCCACGCTGACCGTCACGCTGGTGAAATTCGCCGCCTTCGTCGCGCTGATGCTGGTCGTCGGGCGCAAGCTGATCCCCTGGGTCCTGCATTACGTCGCCCATACCGGCAGCCGCGAACTGTTCCGCCTCGCCGTCCTCGCCATCGCGCTGGGCGTCGCCTACGGGTCCTCCCAGATCTTCGGCGTCTCCTTCGCGCTGGGCGCCTTCTTTGCCGGCATGGTCATGGCCGGCTCCACCCTCTCGCAACAGGCCATGCGCGAAACGATGCCCCTGCGCGACGCCTTCGCCGTGCTGTTCTTCGTCTCGGTCGGGATGCTGTTCAACCCGACGATCGTGCTGGACGAACCGCTCGCGCTGATCGGAACCGTCCTCATCATCCTGCTGGTGAAGTCGCTGGCCGCCTACGCCATCGTCCGCGCCTTCGGCTATGACAAGGAAACGGGCCTGACCATCGCCACCAGCCTTGCCCAGATCGGCGAATTCTCCTTCATCCTCGTGGTGATGGGCACGAAACTGGCCATCCTCCCGCCCGATGCGAAGGATCTCGTCGTCGCGGGGGCGATGATCTCCATTCTCGCCAACCCCGTGATGTTCGCCCTGCTGGACCGCTGGAGCGCACGCCACCCCCGCACGGCGTCACCGGACCCGCAACAGACCACGTCCGAGGCCGCCTGAACCGACGCCCCGCGGGGCGCGGGGGTCAGCCGATCCCCGCCTCCGCCGCGATCTCGCGGGCGGATTTGCGGGCGCGTTCGGTCGCGGATTTCAACTGCCCGCAGGCCGCCATGATATCCTCGCCGCGCGGGGTGCGGATGGGGCTGGCATAACCGGCCTTGTAGATGATGTCGGCAAAGGCCTCGATCCGCTCCCAGTCCGACCGCTCATAGGGCGCACCGGGCCATTCGTTGAAGGGGATCAGGTTGATCTTCGCCGGAATCCCCGCAATCAGCTTCACCAGCCGCCGCGCATCCGCATCGCTGTCATTCACGCCCTTCAGCATCACATATTCAAACGTGATCCGCTCGCTGTTCGACAGCCGCGGATAATCCCGCAGCGCCTCCAGCAGCGTGGCGATGTTCCACTTCTTGTTGACAGGCACCAGCCGATCCCGCACCTCGTCGGTGGTGGCATGGAAGGACACCGCCAGCAGACAGCCGATCTCCTCCGCCGTCCGCGCGATCTCCGGCACGATGCCGCTCGTGGACAGGGTGATCCGCCGGCGCGACAGGGACAGCCCCTCGCCATCCATGACGACCCGCATCGCATCCCGTACATTCTCGAAATTGTACAGCGGCTCGCCCATGCCCATCAGCACGACATTGGAGACCAGCCGCGTCTCCTCCTTCGGCTCGCCCGGCTTCGGCCATTCGCCCAGATCGTCCCGCGCCAGCATCACCTGCCCGACGATCTCGCCCGCCGTCAGGTTCCTGACCAGCTTCTGCGTGCCGGTATGGCAGAAGGAACAGGTCAGCGTGCAACCCACCTGCGAAGAGATGCACAGCGTCCCCCGGTTCTCCTCGGGGGATATAGACCGTCTCCACCTCATGCCCGCCCGCGATCCGGACCAGATACTTCCGCGTCCCGTCGGCGGATACCTGACGCGACACCACCTCCGGCACCTCGATCACGAAATGCCCGGCCAGCAGGGCGCGGTAATCCTTCGCCAGATTGGTCAT
The DNA here is from genome assembly GCA_000500915.1 of Rhodobacter sp. CACIA14H1. Lineage (GTDB taxonomy): Bacteria > Pseudomonadota > Alphaproteobacteria > Rhodobacterales > Rhodobacteraceae > Paragemmobacter. Next base: position 3,754 of record AYNO01000026.1, read on the forward strand.
CGCCGCGAAATCGCGGATGCCGAAGTGATAGACCCACTGCCAGATCTGCCCCAGCCGCATCTTCGCCTGCTTTTCCGGCGTCCCCGCCGCGACCAGCGCCTCGCGCAACTGCTCGCGCGTCAGGCCGACGATGTTCACCTTGCCCCCTTCCGGCAATTTGCGCGGAATGGTCAGCACATCCTGCGTGATGGGCGCGGTTACGGTCATGGCATCGGTCCTGATCGGTAGGGAAGACAGGCATATAGGGGATTCGCGGCGAAAACGAAAGTCTCCCCCGCCCGCCCCTTCATCCCGGCCCAAATACCCCGGGGGGCGCCGCCCGCACGGGCGGCCGGGGGGCGGCGCCCCCCGCGTCGAGCGCCTGCGCGGAACGCGCAGGGGCGAGGGGAAAGGCCTGTGCGCCTCTGGCGCACGCCTTCCCGCAACGGCGCGGCAAAGAAAAAGGCCCCCCGAAGGAGGCCCCGTCCATCCGCCCGGCACCGCGACCTTACTTGCAGCGCGTCTCGGCTTCCGTCATCGCCGCCGTGAAACCGCGCAGGCTGAACGTGTCCTTCGTCTGCGTCCCCTTGCCCGACCGCGCCGTCAGCGTGGCCTGCGTGCCCGCCTTCATCGCCGCCAGCAGCGCCGCATCCTGATCCGGCGAGGCGGGCCAGGCCCATTCGCCATCCGTGAACAGCTCGAACCCCTTGCCGTCCACATCCACCGAAACCGTGGACCCCTCCGCGAAAGGATAGCCGCCGGTGAAGGAAATCTCGCCCGGCGCACCGGGGCGATAGGTCACGAACAGCAGGATATCCCCCCGCCGCACCGAAACCGGCTGCCCGTCGCGGGTGTTCACCGTCTCTTTCGGGATAGTCACGCCCCAGCACTCCTTGGGGTTCTCTTCGGCAAACACGTTCCAGTCCGACGTGACGGCGACACGGTTGGAAGATTCCTGCGCCACCGCGCCGAAGGGCAGCATGGCCGCGAACAGAGCAGCGCCAAGGACGCGGCCGGAAAGGGTGGTCATGGGCGTCTCGCCTCCACATTGCCTCTGGTCCGCCCACCGCCGCTGCGCCTTCCGGGACAAACCACGGAAACGCGGGCCTTTTCCTGTGGCGCGGAACCTGCCAACTCGATATCCCCTTCTAACTTGGAACAGCCAGCGCGTAAAAGCCCCTCGCGCGGAAAATCGCGCATGTGTGAGACGCGGACGGAGGAACGGATGACGGCACCGGCACCCATGGTCGAACTCTGGCGCGGCGGAAGGCTGGAAAGCACCCATTCCGGCCATGCCGTGATCTGCGACGCCTCCGGCGGCATCGTGGCAAGCTGGGGCGACCCCGCCGCGATCATCTTCCCCCGCTCCTCCTGCAAGATGCTGCAGGCCCTGCCCCTGCTGGAATCCGGCGCCGCCGATGCGCATGGCCTGACCGACCGGCAGGTCGCGCTGGCCTGCGCCAGCCACGAAGGCGCCGCGATCCATACCGAAGCCGTCACCCGCTGGCTGTCCGACCTCGGCCTGTCGGAAGCCGACCTGCGCTGCGGGGCGCATGAACCCTATGACAGGGCCGAACGGAACCGCCTGATCAAGGCGGACGAAAAGCCCTGCCAGTGCCACAACAACTGCTCGGGCAAACATTCGGGCTTCCTGACGCTCAACCGCCACATCAAGGGCGACGCCGAATATGTGGAGGTGGACCACCCCGTCCAGCAGGCCGTGAAACAGGCCTTCGAAGAGGTGACGGGCGAAACCTCCCCCGGCTACGGTATCGACGGCTGCTCCGCCCCCAACTACGCCACTTCCGTCCACGGCCTCGCCCGCGCCATGGCCCGCTTCGCCGCCGCCACCGGCACCGGCGACGCCCGCGACCGCGCCATGCACCGGCTCACCCGCGCCATGGGGCAATTCCCCGAAATGGTGGCAGGCGAAGGCCGCGCCTGCACCGAACTGATGCGGGCGATGGGCGGCCGCGTCGCCATCAAGACCGGCGCCGAAGCCGTCTTCATTGCCATCATCCCCGACCGCAAACTCGGCATCGCGCTCAAGATCACCGATGGCGGCACCCGTGGCGCCGAAGGGGCCATCGCCGCGCTTCTGGTGAAACTGGGCGTCCTCGACCCCGACCACCCGGCCACGCGCAAACGCATCGACGCGGTGCAGAAGAACTGGCGCGGCCTCGAAACCGGCATCATCCGCCGCGCCCCCGCCTTCCCCTGACCCGGCCCGCAACCGCCCGCAGGGCGGAATCGAAAGGCCCCCGTCGCGCTTGACGGGGGCCTCCGACGATGACGGACAGGACGGGACCGGCCCTTGGTGGGGGCTGTTAAGCCGGTCCCGCCTGTCGTCTGACCCTGTGTATCGCCTCCGATCACGGCGGAATTCGGGACAGATCAGGGAATTCCTGCGGAGTCTTCGCGGCGCGTCCAAGGCTTGATTTGCCCGCCCAAGGGCGTAAGCTTTCCCGATGACGGTCCAGCCACCGACCCCTTTCCCGCTCCACCAGGCCCTGCAAGAACAGGTCAGTTTCGACCGCAAGGAGCTTTCGGTCATCCTCGCCCTCTACGGGCGCATGGTCGCTGCGGGCGAATGGCGCGACTACGGCATTGCCGCCCTGCGCGACATGGCGGTGTTTTCCGTCTTCCGCCGCACCGCCGAACACCCGCTCTACCGGATCGAGAAGCGCCCGAAACTCCGGGCACGGCAGGGCATGTATTCCGTCACCGGCATGGACGGTCAGGTGCTGCGGCGCGGCCACGACCTCGCCGCCGTGCTGAAGGTGCTGGAAAAGAAGATGATCCGCCCCATCGACTGACCGGCCATCCGCGCCTCAGCCCTCGAACAGATCGCCCTGCCCCGGCCCCTTCGGCGCCTCCAGCCCCAGATGCCGCCAGGCCTTCGCCGCCAGCATCCGCCCGCGCGGCGTGCGCTGGATCAGCCCCTGCTGCAACAGGTAGGGCTCGATCACCTCCTCGATCGCATCGCGCGCCTCGGACAGGGCCGCCGCGATGGTTTCCACCCCCACCGGCCCGCCGCCGTAATTCTCGGCCAGCAGCGACAGATACCGCCGGTCCGCCCCGTCCAGCCCCAGATGGTCCACCCCCAGCCGCGTCAGGGCAGAGTCCGCAATCTCCTTCGTCAGCCGCCCGTTGCCTTCGACCAGCGCGAAGTCCACCACCCGCCGCAACAGCCGCCCCGCCACCCGTGGCGTCCCCCGCGCCCGCCGCGCAATCTCCAAAGTCCCCGCCGCCTCGGCCTGCACGCCCAGAAGCCGCGCCCCGCGTGACACGATCAGGTCAAGCTCCGCCTCGGTATAGAACTGCAACCGCGTCGGAATCCCGAACCGGTCGCGCAATGGCGTCGTCAGCAGCCCCAGCCGCGTCGTCGCCCCCACCAGCGTGAAGGGCTGCAGATCGATCCGCACCGTCCGCGCCGCCGGCCCCTCGCCGATCACAAGGTCCAGCGCGAAGTCCTCCATCGCGGGATACAGCACCTCCTCCACCACCGGGGACAGACGATGAATCTCGTCGATGAACAGCACATCGCGCGGTTCCAGATTGGTCAGGATCGCCGCAAGGTCGCCGGGCTTCGCCAGCACCGGCCCCGATGTCATGCGGAACCCCACCCCCAGCTCCCGCGCCATGATCTGCGCCAGCGTCGTCTTGCCCAGTCCGGGCGGCCCGTGGAACAGCGTGTGATCCATCGCCTCGCCCCGCATCCGGGCGCTTTCGATGAAGACGCGCAGGTTCGCCCGCGCCTCGGCCTGCCCCACGAATTCCTCCAGCGCCTGCGGGCGCAGGGCGCGGTCGGTATCCTCGGGCAGGCGGTCGGGGCGAAGCGTCGGATCAGGGGTCATCATGGGCCGGAACATTCACAGAACGCCGCCCCTTTGGCAAGCCGCGACACCCCGTCACGACCAAGGCCCCCGCGCCTCCACGCCCACCTTGCCCCAGCGCTTCCCCTCTGCCGCCAGCGCCTCCAGCGCCGCCACGCGGTTCTCCGTCGCCGGATGGGTGGAAAACAGCGCGTCCCGCCGATGCGCGTGCAGCGGGTTCACGATGAACAGATGCGCCAGCGCCGGATTCCGCTCTGCCTGCGCATTGTCGATCCCCTTCGCAAAGGCATCGATCTTCGTCAGCGCCCGCGCCAGCCACAGCGGATTGCCGCAGATCGCCGCCCCCACCTTGTCCGCCTCGTATTCCCGCGACCGCGAAATCGCCATCTGCACCAGTCCCGCCGCCAAGGGCGCAAAGATCATCACCGCAATCGCCGCCAGCACGCCCCCCTGCCGGTCCCGTCCGAAGAACATGGCGAAATTCGCCAGCATCCCGATCGCCCCGGCAAAGGTCGCCGTCACCGTCATGATCAGCGTGTCGCGGTTCTGCACATGCGCCAGCTCATGCGCCATCACCGCCGCCACCTCCTGCGCGTCCAGCCGCCGCAACAGCCCCGTCGTCGCCGCCACCGCCGCATTCTGCGGGTTGCGCCCCGTGGCAAAGGCATTGGGCTGGTCGCTCTCGATCACATATACCTTCGGCCGCGGCATCCCCGCCCCGTCGGCCAGCCGATGCACCAGCCGCACGAAATCCGGCGCGGTCCGCTCGTCCACCTCGCGCGCGCCGGTCATCCGCAGCACCGACCTGTCGGCATTCCACCAGCCCCACAGGTTCATGGCGCCCGCGACCACCAGCGCCAGCACCGCCCCCGTCCCGCCCCCGATCAAGGCGCCGATCCCCATGAACAGCGCCGTCAGCGCCGCCATCAGGACGAATGTCTTGGCATATCCGGTCATCGCCCGACCCTCCGATCATCCGGAACAGATGGGAACCCGCCTCACCCGCACAAGATCACTTCGGCGCCAGCACCTTCAGCGCCGCCCGGATCAGCCCCGCCGCATCCGCCTCCGGCATCTCTGCCGCGACCGTGGCCACTGCCTGCGCCGCATCCCCCGCACCGTAGCCAAGGTTCGCCAGCGCCGACAGCGCATCGCTGGACGCCGCCGCCCGCGCCTGCGCCGCCCCGTCCACCTTCGCCACCCGCTTCGGCGCGGGCGACACCGGCTCCACCACCGCATCCGCCTCGTCCGCCACCGCCGACACCGACAGCCGCCCGCCCATCGCCATCAACCCCGGCGCCTTGGACTTCAGCTCCAGGATGACCCGCTGCGCCAGCTTCGGCCCCACGCCCGGCGCCGCCTGCACCGCCCGCGCATCGCCCAGCGAAATCGCCCGCGCCACCCCCTCGGCCCCCAGGGCCCCGAGGATCGCCATCGATGCCTTCGCCCCCACGCCCTGCACCGTCATCAGAAGCTTGTGCCACTCCTTCTCCAGCATCGTCGGAAAGCCGAACAACTGCAGAAGGTCCTCCCGCACCAGCAGGTCGGTATAAAGCGAAACCGCCTCCCCCACCCCCGGCAGCGCGGCCAGCGTCCGCTCGTTCACATGCACGATGTATCCCACCCCGCGCACATCGATCAGCACCGTGTCAGACCCGCGCCAGTCCAGCCGCCCCGAAATCTTGCCGATCATCCCGCCGCCCTCTTAAGCGCCGCCTGCAACCGCCCCGCGCTTTGCGAATGGTGCGCGTGACAGATCGCCACCGCCAGCGCATCCGCCGCGTCCGGCCCCGCCACCTTCACCCCCGGCAGGTGCAGCTTCACCATGTGATCCACCTGCACCTTCGCGGCATGGCCCACGCCCACCACCGTCTTCTTCACCGCATTGGGCGCATATTCCCCCACCGTCAGCCCGAACTGCGCCGGAACCAGCAGCGCGATCCCCCGCGCCTGCCCCAGCTTCAGCGTCGCCACCGCGTCCTTGTTCACGAATGTATGCTCCACCGCCGCCGTATCCGGCTGCCACTGGCGCAGCACCTCGGTCAGTTGCGAATGCAGCGACAGCAGCCGCAGCGCCAGATCCCCTTCCTCCTCGCCCGGCGCGGAATGGCAGATGCCGTTGGCGACATGCGTCAGCCGCGCCCCCGCCACGTCGATCACCCCCCAGCCGAGGTTCCGTAACCCGGGGTCGATTCCCAGAACGCGCATCCCTGCCCCTGTTCTTCTTGCTTGACGGAGGATTAGCACGAAACGGGAACATCGGGCAAACGCCATTTCCGCTTGCACCCCTTGTAAAGGGTTTGTTATGCAGTTGCAGAAAGCGACGCGGCACCCTGCAAACGCGACGCCTGTTAACTATCTCCAGCAAAACAAGGGCCATCCGGCCCCCTTTCGTCATGCACCCATTGCAAGGGTGCTTTGCAGCCGCAGCGCTGGTTTTGCACTTGCAGCACGATTATATCGCTGCTCGGAAGCAAAGATGCTTCCACCATGAGCAGTTTATAAAGGATTAACCCCATGGCCGCCTATGAAACGACCCGCACGGCGCCGTTCGGCGCCATTTCGATCTTCCGCGCTGTCCAGTTCGTGTCGAATGCGCTCATCGCCTTCTCCAACTGGAACGACGCCCGCGTCACCCGCAACGCCCTCGGCAAGCTCTCGGACCGCGAGCTTGACGATATCGGCCTGTGCCGTGGCGACATCGAAATGATCGGCCGCTGAACCAGCGACCGCAGACGGATGCAGGGCCGCGCACCGTGGGGGTGCGCGGCCCTTTGCATGTCACGACGCATTCCACGGCCCGCGGCACCCGCCCGTCAGACCCTGCTGCGCTCCACCACGACCGCGATCCCCTTGGAAATCATCTCGGTCACCGGGTCCGACCGCATCAGGAAGCCTTGCACGGCATCGAACCCGCCCCGCGCCTCGATCCCCGCGACACGGCGGTCGAACCCCTCGGCGCCCATATGGTAATGGATCGCGCCCTTCATCCCGAAGCAGAAGCAGAACAGGAACACCCCGATGCGAAAGACGGGACGGCGGCGCACGGGAAGACGGCGGTAAAAGGACCGCCCCAGCGTTCCCTCCGCCTCGAATCCAAGGCCAAGCGCGTGCGCCTGTTCGATCCGGCCCACGCGGCTGTAGAAGTCTCTCAAATTCGGGTCGGACATGGATTTCCCCTATGTCTCAACCCCCACCGCATTAACCAATAGCCGGCAATCATGGCGAAAAAATGGCAAAGCGCCGCGCCCGCCTTCTTTTCGCCGCAGGATTTGACTCAAATCCTTCCGGTCAGCCGCGCCGCAGCACCAGCGTGGACCACTCGCCGATATCCTCGCGCCCTTCCGGCGTGAAACCGGCCGCCACATAGGCCGCCGTCACCGCCTCGGCCTGCACGACCAGAAGTCCCGACAGGATCGCCAACCCGCCCTTGGCCACATGCGCCGCCATGTCGGGCGCCAGCTCGATCAGCGGCCCCTTCAGGATATTGGCAAAGACCAGATCGAACGGCCCCGCCTCGGCCAGCCGCGCATGGCCGAATCCCGCCGCCTCCAGACATTCCACCCGACCGGCCAGCCCGTTGATCCCGACATTGGCCACCGCCACCTCGACCGCCACCTCGTCGATATCCGACGCGATGACCGTCGCATCGGGCAACACCGCCGCCGCCGCCATGGCCAGAACGGCGGTCCCGCAGCCGATATCCGCCACCTTCGCCGGACGGAATTCCGCATCGAACAGCCGGTCGAAGGCCCGCAGACAGCCCAGCGTCGTGCCGTGATGCCCCGTGCCGAAGGCCACCGTCGCCTCGATCTGCAACGCCACGCGCCCCGCAGGCACCTTGTCCGCGTCATGGCTGCCATAGACGAAGAACCGCCCCGCCTCCACCGGGCTCAACTCCCGCCGCACCTTGGCGACCCAGTCGATTTCCGGCAGTTCCGACAGCGCAAAGGGCTTCGCCCCGAAGGCCAGCGCGATCACCTCCAGCATCACCATGTCGGGCTTTTCAAGGAAATAGGCCCCCACTTCCCACAGGCCCGAGTCATCCTCGATCTCGAAGACACCCACCCCCGTCGGCTCCGGTTCCATCCGCTCGATGGCATTGGCCAGCGCGACGGCGGCCTCCTCGCCTTCCAGCGTGGTCAGGGCGGAATAGGTGGGCATGGGGCGTCTCCTTCAGGGATACCCCCGTAAACCCTAATCCGCCGCAGGGCGCAACCGCATCAGCAGATAGCGGTTGTTCGCGCGGAACACGTCCGAGGTGCGGTCCCTCCCCGCCAGCCGTTCCACCAGCGACTTCCGCCGCCGCTCGCCCATCAGCTTCCCGATGATGCCCACCGCCACGCCCCGCAGCCAGGGCCGGTGCGCCCGCAACTCGCGGTCCATGCCCGCCAGCCCGACGCCCAGCACGTTGAAGAAGGCCTGTTCCACATCGATGGACGGCGCGACCTCGTCGGTCACGTCCATCTCGGCCTCCACCGTCAGCCCCTCCTTCGCCACCGCCTCGCGGAAGGTTTCGACGACATGGCCGCCGCCCACCGTCCGGCGCGGGTTCTTCCACCAGTCCGCATCCAGCCTGCGGAACACGTCCCCGATCACGATCGCGCCCCCCGGCGCAAGCAGCGCCTTGGCCCGCGGCAGGCTCTCATGCAGCCGGATATACTGGAAGCTTTCCGAAAACAGGCACAGGTCGAACGGCCCCGTGACCCGCGCCTCCTCGAACATCGCCTCATGCACCACGGCCTGCGGCGCGTTCTCGCGGCACCGCCCCGCCAGAAAGGCCGACGGCACCACGATCTCCACCGAATGCCCCATCCCGATCAGGCGCTTCGCCGTCTCGCCCGCCCCCCCGCCGATATCGAGGATGCGCAGCTTCCCCTCCGGGAACAGCGAGAACAGCCGCTGGCTATAGGCCTCCTGCGCCGCACCCAGATTGGCCGCGACAGGGTCCAGCCCCGCCCACAGCCCGTAATGCATATGCTCCTTGCCCGTCAGCCAGCGGGCAAGCGCACATGCCGCCTCCAGCCCGACGGCGCGCGTATCGATGCGCCCCGACCCCATGTCCCGCGAATTCCCCCGCCCCTGAAACGCTGCCGCGTCTCAGGCGGTCAGTCCGATGGGGCACGTTACCCCCGTGCCGCCGACGCCGCAATAACCGTCGGGATTCTTCGCCAGATACTGCTGATGGTAGTCCTCGGCATAATAGAACACCGGCGCGGGGATGATCTCGGTCGTGATCGCCCCGTAACCCGCCGCCGTCAGCCGCGCCTGATAGGCCGCCTTCGTCTCCCGCGCCAGCGCGGCCTGCGCGTCATCGTAGAAATAGATGCCGCTGCGATAGGTGGACCCGATGTCATTGCCCTGCCGCATCCCCTGCGTCGGATCATGCCCTTCCCAGAACACCCGCAGCAGATCGGCATAGCTGACGACCGCAGGGTCGAAGATCACCCGCACCACCTCGTTATGCCCCGTCAGCTGCGTGCAGGTCTCGCGGTAGGTCGGGTTGGGCGTATAGCCCGCCGCATAGCCGACCATGGTCAGCCACACGCCCTTCACCTGCCAGAACTTCCGCTCCACCCCCCAGAAACAGCCCATGCCGAACATCGCCTCGGCCATCCCCTCCGGCACCGGCGACTTCAGCGGAATGCCCGACAGGAAATGCGTCTCGGCCGTCGGCAAGGGCTCCGCCCGTCCGGGCAGCGCCTTGTCCGGCGTGACCATCTCCATCTTGCTTCGGTCGACGAAAAACATGCGCAGGCCCTCCAGATCCGTCCCACCCAATATAGGAACGCGCCAACCAAATTTCTTCGAAGAAATTTGCAAAAATCTTCAAAGATTTTTGGCCTCACTCCGCCGGCGCACCCCGCGCCCGCCAGGACCCGAACACCGTCTCGTATCCCGGCTCCGGATGCCGCGGGATCATCAGCGCCAGCGCCAGCGCCACCAGCGCCATCCCCGCCCCCAGCAGGAACACCCAATCCGGCGACTGCGCCCACATGTAGCCCAGCGCCGCCGGCAGGAACACCGCCGCGATATGGTTGATCGTGAAGGCCACCGCCGCCGTCGGCGCGATATCCGCCGGGTCCGCGATCTTCTGGAAATAGGTCTTCAACGCGAAGGACAGCGCAAAGAACATCTGGTCGCAGATATACAGCGCCCCCGCGATCACGATCCCCCAGCCGAACCAGTACAGCCCCCCATAGGCCAGGAACACCAGCGTCAGCCCGACATATTCGAACGCCATGACATTGCGCTCGCCATACCGCCCCAGCGCACGGCCCATCACCGGCGCGGCGACCATCTGCAGCACATAGTTGACCAGCAGCAGCATGGTCATCTCCGACACCTTCATGCCGAAGCGTTCCACCATCATGAACCCGGCAAAGACGACGAAGATCTGCCGCCGCGCCCCCGCCATGAACTGCAGCGCATAGAACAGCCAGTAGCGCCGCCGCAGCACCATCCGCTTGTTCTGCGGATGCGGGCTTTCGAACTGCGGATAGGCAAAGAAGCAGAAGACCGCGATCGCCGCCGTGATCCCGCCCGACACCAGATAGACGATGTTGTAGGTCAGCCCCAGCACATCCCAGAAGGCCACGATGGCCCCGTAGGACAGAAGCGACGCCCCCGACCCCACCCCGACGATCCAGCCCAGCACCTGCGGCGCCCGCTTCTTCTCCACCCATTGCAATTGCAGTGACTGGTTCACCGTCTCGAAATAGTGGAAGCCGATGGACGACAGCAGCGTCACCAGCAGCATCCCGCCAAAGGACGGGAACCACGCCGTCACCGCCGTCGAAAGCCCCAGCAAGAGCAGCGCCCCCAGCCCCAGCACCTGTTCGCGCAAGAACAGGATAAGCAGGATCACCCCGATGGCCAGGAAACCGGGAATCTCCCGCACCGTATGCAGCCAGCCGATCTCGACGCCCGTGAATCCCGCCGCCTCGATCACGAAATTGTTCAGCAGCGCCGACCATGTCGCAAAGGCGATGGGCATGGCAAAGGCCATCAGGAACAGCAGGCTTTCGGGCCGCCGCCAGCGCGGCAGCGCCTCCGCCTCTTCCAGTGTCATGCTGCGCAACTTCATGCCTCCGCCTTACGCCCGCCCGCTGCGGCGGGATAGCGGAAACTTGTGACGGTGACATTCCAACCCGGACGGGGCTGGACAGTCGGTCAGGCCGCGCTGCCCTCCTCCGGCCCGATCATCCGCTCGCCCACCATCCGGTCCACGATCACCCCCACCAGCTGCACGCGGCTGTTCACCCCCGCCTTGCGGAAGATGGCGTTGGACTGCGTCTTCACCGTCCCCTCGCTCTTGCCCATGATCCCCGCGATCTCGGGATTGCTGAACCCCTTGATCACCAGCAGCGCGACATCCCGCTCCGACGGGCTCAGGTCCCATGCCGCGAATTCCGCCGCCACCAGCGCCTCGAAATCCAGCGCCGACCGCGCCACCCGACCCTGCAGATCGCGCCCCTGCGCAAGGATCATCCGCAGCAGGTGCCAGTTCAGCCCCAGCGAGGCGACAAGCGCCACCAGACCGGCCACCTGCATGACCTCGCGGAAGGTATAGCTCGTCGGTTCCGCCCGCAGGGCCAGCACGTCGATGACGCTGTCCCCGAGGAAGGCCAGCGCGAGGATGGATTGCACGGCCAGCACCCACAGAAGGCGCCGCGATGTTCCCTTGCCGAAAATGTGCCGGTTCCACGCCGGTCGTCCCCCCTGTCCTGCCCGGCGGTCCGGCACCTGCGGCGGGACTGTCCCCCGCCGCATCGTCCCGTCCGTCCCGGCAGATACGCGCAGGACGGGAAAAGGTTTCACGCTCACAGGCCCAACCCGCCCGTGACACCCCCCGTCAGGCTGCCGCCCGCGCTGCCCGAAAGCCCGCCGGCCGCCCCGTCCAGCGCCCCGTCAAGCGCCCCGCCGACCGCGCCACTTACCGCGCCGCCGACCTGTCCGGTCGCCCCGGCCGCACCGGACCCCAGCCCGTCCAGCACACCGCCGACGGCGCCCTTCACCCGCGCCCCGACCGTGGCACCGGCCTTCGCGCCGTCCCCGGCCCGCTCGAAGATCACGTCGCGCAGCACCTCGCCGGTCCGCTGGTGCAGGATCACCTCCCGCGTGCCCGCCTCGCCCTCTGCCGTGATGCGGATGCGGCCCAGCAGCGTGCGTCCGGTCTCCACCACCGCAAAGCCCTGCGCCTCCAGCGCGGCGATGATCTCGGCCTCGCCCCGCGCCGCGATGCGGACGATCATGCCGCCCGCGCCGGCCTCTGCCTTCGCCGTGGCCGAAACGGAAACATCCGCACCCGCCGCCACACCCTGCGCCGCCCCCGCAACCGGCATCGCGGCGATGCCCAGAACCACGACCACGGGAAGCGCCTTGCCCATCATCATCATCTTCATCGGTCCGAACCTTTCTCTCTGCGCCGGCACCCCGATGGCGCCGGTCCGATGGATCGGTTCTGCATCCCGCCACCCCGTCGGAAAATCGGACGACCGTTCAAAACGGCCCGCTTCAACGATCGGATGAACGGGCAGGGCGTCCAAGCGGCGCGGTCCGGCACGGTTTCAACGGATGGATGATGCGCCCCGCCGCCCTCCCGCCCTGCCACGGCCCTCCGTCAAACCCGCGACAGGGTTCCTACCGGAATCCTACCCCGCCGCCCGCTGCGTGCTGACAGTTTGCGGTACAGATCGCGGCACAACATCCGGTACAGCCGATGTCAGAGAAAACTCTGCGGCATGATCCGCCCCGCCGCCCCGCCGCCTTGCCACGGCCCTCCGCCAAACCCGCGACAGGGTTCCTGGCGGAATCCTACCCTGCCGCCCGCTGCGTGCTGACAGTTTGCGGTACAGATCGCTGCACAACATCCGGCACAGCCGATGTCAGAGGAAACTCTGCGGATCGATATCCACCGCCAGCCGCAGATTGGCGGGCGGTTTCAACTGCCCCACCCACTCGGCCAAGGCCGCCTGCAACGGCACGCCCTTCTCGGCCTTCACCAGAAGCCGCACCCGGTGCCGCCCCCTCACCCGCGCAATCGGCGCGGGCGCAGGCCCGAAGACAACCGCCCCGACCCGCCGCAAAGGCCCGTCCCGCCGCGCCAGTTCCCCTGCAAAATCAAACACCTGCGCCACGTCTGGGCTGGACAGGATCACCCCCGCCATCCGCCCGTAAGGCGGCACCCCCGCCGCCCGCCGCTCCGCCGCCTCGGCCCGCCAGAACGCCTCCTCGTCGCCGCCCAGAATGGCGCGGATCACCGGATGCTCCGGCTGGTGCGTCTGGAGAAGCGCCACCCCCTTGCGCCCCTCCGCCCGCCCCGCACGCCCCGCCACCTGCCGCATCAACTGGAACGTCCGCTCCGCCGCCCGAAGGTCCGACCCCTGCAATCCAAGGTCCGCATCGATCACGCCCACCAGCGTAAGCAGCGGAAAATTATGGCCTTTCGCCACGATCTGCGTGCCGATGACGATATCCGCCCCGCCCGCCGCAATCGCCTCGATCTGCGCCTTCAACGCCCTTGCGGACCCGAAAAGGTCCGACGACAGCACCGCCACCCGCGCCTCGGGAAACCGCGCCGCCACCTCTTCGGCCAACCGCTCCACCCCCGGCCCCACCGCCGCCATCCGCCCCTCCACCCCGCAGGACGGGCAGGCCACGGGAACCGGCTTCGTCGCCCCGCATTGATGACAGACCAACCGCTTCTGGAACCGATGCTCCACCATCCGCGCGTCGCAATGATCGCACCCGACCTGATGCCCGCAGGCCCGGCACAAAGTCACCGGCGCATAGCCCCGCCGGTTCAGAAAAAGCAACGATTGCTCGCCCTTGGCGACCCGCGCCGCCACCTCCGCCGCCAGTTTCGCACTGATCCAGCGGTCGCCGGGCAGCTTCTCGGCCCGCATGTCGATGGCCCGCACATCCGGCATCTCGGCGGCCCCGTACCGCGCACTCAGGTCCAGCCGCCCGTACTTCCCCGCCTCCACATTCGCCCAGGTCTCCAGCGACGGCGTGGCCGAGGCCAGCACCACCGGACACCCCACGATGGACGCCCGCAGCACCGCCATGTCGCGGGCGTTGTACAGCACCCCCTCCTCCTGCTTGTAGGACGTGTCGTGTTCCTCATCCACGACCACCAGCCCAAGCCGTTGATAAGGCAGGAACAACGCCGACCGGGCCCCCACCACCACCGACGCGCCGCCCGTGGCCACCATCTTCCAGACCCGCCGCCGCTCCGTCTGCGTGACGCCGGAATGCCACTCCGCCGGACGCGCCCCGAACCGCGCCTCCACCCGCGTCAGGAATTCCGCCGTCAGCGCGATCTCGGGCAGCAAGACCAGGGCCTGCCGCCCCGCCCGCAGACATTCCGCCACCGCCTCGAGGTAAACCTCGGTCTTCCCCGACCCCGTCACCCCCTTCAGAAGCGTCGTCGAATACTCCCCCGCCGCCACCGCCGCGACCAGCGCATCCGCCGCCGCCACCTGATCCCCCTGCAACTCCGGCCCGCCCTTGGGGTCCAGCACGGGAAACGGCAGATCGCGCGGCGCCTCCTCCTCGACCACCACGCCCAGCTTCACCAGCCCCTTCACGACCGACGTCCCGCAGCCCGCCTCCTCGGCCAGTTCGCCCAAGGTCATCGGCGCCCCGCCATAGGCCCGCAGCGCCTCCACCACGCGGTGCCGCGCATCGGTCAACTGGTTGGGCACCGCCCCGCCCAGACGGTAAACCCGCCGCAGCGCCGCCCCCTCCATCAACCCCGGCGCCCGCGTCGCCAGTCGCAGCATCTGCGGCAAGGGCGTCAGCGTGTAATCCGCTGCTTTCGCAAGGAATGTCCGCAACTCCGCCCGCATCGGCGGCGCATCCAGCACGCGCCCCACGGCCCGCACCTTGGCGATGTCCCAATCGCCGCGCCCGCGCCCCCAGACCACCCCCAGCACGCGGCGCGGCCCCAAGGGCACCTCGACGAAATCCCCGTCCCCGCAGCCCCCTTCCGGCGCACGGTAATCCAGCACGCGCCCCAAAGGCTCGGTCGTCAGGACGCCGACGAGTTCCCCCGCCTGATAGGTCCGGTCATACACCTGTTAGCGCTCACATACATTTTCGCGGCGCATCTTCCGCCCGACAGACCTTTGGGGTAAACCCGCCCCCGAACCCCCGCAACCCATAAGGACCGCGCCGATGAAATTCTTTGTGGATACCGCCGATGTCGAAGCCATCGCCGAACTCAACGATCTGGGCATGGTCGATGGCGTCACCACCAACCCCTCGCTGATCCTGAAATCCGGCCGCGACATCATCGAAGTCACCAAGGAAATCTGCTCCATCGTCTCCGGCCCCGTCTCTGCCGAAGTCGTGGCGCTCAAGGCCGAGGACATGATCGCCGAAGGCCGCAAGCTGGCCGAGATCGCGCCGAACATCGCCGTCAAGGTGCCGCTGACCTGGGACGGGCTGAAGACCTGCAAGGTCCTGTCCGGCGAAGGCAAGATGGTCAACGTCACCCTCTGCTTCTCCGCCAATCAGGCCCTTCTGGCCGCCAAGGCGGGCGCCACCTTCATCTCGCCCTTCATCGGGCGTCTGGACGACATCAACCTCGACGGCCTCGAACTGATCTCGGACATCCGCGAGATCTACGACAATTACGGCTTCGAAACCCAGATCCTCGCCGCCTCCATCCGCACGGCGAACCACGTCACCCAATGCGCCCTGATCGGCGCCGACGTGATGACCGCACCGCCTGCGGTGATCAAGGCGATGGCCTCGCACGTCCTCACCGACAAGGGGCTGGACCAGTTCATGAAGGACTGGGCAAAAACGGGGCAGAAGATCATCTGAACTTCTGCTACACTGCGCCGCAAATCACCAAGAACAACCGGGCAGTGACCTTAGATGATCGAACCTGACCTGCGCGACCGGCTCCTGTCGGAGCCGGAACTTCTGCTGGAAGACAAGGACGTGATGAACGCCCTGATCGCTGCGAACGAACGCACGATGGGGTCCAACATCGTCGATCTGCGCGGCATAGCGATGGAACGGCTGGAGGCGCGGCTGGAGCGGCTGGAGGATACCCACCGCTCCGTCATCGCCGCCGCCTACGAAAACCTTGCCGGGACCAACCAGGTCCACCGCGCCATCCTCCAGATGCTCGACCCGCTCAGCTTCGAGGATTTCCTGAAGACGCTGAACACGGACGTCGCCGCCACCCTGCGCGTCGATTGCATCCGTCTGGTGCTGGAATCCGTGCAGCCCGAGGAGAGCCCCTCGTTTTTGCGGAAACTGGGCGACGTGCTCTATGTCGCCGAACCGGGCTTCGTGACCGATTACCTGTCGGGCGGGCGCAACGTGCCGATACGCCCCGTCGTGCTGCGTCAGGTGCAGCCCGACAACGACAACCTCTATGGCGACCGGTCCGGCTGGATCCGGTCCGAGGCGCTGATGCGGCTCGACTTCGGCAAGGGACGCCTGCCGGGGATGCTGGTCCTCGGTGCCGAAGACCCGCACCAGTTCAAGCCGACGCATGGCACCGACCTGCTGGCCTTCTTTGCCGGCGTCTTCGAACGCACCATGCGGCGCTGGCTGTCATGACCGCGCAGGGGGCCGCGCCGATCTCGCCGCAGGCCCGCGACGCGCTGTCCACATGGCTGCGCCACCTCAAGGCGCTGGACGGCGCGGCGGACCGGACGGTGGCGGCCTACGGGCGCGACGTGACCGGATACCTGACCTTCCTCGCGCTGCATCGCGGCGGGGCAGAGGGCACCGCCGCCCTGACCACCCTTCCCGCCAGCGACCTGCGGGCGTGGATGGCCCATGAACGCGGGCGCGGCCTGTCGGCGCGGTCGCTGGCGCGGGCGCTGTCGGCGGTCAAGACCTTCACCCGCTGGCTGGCCGACCGCAACGGCGCGGATGCCACCACCATCCTGTCCACCCGTGGCCCGAAATACCGGCGCAAGCTGCCCCGCCCACTGTCCGAGGATGGCGCAAGGGCCATGCTGGACACGGTCGGCGACCAGCACCCCGAAGACTGGATCGCCGCCCGCGATACTGCCGTCGTCACCCTGCTCTATGGCTGCGGCCTGCGCATATCCGAAGCGCTCGGCCTGACCGGCGCGGCCCATCCCCTGCCCGACACGCTGCGCATCACCGGCAAGGGCGGCAAGACCCGCCTCGTCCCCGTCCTGCCCGCCGCCCGGGATGCCGTCGCCCGCTATGCAAGGCTCTGCCCCTACGACCTCGCGGCGACGGAACCCCTGTTCCGCGGTGCAAGGGGCGGCCCCCTGAACCCCCGCCTCATCGCGCTGGTGATGGAAAAGGCACGGCTCCAGCTCGGCCTGCCCGCCACCGCCACGCCCCACGCCCTGCGCCACAGCTTCGCCACCCACCTGCTGGCCGCAGGCGGCGACCTGCGGGCGATACAGGAACTGCTCGGCCATGCCTCGCTGTCCACGACGCAGGCATATACGGCCGTCGATGCGGCGCGTCTGATGGAAGTCTATGAAAAGGCGCATCCCCGCGCCTGATCGCAATTGCGCGGCGTATCTTTTCGGTGCAAACCCGTCGCATGGATATGCGATACAAGGCCCTCGGCGTTCACCTCCTCACCGCGACCGGCGCGGTGCTGTCGATGTTCGCCATGCTCGCCGCCGTCCAGGAACAGTGGAGCCTGATGTTCCTCTGGCTGGTCGTCGCCCTTCTGGTCGATGGCATCGACGGCCCGCTGGCCCGCCGCTACGACGTGACGAAGAACTGGCCCACCTATGACGGCGTCCTGATGGACCTGATCGTGGACTACCTGACCTATGTCTTCATCCCCGCCTACGCGCTGTTCAAATCCGGCCTGCTGCCGGGCTGGACAGGCTGGCTGGCCATCATCGCCATCGTCTATGGCTCGGTCGTCTATTTCGCCGACACGCGGATGAAGACCAAGGACAAGTCCTTCGCGGGCTTTCCGGCCTGCTGGAACATGGTCGTGCTGGTCCTCTTCGCGCTGCATCCCGCGTGGTGGGTCAGCCTGATCGTGGTGGTCGCCCTGACCGTCGGCATGTTCACGCCGCTGAAATTCGTCCACCCCGTCCGCACCAAGCGCTGGCGCTATGTCACGCTGCCCATGGCGCTGGGCTGGGTCTTCTTCGCGGGCTGGGCGGCTTGGGTCGATTTCTACCCGCAAAGCTGGGCGCATTGGGGGCTGGTCATCACCTCGCTCTACCTCACCTTCGCGGGCATCGCGCAGCAGATCATCCCCGACCGCAGCGTGGACCGCGTGGCGTGATTACGTAGATCACGCAAAGCCATCCTGTGGCGAGGCCAAGCCAATCCAGCAGAGTGCAAGGACATTCAAAACTCTCCAGTGGAGAGTTTTGAATGTCCGCCGCTAGGTCCGCACACGACACGCCGGGGCGGGCGCTTCAAGCGCACGACCCGGTGGGGCGGGTCGTGCGCGGACCGTGGCTTTGGGCCACGGTCCAACCTGACCGTTGCGTCTGGTGGTCATACGGGTTGACGGCCGCCCACCCCTACAACCTTGTCAGCACCACCCCCGCGACGATCACCACCGCCGCCACCGCCTTGTCCACGCCCATCTTCTCGCCGAAGGCCAGCCAGCCGATCAGCACCGCAAACAGGATCGACGTCTCGCGCAGCGCCGCCACCACCGCCAGCGGCGCCACCGTCATCGCCCAGACCGACACCGCATAGGCCCCGTAGGACGCGGCAGAGGCAAAGGACGCCACCCCCCACGCCTTCGCGGACCGGGGCACGATGTCCAACCCCTTCCACAGCAGCATCCCCGTCGTGAAGATCAGCCCGTCCACCACGAACACCCAGGCCACATAGGCGACCGCGTCCCCCGAAACCCGCGCCCCCAGCCCGTCGATCATCGTATAGGTCGCCGTCGCACAGGCCGACCCCAGCGCGAATGGCAGAAGCCGCCGGTCCTCGCCCCGCGTGAACACCCCCCGCGCCATCAGCAGGATGCCGAAGCCCAGCACCGCCACGCCCAGATATTCGCCCAGCGAAATCGCATCCGGCAACGTGAACGCCCCCACCAGCGCCACCACCATCGGCGCCGCCCCCCGCGCGATGGGATAGACGCGGGACAGGTCGCCCCGTTCATAGGCAAAGACGAGGAAGGACTTGTAACAGAAATGCGTGCAGCCCGACGCCAGCAGCCACCACCAGACATGCGCCTCGGGAAAGGGCCGGAACAGCGCCACCGACAGCCCGATGGGCACCTCGGCGATGGACAGGATCACCATCCCCCCCGCCTTGGACGTCCCCAGCTTGATCAGCGCGTTCCACAGCGCATGGAGGAACGCCGCGGCCAACACCGCCAGAAGGACGCCAAGGCTCAAGATGCCACCCGTCAGGAAACCGTCCCGCACAGGGCTAGGCCCTGCCGCCCGCCTCGGCAAGCGCGAAAGCTTCTGGCCCCATCACCCGCGCCAACTGGCCCCACATGCCGCGCCGATCCGCCGCCCCGCCCCTTCCCGCTTGTTTTCCAAGGCGCAAGCGACTATAGGCCCCCCATCCTGACGGCGGAGTCGCGGCAGAACCGGCTTGTCCCGGCCTGACGCGCTGTTTCCCGATGGGCCACCGAAAGACCTGCGGAGCCAACCGCACGGCCCGAAAACCATGACAAAGGACAAACTGCACATGTGCGCCAAGAACGCTATGGAAGAATTTGAAGCCCTCCTGAAGGAAAGCTTCGAAATCGACACCCCCGAAGAGGGCACGGTCGTCAAAGGCAAGGTCATCGCCATCGAGGCGGGCCAGGCCATCGTCGATGTCGGCTACAAGATGGAAGGCCGCATCGACCTCAAGGAATTCGCAAACCCCGGCGAAGCCCCGTCGATCAACGTCGGCGACGAAGTCGAGGTCTATCTGGACCGCGTGGAAAACGCCCGCGGCGAAGCCGTCATCAGCCGTGAAAAGGCCCGCCGCGAAGAAGCGTGGGACCGTCTGGAAAAGGCCTACGCCTCCGAAACCCGCGTCGAAGGCGCGATCTTCGGCCGCGTCAAGGGTGGCTTCACCGTCGATCTGGGCGGTGCCGTGGCCTTCCTGCCCGGCTCGCAGGTTGACGTCCGCCCCGTGCGCGATGCCGGCCCGCTCATGGGCATGAAGCAGCCGTTCCAGATCCTGAAGATGGACCGCCGCCGCGGCAACATCGTCGTGTCGCGCCGCGCGATCCTCGAAGAATCGCGTGCGGAACAGCGTGCCGAAGTCATCTCGAACCTCACCGAAGGTCAGGTCGTGGATGGCGTGGTCAAGAACATCACCGAATACGGTGCCTTCGTTGACCTCGGCGGCGTTGACGGCCTGCTGCACGTCACCGACATGGCATGGCGCCGTGTGAACCACCCGTCGGAAATCCTGTCCATCGGCGAAACGGTCAAGGTCCAGGTCATCAAGATCAACAAGGACACGCACCGCATCAGCCTCGGCATGAAGCAGCTCCAGGCCGATCCGTGGGATGCCGTGGAACGCGCCTATCCGCTGGGTTCGGTCCACAAGGGCCGCGTGACCAACATCACCGACTACGGCGCCTTCGTGGAGCTGGAAGCCGGTGTCGAAGGTCTGGTCCACGTTTCGGAAATGTCCTGGACCAAGAAGAACGTCCACCCCGGCAAGATCGTCTCCACCTCGCAGGAAGTGGACGTCATGGTGCTGGAAATCGACAGCGCCAAGCGCCGCGTGTCGCTGGGTCTGAAGCAGACCATGCGCAACCCGTGGGAAGTCTTCGCGGAAACCCACCCCGTCGGTTCGACCATCGAGGGCGAAGTCAAGAACATCACCGAATTCGGTCTGTTCGTCGGCCTCGACAACGACATCGACGGCATGGTGCACCTGTCGGACCTGTCCTGGGACCAGCGCGGCGAAGACGCCATCCAGAACTACCGCAAGGGCGACACGGTCAAGGCCGCCGTCACCGAAGTGGACATCGAGAAAGAGCGTATCTCCCTCTCGATCAAGGCTCTGGGCGACGACTCCTTCACCGATGCCGTTGACGGCGTGAAGCGTGGCTCGGTCATCACCGTGACCGTGACCGCGATCGAGGAAGGCGGGATCGAGGTGGAATACAACGGCGCCAAGTCGTTCATCCGCCGTTCGGACCTGTCGCGCGACCGCGCCGACCAGCGCCCCGAGCGTTTCCAGGTGGGCGACCACGTGGATGTCCGCGTGACCAACATCGACCCCAAGACCCGCCGTCTGGGCCTGTCGATCAAGGCGCGCGAGATCGCGGAAGAAAAGGAAGCCGTGGAACAGTATGGCTCGTCCGATTCGGGCGCGTCGCTGGGCGACATCCTCGGCGCGGCGCTGAAGGGCGGCAACTGACCCTTCCCGCCTCTGGCACGAACCGAAGGCCCCGCCACAGCGGGGCCTTTTTCCTTTGGCACGGGCCGCAGAACCCCGCGCCGCACCACGCAGGGTTGCGTCATTGCCTCAGCCCGGCGGGTTTGGCCTGCAATTGCAACCGTTTTCGTTGTGCAGTGACAAATTTTGCCTATAGTCCAAGGCATATAGGAGTGTGGCGACCGGCCGGGAACAGGCCAAAGGCGTCCACAGGGGGGACTTGGATGATCCGTTCGGAACTGATCCAGAAGATCGCGGATGAAAACCCGCACCTGACGCAGCGCCATGTCGAGCGTATCGTGAACACCGTTTTCGACGAGATCATCGAGGCGCTGGCCAAGGGCGACCGGGTGGAACTGCGGGGCTTCGGGGCCTTTTCGGTCAAGTCCCGCGATGCCCGCGTGGGCCGCAACCCCCGCACCGGCGAAGCGGTCAAGGTGGACAACAAGAAGGTTCCCTTCTTCAAGACCGGCAAACTGCTGCGTGACCGCCTGAACGGCAAGGACTGACGCCGCTTGCGCCTTCCTTCCTGCGGGGCGATAGTCGGGGCCTGAACCTCTGGGTGGCCCGATGCTGCGTATCCTCCGCTATGTACTGATCGCCGTGCTGATGGTCGTGCTTCTGACCGTCGCCCTTGCCAACCGCGCCGTGGTGCCGGTCCGGCTTCTGCCCGAAGATGTGGGCGCCCTCTTCGGCGTGAACTGGCAGATGGAAATGCCGCTCTTCCTCGTGCTGTTCGGCGGGGTCGTGGCGGGCGTCGTCATCGGCTTCACATGGGAATGGCTGCGCGAACACAAGCACCGCAAGACCGCCAGCCGCCGCGGCAAGGAAGTCGCGCGTCTGGAACGCGAACTCGCCGTCATGCGCGACAGCAGCAGCCTGCCGGGGGACGACGTCATCGCCCTGATCGACAAGCCGCGCAAGGCGGGCTGACCCATGGCCGATATCCGCGTCAAGATCTGCGGTCTGCGGACCGCCGCCGATGTGGCGGCCGTCGTCGCGGCAGGGGCCGCCTATGCGGGCTTCGTCTTCTTCCCGAAATCCCCGCGCCACCTGACCGTGGAACAGGCGTCCACTCTGGCCCTCGCCGCGCCGCCCGGCCTTGCCAAGGTGGCGCTGACCGTCGATGCCGATGACCCGACGCTGGACGCCATCGTCGAAGGCGTCGCGCTCGACATGCTGCAACTGCATGGCCACGAAAGCCCCGATCGTGTGGCGGAAATCCGGTCGCGCTACGGCCTGCCCGTGATGAAGGCGGTGGGCGTGGCCGACGAAGGCGACCTCGCCGCGCTGCTGGATTACAGCATGGTGGCCGACCAGATCCTCGTCGATGCCAAACCGCCGCGGGAATCACCCCTGCCCGGCGGCAACGGCCTGTCCTTCGACTGGCGCCTCGTCGCCCAGCGCCGCTGGCTGCGCCCGTGGATGCTGGCCGGCGGCCTCACCCCCGACAACGTGGCCGAGGCGATCCGCCTGACCAATGCCCGTCAGGTGGATGTATCCTCCGGCGTCGAAAGCGCACCGGGCGTCAAGGATGCCTCCCGCATCGCGGCCTTCGTCCGGGCCGCCAACGGTCAATAGGCCGGCCGGTTCGCCCAGGCCCAGGCGTCGCGGATCATCGCCTCCAGCCCCCGCTCCGGCGCCCAGCCCAGCTCGTCCCGCGCCCGCGCCGACCCGCAGACCAGCGCCGCCGCGTCGCCCGCGCGCCGTCCGCCCTCGACCACCGGCACCGCGCGGTTCGTCACAACCCGCGCATGGTCGATCACCTCGCGCACCGTATAGCCCGTGCCGGACCCCAGACAGAAGACCCGGCTCCCCTTGCCGCCCCGCAGCCAGCGCAGCCCCCGCACATGCGCATCCGCAAGATCCGTCACATGCACGTAATCCCGCACGCAGGTCCCGTCCCGCGTCCCGTAATCCGACCCGAACACCGTCAACGGCCCGCGCTTGCCCGCCACCGCATCCAGCATCAGCGGGATCAGATGCGTCTCCGGCTCGTGCCGTTCGCCCACCTCGCCCTCGGGATCCGCCCCCGCCACGTTGAAATAGCGGAAGATCACCGACCGCAGCCCGTGGCTCGCCCCGAAATTGGCCAGCATCTGCTCGATCGCCAGCTTCGACGCGCCATAGGCGTTGATCGGACGCTGCGCCGTATCCTCGTCCAGCAGCACCCCGTCCTGATCGCCATAGGTCGCGCAGGTCGAGGAGAACACGAACTCCCCCACCCCCGCCGCCACCGCCGCCTCGATCAGGTTCAACGCGCCGCCCACATTCTCGCGCCAGTAGAGCCCGGGCTGCTGCATCGACTCGCCCACCAGCGACCGCGCCGCGAAATGCAGGATCGCCACGGGCCGCCATTCCGCCAGCGCCGCATCGATGCTGGCGCGGTCCATCAGATCGCCCCGCACGAATGGCCCGAACCGCACCGCCGCTTCCCAACCCGTCGCCAGATTGTCGAAAGCCACCGGTACGAACCCCGCCCGCGCCAGCGCCTTGCAGGCATGTGCCCCGATGTAACCCGCCCCGCCCGCAACCAGAACACGATCCGACATGATCACCCTTCCACAAAGACCGCCGCCACAGTAGCCAGCCCCCCCGCCCAAGGTAAACCCTTTTGTACAAACGCCTTTCCCGCCAACGGACGCCCCGCTTACCAACCGTTCACCATCCCGCCGGACACTTCGCCACCAACCCGACACAGCCAAAAGGCGAACCGATGTCCGACGAAACGCCCATCCTCAACCTTCCCCTGATCCTGCCCGCACAGGCCCAGAAACACGTCACCCATAACGAGTCGCTGCGCCTTCTCGACATCACGGTGCAACTCGCCGTCCTCGACCGCGACCTCTCCACCCCCCCGGCACTCCCGCAGGAAGGCGACCGCTACATTATCGGCCCCGCCCCGACCGGCGCATGGGAAGGGCGCAGCGGCCAGATCGCCGCCTTCTGGGGCGGAGTCTGGCTGTTCATCCCGCCGGGCGACGGCTGGCACGCCCGCGTGCTGGACGAATCCCTGACCCTCTGCCACCAGTCCGGCCAATGGGTGCAGGCCGCGCCGCCGCCCGAAACCCTGCCCCGCCTCGGCATCGCCAGCACCCCCGACTCGGCCAACCGGCTCACCGTCTCCTCCCCGGCCACGCTGTTCAGCCATGACGGCGCAGGCCACCAGCTGAAACTGAACAAGGCCGCCCCCGCAGATACCGCCTCGCTCCTCTTCCAGACCGATTTCGCGGGCCGCGCCGAAATGGGCCTGACCGGCAGCGACGCCTTCTCCGTCCGCGTCAGCGCCAATGGCACCACCTTCACCACCGCCCTCTCCGCCAATCCGGCCACCGGCACGCTCGCGGCGCCCGAAGGCATCTCGGCCCCCCTGCTCCTGCGCGACGGCACCGACCCGACGCGCCGCGCGACGCTGGATGTCTCCTCCATATCCGCTGGGATGCAGCGCAACCTGACCCTGCCCAACATCTCCTCCGAACTCGCGGCCCTCGGCGGAACCCAGACCTTCTCGGGCAACAAGACCTTCAGCGGCACCTTCACCGTCTCGGCCCCACCGCGACCATCGCCTCCTCGACGCAGAACACCACCTGCACCATCGCGGGCGGGGCGACCGTCGCCACCGCGTCGAAGACGCTCACCCTCGGCGGGGGCGGCGTGGCCGGATCGACCACCACCATCGCCATCGGCCCCACCCAACCCGGCGCCAACGGGACGCTGACGCTCAACGGCGGCACCGTGACGCTCGGCGCCACCGTCACCGATTTCGACATGGGCAGCGCCTCGGCCCGCGCCACCGCCATCGGCATCGGCGGCGCCACGGGCGACGGCACCAACCGGCTCTCCGTCAACAGCCCCGGCATCCTGTTCAACCACTCCGGCAACGGTGTCGAAACCGCCATCAACAAGGCCAACCCCGCCGCATCCGGCCAGATCAGCTTCAAGACCGCCTTCTCCACCCGCGCCCAGCTCGGCCTGCTCGGCAATGACGACCTCACCCTCCGCACCAGCAGCGACGGCGCGACCTTCGCCACCGTCCTGTCGGTCGAACCCGGCACCGCCCGCGCCAGCTTTGCCCAGCCCGTCATCCTGCAAGGGCTGGCCGCCGATCCCTCCAACCCACCCGACGGCGCCCTCTGGCACAATGCCGCCACCGGCCAGCTTTCGGCCCGCCTCGGCGGGGCGACGCTCCGGCTGGATGGCCAGCAGGACATCGCATGGCTCACCTCGCCGCAGGGCGAACTGGTCGCCACGACCACCGGCGCGGGCGGGGCGACGACCGGCACGCTGGCCGGCGCGGCGGGGCGGATCGACCTCTTCCCCTTCCTTGCCCGCGCCGACATATCCATCGACCGCGCCGTGCTGAACTGCACCACGGCGGTTGCGGGCGCTCTCGGCCGCATCGCCCTCTATGCCGCCGACAGCACGGGCCGCCCCTCCACCCTGATCACCGAAACCGCCGACATCGACCTTTCTGCCACCGGCGCACGTCTGGTGACCCTGACCCACAGCTTCCGGCAGGGGCGCACCTTCTGGCTCGGCCTGCGCCATTCCTCCACCGCGACGGTCTCGACATGGCCGACCACCGCGACGCCCGACCTGAACGGCGGCACCACCCCCTCCACCGCCCTGCGCAAGGTGCTGCGCCGCACCGTGGCATGGGGCACGCCCCTGCCCGCCACATGGGGCTTCACCTCGGCCGAAATCACCGCCGCCGCCGCACCGGCCATCTGGCTGCGCATGGCCTGAACGCAACAGGACGGACCGCGCCCTTCCCCCGAAAGGGCGCGTTCCCTTGTTCCGCAACGACTCCGGCTGCTAGAAAAAACGGGTTAGTGCCAGAGTGGGTGTCGGAACATGAAGATCGCGATGATCGGGACGGGCTATGTTGGGTTGGTTTCCGGCGTCTGCTTTTCGGACTTCGGCCACGATGTCATCTGCGTGGACAAGGACCCCGCCAAGATCGACCGCCTGAACGCGGGCGAAATCCCCATCTTCGAACCCGGCCTGCAGGACCTCATGGCCAAGAACGTCGCCGCGGGCCGCCTGTCCTTCTCGCTCGACCTCGCGCAGGCGGTGGATGGCGCGGATGCCGTCTTCATCGCGGTCGGCACCCCCACCCGTCGCGGCGACGGCCATGCCGACCTGCGCTACGTCATGGCCGCAGCGGCAGAGATCGGCCGCGCCATGACCGGCTATACCGTCGTCGTCACCAAATCCACCGTCCCCGTCGGCACCAACCGCAAGGTCGCCGAAGCCGTCCGCGCCGCCAACCCGCAGGCGGATTTCGACATCGCCTCCAACCCCGAATTCCTGCGCGAAGGCGCGGCCATCGACGATTTCATGCGCCCCGACCGCGTCGTCGTCGGCGTCGAGTCAGACCGCGCGAAAAAGGTGATGTCCGACATCTACCGCCCCCTCTTCCTGCGCGAATTCCCCATCGTCTTCACCGGGCTCGAGTCGGCCGAGATGATCAAATACGCCGCCAACGCCTTCCTTGCGACCAAGATCACCTTCATCAACGAAATCGCCGCCCTCTGCGAACGCGTCGGCGCCGACATCAAGTCGGTGGCCAAGGGCATCGGTCTGGACGGCCGCATCGGCAACAAGTTCCTGCACGCAGGCCCGGGCTATGGCGGGTCATGCTTTCCCAAGGACACCAAGGCGCTGGCCCGCATCGGGCAGGAAAACGCGGTGCCCATGCAGATCGTGGAAACCGTCATCAAGGTCAACGACCAGGTCAAGGCGCGGATGCTGGACAAGATCGTGGACCTGCTCGACGGCACGGTGAACGGCAAGACGGTCGGCATCCTCGGCG
The DNA here is from genome assembly GCA_000500915.1 of Rhodobacter sp. CACIA14H1. GTDB lineage: Bacteria > Pseudomonadota > Alphaproteobacteria > Rhodobacterales > Rhodobacteraceae > Paragemmobacter. The sequence continues at coordinate 30,730 of AYNO01000026.1, forward strand.
TCACCTTCAAACCCAACACCGACGACATGCGCGACGCGCCGTCCCTGACCATCGTGCCCGCGCTGGTCGGCGGAGGCGCCAAGGTCCGCGTGATGGACCCGCAGGGCCGGCACGAGGGCGAGTCGCTGCTGCCCCATGTCCGCTGGGTGGAAAACGCCTATCACGCGGCGCAGGGGGCGGATGTCCTCGTGATCCTCACCGAATGGAACGAATTCCGCGCCCTCGACCTCGGCAAGCTGGCGCGCAAGATGAACACGCCCCGCATGGCCGACCTGCGCAACCTCTACAACCGGGCCGATGCACTGGCCGCAGGGTTCGAACAATACGAAGGCGTCGGCCGCTAGGCCAAAGCGGCGCCCCGCCAGCCCCCCGCCGCACAGCGCAAATGCGGCCGCCTGTCCGCGCCCTAAACGAACAGGAAATCCCCCGCATCCATCATCGCCACATCCTGCCCCTCCAGCCGGATCGTATGGCCACCGACCGCGATCTCCACCCCGCCACCGGCCGCCCGCAGGACCAGCCCCCCGAAACCGCCCGACGAGAGCGGCAACTGGATACGGTCGATCCCCTGTTCGAAATCGGTGATCACATCGACCTCCCGCCGGTAAAGCGTCGCAAAGACGAAGGTATCGGCCCCCGTCCCGCCGGTCAGCGTGTCGTTGCCGATATCGCCCGACAGCCGGTCATTCCCCGACCCGCCGAAAAGCCGGTCGGCACCCTGCCATCCGGACAGCGTATCATTGCCCCCCTCGCCCAGCACGCGGTCATCCCCCGCCCCGCCATCCAGCCGGTCCCCGCCATCCCCACCCGTCAGGGTGTCATTTCCGGCCCCGCCCCCGATCCGGTCCCGCCCGCTGCCGCCCGACAGGACATCCGCACCGTTCCCGCCCCAGAGCACATCATTCCCGACACCGCCCACCAGACGGTCATCCCCCTCGCCCCCCTCCAGCGTATCGTTCCCCTCCCCGCCGATCAGCCGAATCGCCCCGTCGCCACCGGACAGCAGGTCATCCCCAAGCCCCCGTCCAGCGTGTCATTCCACCCCGCCCGACAGCACATCATTCCCCGCATCACCGGCCAACCGGTCCGCCCCTCCCCCCCGTCCAGAGAATCCCCACCGTCCCCACCAGACAGCACGTCATCCCCAAACCCCCCGTCCAACCTGTCATTCCCGCCCCCACCCATCAGCACATCATTCCCCGCATCACCCCCCAGCCGGTCCGTC
>AYNO01000027.1 GCA_000500915.1 Rhodobacter sp. CACIA14H1
AGCACGTCGCGGAAACCTTCGATGCGGCGGGCGGTGGCGTAGTCGGTGGCCACGCCGCCGATGAAATAGATGCGGTCGCGGGCGGGCAGCTTGCGCGGCTGCACCCCCTGCAGCAGCGTCTGGGTCAGCATCCGTGCGCCGTGGTAGTTGTCCGAGATGACCGAGGGCGCGCCGGGACCCGGAAGGTCCACGAAGACGTGGCGCATGTTGGCAGCGGTGCAGAGGTCGGTGATGGCGGCGGGATCGGTGGCACCGGCGACGAAGATGCAGTCCACCGCATAGGAGATGAGGGTTTCCACGATGCGCCGCTCTTCGTCCGCGTCGCGCATGGACGAGGCGATGACCGGCACGAGGTCGCGGTCGCGGGCGAAGGATTCGAAGCTTTGGGACATGGAGGCGAAATAGCGGTTGTCGTGGACGGGAATGATCATCCCCACCAGCCCCGATTTCGCCTGCCGCAGGCCACGGGCCTGCATGTTGGTGGAATAGCCCTGTTCGGCGGCGATGCGGCGGATGAATTCCACCTTCTGTTCGCTGATGCGGCGGGATTTCCACGCGCCGGACAGGGCGGCGCTGACCGTGGAAGGCGATGTGCCCGACAGTCTGGCGATATCGTAGATGGTCGCCTTGCGGCTTTGGTTTGTCATGGCGGAACCTGCCCGCGGCTGCGTTACGAAGAATCCTCTTGACGAGTCTAGAGGTTTGACGGCTTCATGCGCAATATCGATTGTGCAAGCCTGCGGCGCGGGTTGACGCGCCGAAACCAGCCAGAAAACGCGGGTCTTGAGGAGGGCCTGTGGATAGTGGGGGATTGCGCAATCGATGGTGCTAAAATCGGGCGTCGGTGGCGCCGCATGGGAGGAAGAACATGAAAAGACGTAGCTTCGCCGCCTTGATGGCGGGTGTTGCCTTTGCTGCCTCGGTTTCGGGGGCTGCCTTCGCGCAGGACAAGCCGACGATGGGTGTGGTGGTGAAGATCGGCGGGATTCCGTGGTTCAACGCGATGGAGACCGGGATCACCGAGAAGGGCGCGGAACTGGGCATGGATGCCACGATGATCGGGCCGACCAGTGCGGACCCGGCGTTGCAGGTGCGGGCCATCGAGGACCTGATCGCCAAGGGCGTGGACGTGATCGGCGTGGTGCCGAATGACGAGGCGGCGCTGGAACCGGTGCTGGAAAAGGCGCGGGCGGCGGGGATCAAGGTCGTCAGCCACGAAGGGCCGGGCATCAACAACGTTGACTGGAACTTCGAGATGGCCTCGGCGCAGGGCTTCGGCGAGACCCATGCCGAACTGCTGGCGCAGAAGATGGGCGGCAAGGGCGAATATGCGGTCTTCGTCGGGTCGCTGACCGTGCCGCTGCACAATGCCTGGGCCGATGCGGCGATTGCCTATCTGGGCGAGAAATATCCGGACATGAAGCTGATCGGGGAACGCTATGGCGTGGCCGAGAACGTGGATGACAGCCGCAAGACGGCGCTGGACCTGATGGCGGCCAATCCGGGGCTTGCGGGCTTCCTTGCCTTCGGGTCGCAGGGGCCCATCGGCGCGGGGCGTGCCATCGAGGAGCAGCGCAAGACGGGGTCGGTGCATGTGATCGGGCCGTTCTCGCCGGGGCAGGGCCGTGATCTGGTGAAGTCGGGCGCGATTTCGGGCGGGTTCATGTGGAATCCGGCGGAAGCGGGCCGTGTCTTCGTCACGATGGGCAAGATGCTGGTGGACGGGACCGAGATCACGGAAGGCACCGACATTCCGGGGCTGGGCGTGGTGTCGCCGGATGCCGCGAACAAGGACATCATCACCAACAACCTGATCGCCATCAACGCGGAAACCGTTGACGGTCTGGCCGACCTCGGCCTCTGATCGACAGGTGATGCAGGTCCGGGGCTGCCTGCTCCCGCAGCCCCGGTCCCTTTACGCCCTGCCGCCCCGGCGGCGGGTCTTCATGGAATTCCCGACGTGACCGACGAACCCCGCGCCATACGCTTTTCCAATATGTCCAAGGTCTTCGGTGGCGTGAAGGCGTTGCAGGACGTGGCCTTCGATGTGGGGCAGGGCGAGGTGCATTGCCTTGCCGGCGAGAATGGCTGCGGGAAATCGACGCTGATCAAGATCATCACGGGCGTCTATCAGCCCGAGGCGGGCGCCGGGATGGAGCTGTTCGGGGAACGGCTGGCGGCGATCACGCCGAATGTGGCGCGGCAGAAGGGGATTGCCGTGATCTGGCAGGACCTTGCGCTGTTTCCCGAGATGACGGTGGCCGAGAACATCGCCTTCGAGACGATGCTGGGCAACCGCCCGCGGCTGGTGGATTACGGGGCCTTGCGGGCGCGGGCCGAGGCGGCGCTGGCGCGGCTGGAGGTTTCGCTGGATCTGGATGCGCGGCTGGGGACGCTGCCCATCGCGGCGCGGCAGGTGGTGGCCATCGCGCGGGCGCTGGTGTCGGATGCGCGGCTGATCTTCATGGACGAACCCACCGCGTCGCTGACGCAGGCCGAGACGGATGCGCTGCTGGCCGTGGTGCGGACGCTGTCGGCGCGGGGGGTGGCGGTGGTCTTCGTCAGCCACCGTCTGGCCGAGGTGCTGGAGATTTCCAGCCGCGTGACGGTGCTGCGCGACGGGCGGCTGGTGGGCGTCTATCCGACCGAGGGCATGACGCAGGCGCGGCTGACGGAGCTGATGACGGGCAAGACCTTCGACAGCCATGTGATGGCGCGGGACACGTCGGCGGACCCCGTTGTGCTGGAGGTGGAGGGTCTGTCGCGGCGGGGCGAGTTCAGCGATGTGTCCTTCGTGCTGCGGCGGGGCGAGGTGCTGGGGCTGACGGGGCTGATCGGGGCGGGGCGGACGGAACTGGCGCATGTGCTGTTCGGCATGGCCGCGCCGGAGCGGGGGACCGTCCGGCTGGAGGGGCGCGAGGTGCGCTTTGCGTCGAACCGCGAGGCGGTGGCGGCGGGGGTGGCCTATGTGTCCGAGGACCGGCTGGCGCTGGGGCTGATCCAGCCGCAGAGCATTTCGGACAATGCCGTGCTGTCGGTGCTGCGGCGGATCACGGGGGCGTCCGGCCTGATGTCGCCCCGGCGGCAGGAGGATCTGGTGGCGCATTGGGTGCGCGAGCTGGCGGTGAAGATCGGGCGTCCGGGCGATGCGGTGTCCACCCTGTCGGGGGGCAACCAGCAGCGGGTGGTGCTGGCCAAGTGGCTGGCGACGGAGCCGAAGGTGCTGATCCTCGACTGCCCCACGGTGGGGGTGGATGTGGGGGCACGGGCGGGCATTTTCCGCATCGTGCGGGAACTGGCGGCGCAGGGTCTGGCGATCCTGCTGATTTCGGACGAGGTATCGGAGGTGCATGTGAACGCGGACCGTGTGCTGCACATGGCCGGCGGGCGGATCGCGGGGGAATACGACCCGCGCCGCACGTCGCTGGCCGATCTGGAGGCGGCGGTCTATGCGTGACTTCCTGCGCGCCTATCCCGCCGAGGCGAAGCTTCTGGCGGTTCTGGTCCTGCTGGTGGCGGGGCTGTCCGTCGCGTCGCCGGAATTCCTGACGCTGGTCAACATCACGTCGCTGGTGAACAACAATGCGGTGAACCTGATCTGGGCCGTGGGGCTGCTGGTGGTGCTGATTGCCGGGGGGATCGACATTTCCTTCGCGGTGGCGGCGTCGGTGGTGCAATATCTGGCCGTCACGGCGCTGCTGGGGATGGGCGGGGGTGGCTGGGCCGTGGGGATCGCGCTGGCCATGGCCTTCGGTATCGGGCTGGGGCTGGTGAACGCGGCGCTGATCCACGGGTTCAGGATCATCTCGATCGTCGTGACGATTTCCACCTTCAACGCCTTTTTCGGCCTGCTGATGTTCTTCACGAGCGGGAAGAGCATCTACAGCCTGCCGGACTGGCTGTCGCGGCCCATCTACCTGTGGGAATTGCAGACCGAGATCGGCTGGGCCGACATCCGGCTGCCCGTGGCGGTGATGGCGGTCTGCCTGCTTGCCACATGGTTCCTGATCCGGCGGACGACGACGGGGCGGCAGCTTTACGCCTTTGGCGACAACCCCGAAGGGGCGCGGCGGGCGGGGATCAACATCTGGCTGATGCAGGCGATTGCCTTTGGCTGGTGCGGGATGATGGCGGGGATCGCCGGGCTGATGCAGGCGCATATCACCAAGGAGGTGGTGCCCAACGCACTGATCGGGCGGGAGCTGGATGTGCTGGCCGCCGTGGTGCTGGGCGGGGCGCGGCTGGGCGGCGGGCGCGGGTCGGTGCTGGGCTGCGTGCTGGGCGTGGCGCTGGTCGCGGTGGCGCAGAACGGGCTGAACCTGCTGGGCGTGTCGCCCTATGCCTTCAAGATGGTGGTCGGGATCATCATCCTTGCGGCGATTTCCGCCTCGAACATCGACCTTGCCGCGATGCTGGCGCCGAAGCGGAGGGACCGCGAATGATGGACCGGATCAGACAGGCCTTCGGGCCGGAGGTGCCGGGGCTGCTGGGGTTCCTGCTGCTGGTGGTCGCGGTGTTCGGGGTGACGGCGCCGAATTTCCTGACGGCGGCGAATCTGGGGTCCATCGCCTATCAGTTGCCGGAGCTGGGCATCCTGACGCTGGCGATGCTGATCCCCATCATCTCGGGCGGGTTCAACCTTGCCATCATCTACACGGCCAACATGGCGGGGCTGACGCTGGCCTTCGTGCTGATGCAGTTCGGGGGCGTCGATGCGGGGGCGGGGGCGTTCCTGCTGGGCACGGTGCTGGCGTTGGCGGTGGGGGCGCTGTCGGGGGCGGCGATGGGGGCGGTGATCGCCTATATCGGGGCGCATCCCATCCTTGTTTCGCTGGCCATGATGATCTTCCTGCGGGGCTTGGGCGAGTTCCTGACCAAGGGCGGCGACATTTCGGGCTTTCCGCAATATGTGGCGGTGCTGGGGCATGGGTCGCTGCTGGGCATCCCCGTGCCGCTGGTCCTGTTCGGGCTGTGTGCGCTGGCCTGGCATGTGCTGCTGACCCGCACGCGGCACGGCTTTGCCGCGCGGATGATCGGGTCCAACCTGCGGGCCACGACCTATTCGGGCGTGCATACCAAGCGGACGCTTGTGCTGATCTACACGCTGTCGGGGGTGATGTGCGCGGTGGCGGGCATCCTGATGCTGTCGCGGTTCAACTCGGTCCGCGTGGGGCATGGCGAGGCGCTGCTGCTGGTCACGGTGCTGGCCTGTTTCCTGGGCGGGGTGGACCCGTTCGGCGGCTTTGGCCGCGTGGTGCCTGTGGTGATCGCGCTGGTCGTCCTGCAGGTGCTGTCGTCCGGTCTGAACCTGCTTGGTGCGAACCAGCACCTTTCGACGGCGGTCTGGGGGCTGTTTCTGGTCGGCGTGATGATCCTGCGCTGGGGCGCGGGGCGATGGAAAGAACGACAACGAGGGAGAAGTTGAATGGAAGGGTTCGGCGTTCACACGTCCATGTGGACCATGCATTGGGATCGCGCCGGGGCGGAAAGGACCATTCCCGCCGCCGCCGCCTACAAGATGGATTTCATCGAGATCGCGCTGCTCAACACCTCCATCGTGGACGCCGCGCATACGCGGGCGTTGCTGGAGAAGCACGACATGCGGGCGGTCTGTTCGCTGGGCCTGCCCGAGAAGAACTGGGCGTCGGTCAACCCCGACGGGGCCATCGAACAGCTGTGCGACAGCATCGACAAGGCGGCCGAGATGGGGGCCGAGGCGCTGTCGGGCGTGACCTATGGCGGGATCGGGCAGCGGACGGGGTTGCCGCCGACGATGGCGGAATATGACAACATCGCCCGTGCGCTGGCGGCGGCGGCGAAGCACGCGAAGAAGCGCGGGATCGCCTTCGGGATCGAGCCGGTGAACCGCTACGAGAACCACCTGATCAACACGGGCTGGCAGGCCAAGTGGATGATCGAGAAGGTGGGGGCGGACAACATCTTCATCCACCTCGACACCTATCACATGAATATCGAGGAGAAGGGGGCGGGGAACGGCATCCTCGATGCCCGGGAGCATCTGCGGTATATCCACCTGTCCGAAAGCGACCGGGGCACGCCGGGAGAGGGCACCTGCGACTGGGACGAGGTCTATGCGACGCTGGCCGCCGTGGGGTTCAAGGGCGGGCTGGCGATGGAAAGCTTCATCAACATGCCGCCCGAGGTGGGCTATGGTCTGGCGGTCTGGCGGCCTGTGGCGGAAAATTTCGAGGAGGTGATGGACAAGGGCCTGCCCTTCCTGCGCAATAAGGCCAAACAGTACCGGCTGATCTGAGGGGCGACGTGACGGCACCATCCATCGACATCGCGGGTCTTGCGGACCTTCTGGCGGAAAAGGCCAAGGGCGGGGGGCGCGTGGTCGCGGCCCTTGCCGGGGCGCCGGGGTCGGGGAAATCCACCGTGGCGGACCGCGTCTGCGACGCGCTGAACGCGCGGCAGGCGGGGATGGCGGCGGTGCTGCCGATGGATGGCTATCACTACGACGACCTGCATCTGGTGCCTGCGGGTCTGCGGCCCCGGAAGGGTGCGCCGGAGACCTTCGATGTCGGCGGGCTGTTCCATACGCTGAAGCGGATACGGGCACGGGACGAGGATTTCGTGGCCGTGCCCGTCTTTGACCGCGATATCGAGATCGCGCGGGCGGGGGCGCGGATGATCCCCGCCGGGGTGCCGGTGATCATCGTGGAGGGGAATTACCTGCTGCTGGGGCAGGCGCCGTGGTCGCTGCTGCGGCCGCTGTTCGATGTGGCGGTGCTGGTCGATGTGCCGGAGCCCGTGCTGCGCGACCGGCTGACGGCGCGGTGGACGCATTACGACCTGACCCCCGACGAAATCGCATGGAAGCTGGACGGCAACGACCTGCCAAACGGGCGCGTCGTCATGTCCGAAAGCCGGGGCGAGGATTACCGCCTGCCGAACGGATAGCGCATGGCAGGCGCGGGCAGCATCGCGGTTCTGGACGTCGGCAAGTCCAACGTGAAGCTTTCGGCCTGCGATATCGACGGGCATGTGGTGGAGGTGCTGTCGGTGCCCAATCCCGTGCGGGTGGGGCCGCCGTGGCGGCATCACGACCTGAAGGCGCTGAACGCCTGGGTTCTGGCGGGGCTGGCCGATCTGGGGTCGCGGCATCCGCTGGCGCATTTCGTGGCTTCGGGGCACGGGTCGGGGGGCGTGCTGGCGGGCGCGGACCCCGATGCGGGGGGCGACGGTGCGGTGCTGCCGATGGTGGATTACGAACAGCCCCTGCCTGCGGGACTGGCCGAGGCCTATGCGCCGCTGGCGGGGGATTTCTTCGACAGGGGGTCTGCGGTGATGATGGCCGCGACCCATACGGCGCGGCAGATGTTCTGGGCGGAAACGGCCTGCCCGCAGGATTTCGCGCGGGCGCGGTGGTGTCTGGGCATCCCGCAATACTGGGCGTGGCGGCTGTCGGGTGTTGCGGTCAGCGAGGCGACGATCCTTGGTGCGCAGTCGCATCTGTGGAACGTGGCGCGGGGGCGCTGGTCCCCCATCGTGGCAGCGCGGGGCTGGGGGCGGCTGATGCCGCCCTTCGCGCCGGCCCATGCCGATCTGGGGCCGGTGCGCCCGTCGCTGGTGGCGCAGGGCGTTCCCGCGATGCGGGTCCATGCGGGGGTGCATGATTCCTCGGCCAATTTCCACCGCTACCGCGCGGCGGGGATGGAGGGGCTGTGCGTGCTGTCCACGGGGACGTGGATCGTCGGGCTGGCCGACCGGATGGACCTGTCGCGGCTGGACGAGGCGCGGGGGATGACCTGCAACGCCGATGTGTCCGGTGCGCCGGTGGGCGGGGCGCTGACCATGGGCGGGCGGGAATATGCCGCCGTGGCGGGGGCGCAGCCGGAGGGCGCGGTGGTCGATCCCGCCGCGCTGGCGCAGGTGGTGGCGCGGGGGACGATGGCGCTGCCGACCTTCGGGACGAATGACGGGCAGTTTCCCGGAACGGCGGGCAGGGGGCGCATCCTCGGCCCCGCACCGGAGGGGGCGGCGGAGCGTCATGCGCTGGCCGTTCTGTATGTCGCGCTGCTGGCGGTGGAATGCGGCAACCGGCTGGACCCCGTGCGGCGCTGGGTGCTGGACGGCAGTTTCCTGCGCGATCCGGCCTTTGCCGCGCTGGTCGCCGCCCTGCGTCCGGGGTGCGAGACGCTGGTCAATCCCGAAGGCTACGGCATCGCGGCGGGCGCGGCGGCGCTGTGCCATCCCGAACGGCCCATGCCCCCGCCCGCCCTGACCGCACCGCAGCCCCTGCCGGGGTTGCCCGACCTGACCGCATATGCCGCACGCTGGCGCGTGCTTGCCGAGGAAGCCATGACATGACCGAAGACGAGATGACCCTGCGCCGGCGGATGCTGGCCACCTGCCGCCGGATGAACGAGACGGGGATCAACCAGGGCACGGCGGGCAATCTGTCGGTGCGGCACGGGGACGGGTTCCTGATCACGCCATCGTCGCTGCCCTATGACACGATGCAGCCCGAGGATCTGGTGCGGATGTACTGGGATGGCACCTATGAGGGGCGGCGCCCGTCATCGGAATGGCGGTTCCACCGCGACATCCTGAAGGCGCGGACGGATGTGGACGTGGTGCTGCATTGCCATTCGGCCTATGCGACATCGGTCGCCTGCCACCACCGCACCATTCCGGCCTTCCATTACATGGTGGGCGTGATGGGCGGCACCACCCTGCGCTGTGCGCGTTACGCCACCTTCGGCACGCAGGCGCTTTCGGATGCCGCGCTGGAGGCGCTGGAGGACCGGATGGCCTGCCTGCTGGGCCAGCATGGCCAGATCAGCCTTGGCAAGACGCTGGAGGGTGCGCTGTGGATGGCGGTGGAGGTGGAGACGCTGTCGCGCATGTATGTGCAGGCGCTGGCGCTGGGCGAGCCGCCGGTGCTGCCGGATGACGAGATGGAGCGCGTGATCGCCCAGATGCGGCGGATGAGCTATGGCCTTGGTCCCGAGGAGGAGGGATCGAACGACGTGGCCCGCCCGCGCGGGGCGTGACGGTCAGTCGGCCAGCTCCACCGCCTGTTCGCAGTTCTTCGGGGCGGTCCGCGCCTCGGTCACGGGGATGGACGAGGTGGGGCCTGCCGCATCGGGTGCGGTGCCGTCGCTGTCATGCAGCGCATACCAGCGGCGCACGTCGCCCATATTGGCGAAGAAGAGCAGGTCCTGACGGACCTTGGACAGCGCCCGCGGCTTGCCGAAGCTGTCGCCGAAGACCCATACGCGTCCTGTATGGTCGCGGTAGAAGGCCATCATGTGCAGTTCCAGCGCACCGGTCTTGGGGCTGGTGGTGATCAGCAGGCCCACATCCTCGGGCGGCATACCGGCGCAGATGGCAAGCTGTGCGCTGGTCACGCTGATGTCGTCGCAATCGCCCGCCGGACGCTTGCCCTTGATGATGGCCGAGGCGAGCGGGGTCCAGACATCCGCGCCCGCATCGTTGCGCATGACGAGCTGCCGTTTCAGCCGCGCGTCTATGGTGCGCAGCGTCTCGATCCCCGCGCCCATGGGCCAGCCGGCGGCGATGTAATCGGCCCTGAGGGCGTCGCAATCGGCCGTGCGGGGAAAGTTGCGGTCCATCGCGGCGGCCTGCGGAACCGGAATGCGCAGGGGCGTATCCTCGGGCAGGTAGTCACCGGCCATCGCGGGGGCGCAGGACAGCGTCAGGGCAAGGGCGGCGAGAAGGGTCTTCATCGGTACAGTCTTCCTTCGTCTTGCCCCCACCTTCACAAGCACAGGTAGAGGGCCGTCGATGCGGGAACAATCCGGCCATGTGGCCGGTCGCTACATACAAAGGTATCAGTCGTGGCGTCCCGCACCCCCGATGCGCGGGGCCGCCGGCCAGAACCTGAACCACAAACTGAAAAGGTGGGACCGGTGAAATGCACGTCAAGGTTGATTAATTCCCGAATCGCGCAATTTTGTGACGAAGGTCCGCCCTGCCTGCGAAATGCAGAGCCCATGCGGGGTCTTGCCCCCTGGCCGCCCCTTGCGCATGGTGCGGCGCGCGGGATGGGGAGGGGATCATGCTGCATCTTCCGGATGAGGGGCTGTTCGTCGGACGGGTCTGGCGCGGGGGAGTCGGGCCTGCGCTGGTGACGCTGCGGGGGGGGCGTGTGGTGGACATCACCACGAGGGCCGCCCCGACGATGCGCGACCTGTTGGAACAGGCGGATATACCGGCCTTCGTCGCAGGGGTGGCGGGCGAGGATATCGGGGCGCTGTCCGATATCGCCGCCGCGTCGGTGGAGGGGACGGGGGATGTGACCCGTCTGCTGGCGCCGGTGGACCTGCAGGCCGTGAAGGCCTGCGGCGTGACATTTGCGCGGTCTATGGTGGAACGCGTGATCGAGGAGCGGGCGGCGGGCGATCCGTCGCGGGCCGAGGCGATCCGCGCCCGCGTGGCGGGGGTGATCGGGGACAGCCTGCGCAATCTGGTTCCGGGGTCGGAAAAGGCGGCGGAGGTGAAGGCGCTGCTGCAGGCCGAGGGGCTGTGGTCGCAATATCTGGAAGTGGGGATCGGGCCGGATGCCGAGGTCTTCACCAAGGCCCCGCCGATGGCGGCGGTGGGCTGGGGCGCGTCGGTCGGGCTGCATCCGGTCAGCCGCTGGAACAACCCCGAGCCGGAGGTGGTGCTGGCCTGCGACTCGACGGGGCGGATCGTGGGGGCGACGCTGGGCAACGACGTGAACCTGCGCGATGTGGAGGGGCGGTCGGCGCTGCTGCTGGGGAAGGCCAAGGACAATAATGCATCGGCTGCTGTGGGGCCTTTCATCCGTATCTTTGACGGGCGCTTCACGCTGGACGATGTGCGGCGGCTGGAGCTGACCATGACGGTGACGGGCGAGGACGGGTTCCGGCTGGAAGGGCGGTCGTCCATGGCCGAGATCAGCCGTGATCCGGCGGATTTGGCGGCGCAGGCGCGGGGGCGGCATCACCAGTATCCTGATGGGTTCGTGCTGTATTGCGGGACGATGTTCGCGCCGGTGCAGGACCGGGACGGGCCGGGGCAGGGGTTCACGCATCATCTGGGTGATGTGGTGACAATTGCCACGCCCGCGCTGGGGGCCTTGGTGAACACGGTGCGGCTGGCGACCGAGGCGCCGGAATGGACCTTCGGCACGGCGGCCCTGATGCGGAATCTTTCGGGTCGCGGCCTGCTCTGACAGGCCTTTCCCTTGACCCTGCGCGTGGCGGATGCCATGCCGCTGATGCACGTCTGACGGAGGAAGAACCATGCCCGCCTATCGTTCCCGCACCACCACCCATGGCCGCAACATGGCCGGCGCCCGTGGCCTGTGGCGGGCGACGGGCATGAAGGACGGCGACTTCGGCAAGCCGATCATCGCCATCGTCAACAGCTTCACCCAGTTCGTGCCCGGTCACGTCCATCTGAAGGACCTTGGCCAGATGGTGGCCCGCGAGGTCGAGGCGGCGGGGGGCGTCGCCAAGGAATTCAACACCATCGCGGTCGATGACGGTATCGCGATGGGACATGACGGGATGCTTTATTCCCTGCCGTCGCGCGAGATCATTGCCGACAGCGTCGAATACATGGTCAACGCCCATTGCGCCGATGCGATGGTCTGCATTTCCAACTGCGACAAGATCACGCCCGGGATGCTGATGGCCGCGATGCGGCTGAACATTCCGGCGGTCTTCGTCTCGGGCGGGCCGATGGAGGCGGGCAAGGCCATCGTGAAGGGCCGCGAACTGGCGCTGGACCTTGTGGATGCGATGGTCGTGGCGGCGGATGAGAGCTACACCGACGAAGAGGTGGAGGCGATCGAGAAAGAGGCCTGCCCGACCTGCGGCTCCTGCTCCGGCATGTTCACCGCGAATTCCATGAACTGCCTGACCGAGGCGCTGGGACTGTCGTTGCCCGGCAACGGGTCCACGCTGGCCACCCATGCCGACCGCAAGCGGCTGTTCGTCGAGGCGGGGCATCTGATCGTGGACCTTGCCAAGCGGTATTACGACCAGAACGACGACAGCATCCTGCCGCGCAACGTGGCGAACAAGAAGGCGTTTGAAAACGCGATGGCGCTGGATATCGCGATGGGCGGTTCGACGAACACCATCCTGCACATCCTTGCCGCCGCGCATGAAGGCGGCATCGACTTCGACCAGGACGATATCGACGCCCTGTCGCGCAAGGTGCCCTGCCTGTGCAAGGTCGCCCCTGCCAAGCAGGACGTGCATATGGAGGATGTCCACCGCGCGGGCGGGATCATGGCGATCCTCGGCCAGTTGGACAATGCGGGCCTTCTGCACCGGGACTGCGTGACGGTGCATTCGGCCACGATGGGCGCGGCGCTGGACCATTGGGACATCAGCCGCACGAACCACGACAGCGTGCGGCATTTCTTCAAGGCGGCCCCGGGGAACGTGCGGTCGGCCACGGCATTCTCGCAGGACAAGCGCTATGCCGAGCTTGATCTGGACCGCGAGAAGGGGGTGATCCGGTCGGCGGACCATGCCTTTACCAAGGAGGGCGGTCTGGCCGTGCTGAAGGGCAACATCGCGCTGGACGGCTGCATCGTGAAGACGGCGGGGGTGGATGAGTCGATCTTCGTCTTTTCCGGCCCTGCCAAGGTCTATGAATCGCAGAATGACGCGGTGGCGGGCATCCTGAACAACGAGGTGAAGGCGGGCGACGTGGTCGTCATCCGCTATGAGGGGCCGAAGGGCGGGCCGGGGATGCAGGAGATGCTCTATCCCACCAGCTACCTGAAATCGAAGGGGCTGGGGAAGGTCTGCGCGCTGCTGACGGATGGGCGCTTTTCGGGCGGCACGTCGGGCCTGTCGATCGGCCATGCCTCGCCCGAGGCGGCGTCGGGCGGCGCGATCGGGCTGGTGCGGGATGGCGACATGATCGACATCGACATCCCGAGCCGCAGCATCAACCTGCGCATTTCCGAAACCGAGCTTGCCGCGCGGCGGGCGGAACAGGACCGGCTGGGCTGGAAGCCCGCAAAGCCGCGTCCGCGCAAGGTGACGACGGCCTTGAAGGCCTATGCGCTGTTTGCCGCATCGGCGGACAAGGGCGCGGTGCGGGTGCTGCCCGAAGGGGCGTGAGGACCCGATACGGGACGGAAGGATCGGGGGCGTCCTGCGGGGCGCCCTTTGTCTTTTAAGTGGTCCGGCACGGGGAAGCGTGGCCCCCTCACCCTGCCCTCTCCCCCCGGGGGGGAGAGGGGGCGTCGCGCCCCGCGCAACCCGTGCCGCCCTTGCCCTGCCGGGTGCGGCTCCCTCTCCCCCCCGGGGGAGAGGGTCGGGGTGAGGGGGTCACCAGCGCTGATGGACGTGCGGCGCGATGAGGCGGGTGTAGATGTCGCGGCAGGCGTCAATCGTGGTGGCAGGCAGGGGGGCCAGCGCGTCGGCACCGGCATTGGCGGTGCTTTGCGCCGGGGTGCGGGCGCCGGGGATGACGACGGTGGCGGCCTCTTCCATCAGGATCCAGCGCAGGGCGAATTGCGCCATCGTGGCGCCTTGCGGGACGAGGGGGCGCAGTTCCTCGACCGCCTGCAGGGCCACGTCATAGGGCACGCCCGCGAAGGTTTCGCCCACGTCGAAGGCCTCGCCATGGCGGTTGAAGTTGCGGTGGTCGTCGGCGGCGAAGGTGCTGGTGGCGGTCATCTTGCCGGTCAGCATCCCCGAGGCGAGGGGGACGCGGATGATGGTGGCGACGTTGCGGGCCTTGGCTTCGCGGAAGAAGAGGGAAGCGGGGCGCTGGCGGAAGAGGTTGTAGATGATCTGGACCGAGGCGCAGCCGGGATATTCGATGGCCTTCAGCGCCTCTTCGACCTTTTCGACCGAGACGCCCCATTGGGCGATCTTGCCCTTCTGCTTCAGCGTTTCGAGGCCGTCGAAAAGGGCGGGGGTATAGTAGGTTTCGGTCGGCGGGCAGTGGAGCTGCACGAGGTCGAGGCAGTCCACCCCGAGGTTGGTCAGGCTGCGGTCGATGAAGGCTTCGATGTTTTCGATGGTGTAGCCGGCGGCGATATGGGGCGAGAGGCGGCGGCCGGCCTTGGTGGCGACGAAGGGTTTTGCGCCGCCGCGCGATTTCAGCACGTCGCGGATGATGCGTTCGGACCGGCCGTCGCCATAGACATCGGCCGTGTCGATGAAGGTCATGCCTGCGTCGAGCGCGGCGTCCAGCGTGGCTTTCGCCTCGGAGTCCGGGACGTCGCCCCAGCTGCCGCCGATGGCCCAGGCGCCGAAGCCTATGCGGGTGACGGTCTTGCCGGTCTTGCCGAATGGGGTGGTCGAGAGGGTCATGTCATGCTCCGTTCATCGAAATGTGCGGTCCGGGGCGGACCGCACGCCTTTCCTGTCGCCTTCGCATCCGCTCCGGCTCTGCGGGGGGCGTTCCGCCCCCGTCGCCCGTTCCGGGCGACTCCCCCTGAGGGTATTTGGGCCGGGATGAAGCCGCGGTCAGGTCCTGACGCCCGAGAATCTTTGCTGCCAGTCGGCGCGTTCCTCGTCCGTGATCTTGCGGAAGAGGTTTTCGGGGATGGTGAAAGCATGGCCTGCCGGCAGGGTGCGCAGGGCGGCGTGGATGTCGTCGGGCCATGTCCAGTCGTCCGAGCCCATCGCCTGCATCATCGTGGCAGAGGCGTCCGGGATGAAGGGTTGCGACAGGATCGCATAGACGCGGATGAGGTTGAGCGAGAGGCGGATGATGGCGGCGGCGCGGGCCGGGTCGGTCTTGACGGCGGACCAGGGGGCGGCGGCTTGCAGGTATTCGTTGCCGATCACCCAGATCGCGCGGAGTTCGGCGGCGGCCTTGCGCACCTCCATCTGCGACATCAGGGATTCGTAGTCGCGGATGCGGGCGCCGAGGTCGACGATGAGGGCGGTTTCTTCGGGCGTGAAGTCGCCGTCGGCGGGGATGGTGTCGCCCAGTTTGGACTTGGCGAATTTGGTGACGCGGGAGACGAAGTTGCCGAGGACATCGGCGAGGTCCTTGTTCACCGAGGCCTGGAAGTTTTCCCAGGTGAATTCGCTGTCGGAATTTTCCGGCGCGTGGGAGAGCAGCCACCAGCGCCAGTAATCGGCGGGCAGGATGGACAGCGCCTGGTCCATGAAGACGCCGCGGCCCTGCGAGGTGGAGAACTGGCCGCCGTCATAGTTCAGGTAATTGAAGGACTTGAGGTAATCGACCAGCTTCCACGGTTCGCCCGAGCCGAGGATGGTGGCGGGGAAGGACAGGGTGTGGAAGGGGACGTTGTCCTTGCCCATGAACTGGTAATAGGTGACGTCCTGCGCCCCCTTGTCGGTGCGCCACCAGCGTTCCCATGCCGCATCGTCCAGACCGTTCGCGTCGGCCCATTCGGCGGTGCCTGCGATGTATTCGATGGGGGCGTCGAACCAGACGTAGAAGACCTTGCCTTCCATGCCCGGCCAGTCCTGATCGCCCTTCTTCACCGGGATGCCCCAGTAGAGGTCGCGGGTGATGCCGCGGTCCTGCAGCCCGTCGCCGTCGTTCAGCCATTTCTTCGCGATGGAGGTGGTGAGGATGGGCCAGTCGGTTTTCGAGTCGATCCACGCCTCCAGCTTGTCCTTCAGGGCGCGCTGGCGGAGGTAGAGGTGTTTCGTCTCGCGCACTTCCAGATTGGTGGAGCCGGAGATGGAGGAGCGCGGGTTGATCAGGTCGGTCGGGTCGAGCTGTTTCGTGCAATTCTCGCACTGGTCGCCACGAGCGGCGTCGTAGCCGCAATTCGGGCAGGTGCCGGTGATGTAGCGGTCGGGCAGGAAGCGGTTGTCGTCGATGGAAAAGACCTGTTTTTCCGACACTTCCGCGATCAGGCCGTTTTCGGCGAGCTTTCCGGCGAAGTGCTGGGTCAGGCGGTGGTTGCGCCGGGACGAGGACCGGCCGAAATGGTCGAAGGAGAGGCGGAAGCCCCTGGCGAGGTCGGACTGGACGGCGTGCATTTCGGCGCAGTAGGCCTCGACCGGTTTGCCGGCTTTGGCGGCGGCGAGTTCGGCCGGGGTGCCGTGTTCGTCGGTGGCGCAGATGAACATAACCTCGTGCCCGCGGGCGCGCATGTAGCGGGCGAAGAGGTCGGCGGGCAGCTGGGAGCCGACGAGGTTGCCCAGATGCTTGATCCCGTTGATGTAGGGGATGGCGGAGGTGATCAGAATCCGTGCCATGGTGCGCGCCTTTTTTCCCGATGCGACCGGCTGTTTAGCGCCTGCTCGGGGCAAGGGCCAGAGGCTTGCTGTGCGGCGTCAGCGGCGGGGCGTGCGGCGGCCCGTGACCATGCGGCGCAGGGTGCCGTCGCCGTCCATTTCCCGCTTCAGCGCGGCGCCTGCGTGGAGGGCGAGGAGGGCGAGGAGAAGCTTGGTTAACAGATCGTGAAGGGCGAAGAGGCGGGTTTCCCAGACCGGCGAGACGGGCGCGATGGGCGGGATGGTCCAGCGGTCGAAGAGCAGGGTGTCGATTCCGGTGGCGGAACTGGCGGCCCAGCCGGTGAGGGGGATGGCGAGGAGAAGGGCGTAGATCGTCCCGTGGGTGACGCGGGCAAGGGTCGCCTGCCAGCCGCCTCCGACGGGTTTCGGCGGGGGCGAGGCGAGGTGCCAGAGGATGCGGGCGGTCATCAGGGCCAGCACCGTGACGCCCAGCGATTTGTGCAGCCCGTAGAGCCAGAGGTTGGACAGGCCCGGCTGCATGTCGCCGATCCGGAGGCCGAGCGAGACCTGCACCACGACCAGCCCCGCGATGCCCCAATGCAGCAGGCGGGTGACGAGGCCGAAGGTTTCTGGCGTGTTCCTGATCATTCGGCCTGGGCGATGCGGGCGAGGATGGTGAGGCGGACTTCGTCCCCTACCATGTCGGACCAGCCTGTTGCGCCGAAATCGGACCGGCGCACGCTGCCCTTCAACTGCACGGTCAGTCGGCGGTGGTCGCCTGCTCCGGTGCCTTTCTGGCGGTAGATGCTGGCCTGCAGGGTGACGGGGCGGGTGACGCCGCGGATGGTGAGGGCGCCTTCGACCCGTGCCCCGTCGCCATCGCGCCGGATGGCGGTGGAGTGGAAGGACATTTCCGGAAAGCCCTGTGCATCCAGCACCTTGGGGCCTTTCATCGCCTGTGCGGCGAAGGGGAAGGAGGCCTGCGCATTGGTCACGTCCAGCGTGACGTCGATGCGGGAATTGGCGACGCTGTCGAAATCGAGGATCAGGTCGGCGGATTTGACGGGCATGGCGCCGGAGATCAGGTCGGGGCCGAAATCGGTTTCGAAGCCGACCGAGGACTCTTCGGGTTGCAGCAGGTAGGGGACAGGCCTGGCCAGCGCCGGCCCGCCGAGCGCGATGGTCAGGGCGAGGACGAGGGTTGGCAGGACGGCGTTTCGCATCGGCGTGACCTTCCGCTTTTGCCGCAGTCTAGCACGGCGCGAGGGGGCCGGTCGCGGGATTTGCGCGGTCAGGCTGTCAGACGCGGGGTTTCCGCCGGTGTTTCGCGGGATCCGGCGGCTTCGGCCGGGCCGGGCATCAGGGGGTGGGGCACGGGGTCCTTGGCGCGGAAGAGATGGGCGCGGAAGATGTCCAGATAGTTGCGGTAGATGTAGCCGTCGTTGCGCCGGATGTAATGGTCGCGGTTGGCGGCATAGAGCGCGGGCAGGCGATACCACGGCACGGCGGGGTGCATGTGGTGGACGACGTGCAGGTTGTTGTTGAGGAACAGCAGCGCGAGGGGGCCGCGATCCTCGATGATGACGGTGCGGGCGCGGGCGGCTTCGTGGGCGCGGTGTTCGAGATAGGTGCGGATCTTCAGCAGCCCGTGGCCGATCCACGCGGCCAGCAGGTAGCCCCACCAGGGCATGGCCGCCGCCGAGAGCCAGAGGATGACGGGCACCAGCCCTGCGGCATGGAGCGCCCAGTCGCGGCGGACGCCCGGCGCGTCCTGTCGCAGGAGTTTCCATTCCGAGACGAGCCAGAGGATGTTGCCGAGGACGGGGCCCAGCGTGATGCGGCCGAAGAGCGTATTGTTGAAGCGGTAGAAGGGTTTGATCCATCCCGGCACATGCGCCCAGACCACGGGGTCGAGGTAGTTGGATTCGGGATCGTCATAGGGGTCGGTCAGGACGGGGTCGTGGTGGTGGGCAAGGTGCGTGTCGCGGAAGCGGCCGTAGGGAACGGTCAGCGTCAGCGCGGGGAAGGCGAGGGCTTCGTTGATCCGGCGTGACCGGAAGGGATGGCCGTGCAGGATTTCGTGCTGGAGCGAGGAGAACTGGCCGATGGCGATGCCGGTCAGCAGGATGCCGGCGGCGGGGTGGAGCGTGAAGGCATAGGTCGTGCCGAGCGCCCAGAGCGCATAGGTCGCGGCGAGCAGGAGGAGGGTGGGCCACTCCACTGCTGGTTGTTCTGTGGTGGTGGGCCGCAAGATATGCCTCGGATATTGCTTTTCTTTCTGGCGTCCAGATTAGCACTTGAACCGAGCGGGCAGCAGGCCGAAGATGCGCAACGGATTGTCACTTTTGGTGAGAATAATCACCCATGCGGGCAAGAATCGACAAGCGGGACCGTGCGGAGCTGTTCCGCGCCCGGCTGGCCGAGGCGATGGCGGACAAGGGGATGACCCGCGCGGCGCTGGCGCGGGAGGTGGGGGTTGACCGGTCCACGCTGTCGCAGCTTCTGTCGCCCGGGACGCGGTTGCCGAATGCCCAGCTTGCGGCGGATTGTGCGCAGGCGCTGGGGATTTCGGCGGATTGGCTGCTGGGGCTGACAGGGCGGCCGGAACCCATCGCGGATTTGTTAGCCACAAACCTTACCGTGACGGAAGCGCCGCGTGCGCTGATCGACGAGACGATCTTCGGCTGGCACCGCGAGGCGGCGGGATACAAGATACGGCATGTTCCGGCGACTTTGCCCGACATGTTGAAGACGCGGGCGGTGGTGGAATGGGAATACCGGCCCCAGTTGGGGCGGACGGCGGAACAGGCGCTGGGGGCGTTCGAGGACCGGCTGGACTGGATGCGGAATTCCCGTTCCGATTATGAAATCGCCCTGCCCCTGCACGAGATCGCGGCCTTTGCCGAAGGCGCGGGCTATTACCACGGGCTGCCCGCGTCGGTGCGGGCCGAGCAGATGGACAGGCTTATCCTGTTGACGGATCAGCTTTATCCCGCGCTGCGGCTGTATCTGTTCGATGCAAGGCGGGTGTTTTCCGCGCCTGTCACGGTCTTTGGCCCGTTGTTGGCGGTGGTCTATCTGGGGCGGCACTACCTCGCATTCCGGGACTCGGCGCGGGTGCAGCAGATCAGCCAGCATTTCGACTGGCTGGTGAAGGAGGCGGCCTTTTCGGCCCGCGATGTGGGGGCGCATCTGCGGGGGTTGCGGGGGCGGATCGGGGCGTAGCGGCTGTGCCGTGTGTTGTGCCGCAGACTGTACCGCAAACAGTCAGCACGCAGCGGGCGGTGGAACGGGGATTCGCGCAACAGTTGCGGGGGGGTGGGCGCCCCCCCGCGATCAGTTCAGCCAGACCGACATCAGCATGGCATCGCCGCCCATCATCGATTCGAAGCGGGACCAGTTTTCGGCGCTGACGGTTTCGCCCTGTTCCAGATAGGGCAGCGCACCCGTGCCCTGTATCCAGTCCTTCACGTCGATCGGCGCGGGTTCGGTGAACATGCGGCCGAGGTTCAGCCCCGCGCCATCGCCGGTGCGCCAGTAGGGGACCAGCTTTTCGCCTTTCAGCAGCGCCTCGCCATCGGTCAGAACGGCCAGCCATGTGGCCCCGGTTCCCGGCGGCAGGGTCAGGCCGAACGCGGAGGTCTGGCCGTCATTGGGCAGCCATTCGGCGTCGTTGTCCGTCTCGGCCGCGACGGCGGCCCAGAAGCTGCGATTGTCGGCCACCATGGACAGGAAATGGTCGCGGGCGGCGGTCAGGCGGGCGGCGTCGGGCTGCTGGTCCAGCGCGGTGAGGATGGTCCAGATGGCATCCAGCCCCGGTGCGAACATGGTGAATTCGCTTTCGGCAGGGGGCGACAGCGCGGCGATGCCGTCGCTTGTGGCGGCGGCGCGGGTCAGCGCGTCGGTCGGGTCATAGGCGAGGACGATGTTGGCCACGCCTTCCAGAAGGTGGGTATAGGCCGAGAGCCATGCCGCATCGGCGCGGTCAAAGCGGATCGTGGGCAGCGGGGTGGCGGGGTCGCGGTCGAACCAGCGCCAGCCCAGCAGGGACGGGCCGAGCAGGTCCATCAGGGATTCGTCTTCGCTGCGGGTGCCGTCGGCGTTCACGTCGAACCAGAGGTCGGCGAGGCGGATCTCGACCGAGAATTCGGGACCGGAGGCGAGCCCGTCCAGCGGTGCGCGGGCTGCGGCCATGTCCGTGGCGGCCTGCGAGAAGAGGGCGGCGACATCGGCGGGTTGGAAGGCCGCGTCGGGGGCCGCGCCTGCGGGCAGGCGGATCAGCGGGACCATCCCCGTCGGATCATCCATGCCGGTGCGGTAGCGGGTCTGGTAGGTCGTTTCGATCGCGCGGAGGAAGCGGATGCCGCCGAGGGCGAAGCGGTCGGCTTCGGAGGGCGCGCCGAGGGCGGCGAGGCGGGATTCGGTCGCGGCGAGGCCGGTCGTGGCGATTTCCGCCGAAAGGTCCTGTGCGGCCAAGGGCAGGGGAAGCAGCAGGAGGGAGGCGAGGCAAAGGGATTTGGCGGAAATCATGGTGGCCCTCGTCAGGGTTTGGGTTTGCGTGCGTCCGCTGCGGCCTTCATGCGGGCGAGGAGTTCGGCCTTCTTCTTTGCCGCCTTGTCGTCGCCCTTGGGGGCGCCGCGGCGGGGCTGGTCCAGCGGGTGGTGGCTGTCCTTGGCGATCTTGGGGTTGCCGTTCTTGCCGTAATCCATCGTCGGGGCCTTTCAGGGAAACAAAGAGGGGCGCCCCGTGGCAGGGCGCCCCCTTGGGTTAGCATGTGTCGGGCGATCAGGCCAGCGACGGGTCGATGCCCTTGCAGGCGGCGACGAGGCCTTTCACGGCGTCCACCGACTTGGTCATCATCGCCTGTTCGTCGGCGTTCAGCTTGATGTCCACGATGCGTTCGATGCCGTTCTTGCCGATGATGGTGGGCACGCCGACGTAAAGACCGTCGAGGCCATAGGCGCCCTTCACGTAGGCGGCGCAGGGCAGCAGGCGCTTCTGGTCCTTGAGGAAGGCTTCGGCCATTTCGATGGCCGAGGTGGCGGGGGCATAGAAGGCGGAGCCGGTCTTCAGTAGGCCCACGATTTCCGCGCCGCCATCACGGGTGCGCTGGACGATGGCATCCAGTTTTTCCTGCGTGGTCCAGCCCATCTGGACGAGGTCCGGCAGCGGGATGCCCGCGACGGTGGAGTAGCGGGTCAGCGGGACCATCGTGTCGCCGTGGCCGCCAAGTACGAAGGCCGTCACGTCGCGCATGGAGACGTTGAATTCCACCGACAGGAAGTGGCGGAAGCGGGCCGAGTCCAGCACGCCGGCCATGCCGACGACCATGTTGTGCGGGAGCCCCGAGAATTCGCGCAGCGCCCAGACCATCGCGTCGAGCGGGTTGGTGATGCAGATGACGAAGGCGCCCGGGGCATGGGCCTTGATGCCTTCGCCCACGGATTTCATGACCTTGAGGTTGATGCCCAGGAGGTCGTCGCGCGACATGCCCGGCTTGCGCGGCACGCCCGCCGTGACGATGCAGACGTCCGCGCCCGCGATGTCGGCGTAATCGTTGGTGCCCTTCATCGTGGCGTCGAAGCCTTCCGACGGACCCGACTGCGCGATGTCCAGCGACTTGCCTTGCGGGGTGCCTTCGGCGATGTCGAAGAGCACAACGTCGCCGAGTTCCTTGATGGCGGCGAGATGGGCGAGCGTGCCGCCGATCTGGCCGGCGCCGATGAGGGCGATCTTGGGTCGTGCCATGGTCCGGATCCTCCGTTCGGAATGAGTCGGGCTGTTTGCTACGCCCCTGCGGTGCGTCTGGCAAGCGTTGAGGTGGTGGTTCGGTATGCAATGGTATGCGGCAAATTGGGTGGGGGCCGTGGCGGGGCGCGGATGTTTGCGCTAAACCTTGGGGGAAGCGCGGGGGGTGGCGATGGACGGGCTGTGGTTCTGGGTGGCGGCGGTCGCGGCGGCGGGGTTCGTCGGCGCGGGCAAGGGCGGGATTCCCGTCGTGGGGATGCTGGGCGTGCCGGTGCTGGCGCTGGCGATCAACCCCGTGACGGCGGCGGGGCTGCTGTTGCCGGTCTATGTGGTGTCGGATGTGTTCGGGCTCTGGGCCTATCGTCGGGAATTCGACGCGCGGGTGCTGGCGATCCTGCTGCCCGGCGCGGTGGCGGGGATCGCGGTCGGCTGGGCGACGGCGTCGGTGGTGTCCGAGGCGGTGGTGACGGGGCTGATCGGGCTGATCGGGGTCGTCTTCGCGCTGAACCTGATCCTGCGGCCGAAGCCGGAGGCGGCGCCGAGGCGGGCCGAGGTGGGGCCGGGGCTGTTCTGGGGGGCGCTGACGGGGTTCACGAGTTTCGTCAGCCATGCGGGGGCGCCGCCCTATCAGGTCTATACGCTGCCCTTGAAGATGACGAAGACGGTCTTTGCAGGGACATCGACCATCGCCTTCGCGGTGATCAATGCGGTGAAGCTGGTGCCCTATTGGGCGCTGGGGCAGTTGTCGGTGGCGAATCTGAAGGTGGCGGCGATGCTGATGCCGGTGGCGGCTGTGGCGGTCTTTGCCGGGGTGCGGCTGGTGCGGGTGCTGCCGGAGGCGCTGTTCTTCCGGATCGTGACCTGGGCGCTCTTGGGCATTTCGGTGAAGCTGGTCTGGGACGGGGTGACGGGGGTTTAGGCGTTCCGCCGGAATTTGAGCGCCAAGGTGCGACGGACCGTCATCACCCGGGCCCCGAAGGCCCGGGTGGCGGCCGACCCGCCCCCCCGGGGCGGCCGCACGGGGTCCGTGCGTCCACCCCGGCGGGTCGGCCGCCACCCTACGTTCCACCTCAGGATGCCAGCCTCTTGCTGCGCTGCGGCATTTTGGGGCTTGAAGAAGCTTTCGCAATGGTGCCTTTAGGCGAAAGAATATTTCGTGGAGGCGAATCCCATGTCACGGCCCTTCCGTTCGGTGCTGTATATTCCCGGGTCCAAGGAGCGGGCGCTGGAGAAGGCGCGGGAGATTGCGGCGGATGCGATCATCTTCGATCTGGAGGATGCCGTCGCCCCGGACGAGAAGGCGGCGGCGCGGGATGTGCTGGCGCGATTCCTGTCCGAGGTGGATTACGCGCCGCGCTACCGGATCGTGCGGGTGAACGGGCTGGACACCGTCTGGGGGCGCGATGACGTCGCGGCCTTTGCCGGGCATGACGGGGTGGATGCCATCCTTGTGCCCAAGGTGAACGGGCCGGCCGATCTGGAGGCCGTGGCGGCGCTGGCGGGGGGCAAGCCGCTCTGGGCGATGATGGAGACGGCGGCGGGGATGCTGGGCGCGGCGGCGATCGCGGCGCATGGGCGGCTGGAGGGGATGGTCATGGGGACCAACGATCTGGCGAAGGAGCTGGGCAGCCGGTTCCGGCCGGACAGGTTGCCCTTGCAGGCGGGGCTGGGCCTGTGCCTGCTGGCGGCGCGGGCGCATGGCCGCGTGATCGTGGACGGGGTCTATAACGCCTTCCGCGACGAGGACGGACTGCGGGCGGAATGCGCGCAGGGGCGCGACATGGGCTTTGACGGCAAGACGCTGATCCATCCGGCGCAGGTGGAGATCTGCAACGCCGCCTTCGCGCCGAGCGCGGAGGAGGTGGAGCTGGCGAAGCGCCAGATCGACGCCTTCAACGCCGCGCAGGCGCAGGGGCAGGGCGTGGCCGTGCTGGACGGGCGGATCGTCGAGAACCTGCATGTCGTCACCGCGCAATCGGTGCTGGCCAAGGCGCGGGCGATCGAGGCGCAGGCCGTGGTGCAGGCTGCGGCGCAGCGAATTGCGCCCGCAGCGGAATAGGGGCAGGGTGCGCACGCGATCCGAAGCGGAGGTGTGAACGATGACCCTGTTGATCCTTGGCCTTGCCCTGTGGTGGGCGGCGCATCTGTTCAAGCGTGTCGCGCCGGGGGCGCGGGCGCGGCTGGGCGATCCCGGCAAGGGGATCGTGGCGGTGGCGGTGCTGGCCTCGGTCGTGCTGATGTGGTTCGGCTATTCCTCTGCCGAGGGGCCGGTCTGGTGGGGGCGGTCGCCCGCGCTGGTGGGGATCAACAACCTGCTGATGGTCTTTGCCATCTATCTGTACGCCGTGTCCGGCACGGGGGCGGCGCTGGCGCGGCGCATCCGGCATCCGCAACTGACCGCGGTGAAGACATGGGCGGTGGCGCATCTGCTGGTGAATGGCGACCTGCCGTCGCTGGTGCTGTTCGGCGGGCTGCTGGCCTGGGCCGTGGTGTCGGTCATTTTGATCAACCGCGCCCAGCGGGACTGGGTGCCGCCGGTGGCGAAGCCGGGGGCGGAGTGGAAGGCCGTGGTCGGGACCGTGGTCGTCACGGTGGTCGTGATGCTGGTCCATGACTGGCTGGGCTATCAGCCTTGGGGGTGAGGGGATGAAGGCGTATCGCTTCCTGTCGGAGGATGACACATCGGCCTTCTGTCACAAGGTGACGAAGGCGCTGAATGCGGGGTGGGAGCTGCATGGCGCCCCCACCTATGCCTTCGATGCCGCGCGGGGCGTGATGCGCTGCGGGCAGGCCGTGGTGAAGGAGGTTCCGGGGGACTATTCCCCGGATGTGAAGCTGGGGGAGCTGTGATGGACGGGGCCGCGCCTGCGGGGAGAGTTGCGATGAAGACCAATCCGGGGCGCTTCTTCGAAGATTACCGGCTGGGCGAGACGATCACCCATGCCGTGCCGCGCACGGTGTCGGGCGGGGAGCGGGCGCTTTACCATGCGCTCTATCCGGCGCGGGGGGCGCTGTATTCCTCGGACGAATTTGCGCGGGGCTGCGGGTTGCCGCAGTCGCCGCTGGATGACCTGATCGCCTTCCATGTGGTCTTCGGCAAGACGGTGCCGGATGTCAGCCTGAACGCGGTGGCCAATCTGGGCTATGCCGAGGGGCGCTGGCTGGCCCCTGTCTATCCCGGCGACACGCTGCGGTCGGAATCCACCGTGATCGGGCTGAAGGAGAATTCCAACGGCAAGTCCGGCGTCGTCTGGGTGCGCACGCGGGGCATCAACCAGCGCGACGAGGTGGTGCTGGAATATGTCCGCTGGGTGATGGTGAAGAAGGCGCGGCTGGATGCGCCCGCGCCTGCGGCGGTGACGCCCGCGCTGGCGCCGGTGGTGGTGCCCGAGGCGCTGGTGGTGCCGAAGCGGCTGGACTTTTCGCGCTATGACTTCGCGCTGGCGGGAGAGCGGCACCGCTTCGCGGATTACACGGTGGGCGAGCGGATCGACCATGTGGACGGGGTGACGGTCGAGGAGGCGGATCACCTGATGGCCACGCGGCTGTGGCAGAACACAAGCAAGGTGCATTTCGACGTCACGCAGCGCGAGGACGGGCGGCGGCTTATCTATGGCGGGCATGTCATCTCGTTGGCGCGGGCGTTGTCCTTCAACGGGTTGGCCAATGCGCAGATGATCGTGGCGCTGAATGCGGGGGCCCATGCGAACCCGTGTTTCGCGGGGGATACGGTGCGGGCCTGGTCCGAGGTGCTGGACAAGGCCGAGACGGGGGCGCCCGGTGTGGGGGCGCTGCGGTTGCGGCTGGTGGCGGTGAAGGATGGGGCCGCGCCCTTCGCGCTGCGCGGGGCGGACGGGAAGTATCTGCCCGAGGTGCTGCTGGATCTGGATTACTGGGCGCTGGTGCCCGTCTGACGGTCTGTGATCACAAATCGGGCGGCTTGACCTGCGGCCCGCTTCGCGCAAGATGCGCGGCATGATGGTGCGCGTGATCGGTTCCCTGCTCGTGTCCCTTTGCCTGTCGTCGGTTGCGGCGGCGGAGGGTGTCTGGTCTTCCACGGCCGAAGAGGCAGGGGGCGGCGTCTGGTCCCAGAGCAAGGCCGAGGCGGAAGCCGCGGGCGAGGCGCCGGACCTGAGCGATGCGGAATGGTTCGTCCGCGATGTGATGGTGTCCATCTTCTATCACGAGCTGGGACATGCGCTGATCGACGTGATGCAGCTTCCGGTGCTGGGGCTGGAAGAGGACGCGGCGGATGTGCTGTCGGTCGTGATGATCGACCGGCTGTGGGATGCCGAATCGGCCGAGGCGAAGGTGGCCGCTGCGGCGACCTTCTGGGGCACCAGCGCCGCGCAAAGCGCCGAGGCGGGGTATGACACCGCCTTCTGGGGCGTGCATTCGCCGGACGAGCGGCGCTATTTCACCTATCTTTGCCTGTTCTACGGCGGTGCGCCGCAGGAGCGCGAGGCGATGGCGGTGGAGTTCGGCCTGCCGGAGGACCGCGCGGCCAGTTGCCCGGACGAGTTCGATCTGGCCGCATCGTCCTGGGGCGTCTATCTGGACGAGCTGGAGGCGGCGGGACCGGGCGACAGCTTTGTCTGGGTCGGCGGCGGTGCGGATGATTACGTGTCGCAGGCGATCCGGGAGGAGGTTGATTACCTGAATTCCGTCTGGACCCTGCCGGAGCCGGTCGCCGTGCAGGTGGCCAGTTGCGACGAGGCGAACGCCTTTTACAGCCCCGGCGAAAAGACGATCACCATGTGCACCGAGATGGCGGATTACGCGATCTCCATGGCGCCCTGATATGTGATCACGAATTTTCAGCGCGTGATCACAAACCGCATTTTTTCCGCCGGTTAGCGCCAACAGCCCGCTTCTGCGGCGTTCTGATGCGTGACTCGGCTGCAAAAAACGCTATTCAAGCCGTAACAAAGCCAAAGCGCGCGCCCGCCCTGTGCGGGGCAAGCCAGCGACGAAGGGAACCGACATGGCTGATGTGAAGCGGGTCGAACGGCCCCTTTCCCCGCATTTGCAGATCTACCGTCCGCAATTGACATCCATCACCTCGATCCTGACGCGGATCACGGGGAACGGGCTGATCGTGGGGACGATCCTTGCGGTGTGGTGGCTGCTGTCGGCGGCGGTGTCGCCCGAATATTTCGCCTTCGCCGATGCGGTGGCGACGAGCTGGTTCGGGGATATCGTCTTCACGCTGTCGGCCTGGGCGCTGTGGTACCACTACCTCGCCGGGATCCGGCACCTGATCTATGACAGCGGGCGGGGCCTGGACATTCCCACGGCGGAAAAGCTGGGCTGGGCCTGCATCTTCGGGTCGGTCGTGCTGACCGCCCTCACCGTCATCATCGTGTAAGGGGGGCGGGGGATGCGTTACCTGACCGACCGCAAGCGTGCCGTGGGCAAGGGCGCGGGGCATAGCGGGACCGAACATCACTGGTACATGCAGGTAAGCGCGGTGGCGCTGGCCTTCCTGCTGCCGGTCTGGGTCTATATCTTCGGCAGCGCCCTGGGGCAGGGGCATGAGGCGGTGATGGCCACCTTTGCGCGGCCCTTCCCGGCGATCGTGACGGGGCTGGTGCTGATCGTGTCGATGCGCCACTTCGCCAAGGGCGCGCAGATGATGATCGAGGATTATGCGCGGGGGCATGTGAAGAAGGCCCTCGTGATCGCGGCGATTTCGCTTTCCTACGCGGTGATGGCGACGGGGCTTTATGCCCTTGTCCGCATCGCGCTTTGAGATTTGGGGCTGAGATGACGGCTTATCCTTATGAAGTGCATGACTACGACGTGGTCGTGGTGGGGGCAGGCGGCGCGGGCCTGCGGGCGACGCTGGGCATGGCGGAGCAGGGGCTGCGCACGGCCTGCGTGACGAAGGTCTTTCCGACGCGGTCGCATACGGTGGCGGCGCAGGGGGGGATTGCGGCGTCCTTGGGGAACATGGGGCCGGATTCGTGGCAGTGGCACATGTACGACACCGTGAAGGGGTCGGACTGGCTGGGCGACACTGACGCGATGGAATATCTGGCGCGCGAGGCGCCGAAGGCCGTGTATGAGCTGGAACATTACGGCGTGCCGTTTTCCCGCACGGAAGAGGGGAAGATCTACCAGCGCCCCTTCGGCGGCCATACGACGGAATTCGGCGAGGGCCCGCCGGTGCAGCGCACCTGTGCGGCGGCCGACCGGACGGGACATGCGATCCTGCACACGCTGTACGGGCAGAGCCTGAAGAACAACGCGGAGTTCTTCATCGAATATTTCGCGCTGGACCTGATCATCACGGATGGCGCCTGCACGGGCGTCGTGGCGTGGAAGCTGGATGACGGCACGATCCATGTCTTCAACGCGAAGATGGTGGTTCTGGCGACGGGCGGCTATGGTCGCGCCTATTTCAGCGCGACCAGCGCCCATACCTGCACCGGCGATGGCGGCGGGATGGTGGCGCGGGCGGGTCTGCCGCTGCAGGACATGGAATTCGTGCAGTTCCACCCGACGGGCATCTACGGCTCCGGCTGTCTGATCACCGAAGGCGCGCGGGGCGAGGGCGGCTATCTGACCAACGCCAATGGCGAGCGGTTCATGGAACGCTATGCGCCGCATTACAAGGATCTGGCGCCGCGCGACTATGTCAGCCGCTGCATGACGCTGGAAATCCGCGAAGGGCGGGGCGTGGGCGCGAATGGCGACCATATCCACCTGCACCTGAACCACCTGCCGAAGGAGACGCTGGAGCTGCGGCTTCCCGGCATTTCGGAATCGGCGCGCATCTTTGCGGGTGTGGACCTGACGAAGGAGCCGATCCCGGTTCTGCCGACCGTGCATTACAACATGGGCGGCATCCCCACGAATTACTGGGGCGAGGTGTTGAACCCCACCGCCGATAACCCGGATGCCGTCTTCCCCGGCCTGATGGCCGTGGGCGAGGCGGGCTGTGCCTCCGTGCATGGGGCCAACCGGCTGGGGTCGAATTCGCTGATCGACCTTGTGGTGTTCGGGCGGGCGGCGGCGATCCGGGCGGGGCAGATCGTGGATCCGAAGGCCCCTGTCGCACCGGTCAACCGTGCGGAAGTGGACAAGGCGCTGACGCGGTTCGATGCGATGCGGCACGCGAATGGCGGCACGCCCACGGCGGAACTGCGGCTGGAGATGCAGAAGACCATGCAGTCGGATGCGGCCGTGTTCCGCGCCGAGGCGACGCTGGCCGAGGGCGAGCGGAAGATGACCGTGATCGCGGGCAAGATGGGCGATCTGAAGGTGACGGACCGGTCGCTGGTCTGGAACAGCGACCTGATGGAGACGCTGGAACTGGCGAACCTGATGCCCAACGCGCTGGCCACGATCTATGGGGCGCATGCGCGGACGGAGTCGCGTGGGGCGCATGCGCATGAGGATTATCCGCAGCGCGACGATGCCAACTGGCGCAAGCATTCGCTGGCCTGGGTGGACGGGGACAAGGTGACGCTCGGCTATCGCGGCGTGCATGTGGACCCGCTGACGACCGAGGCCGAGGGCGGCATCAGCCTGAAGAAGATCGCACCGGCGGAGCGGAAGTTCTGATGCGGCAGGCAGCGGGATCGGCGGGGATGCGCCTGTCCGCTGCATTGCGGGCGGGGCGGGGCTGCGGTCCTGTCCGGCCCCGTGGCACTGTGGCGGCGGTTTCGGACAACGGAGGTTCCGCCATGACCCGCCTTCTGCCGCTTTTCCTGCTGCCCGCGCTGGCTGCCTGTTCGCCGCAGGACATGGCCGACAAGGTCGGCCGCCGCACGGCGGAGACGGTCGTGCGGCCCATCGTGGATGACCGTCTGGCGGGACCGCAGGCCGATGCGGCGACGCGCTGCATCGTCCAGAATGCCAGTGCGGCGGAAATCCAGTCGCTGGTGCGGGATGTGGGGGTCTATGCCGGAACCTCGACCGAGGCGGTGGTCTGGGCCATCGTGGCGCGGAGCGAGACGCAGTCCTGCCTTGCCGCCTCGGGCGTGGCGCTGGGGGTGTGACGATGCGGGCGCTGTGGCTGGTCCCTGTCGTGCTGGTGGCCTGCGGGCCGATCCCGGTGGAGCGGGCGGAGCAGCAGTGTTTCGACCGCGCCCGCCTTGCCGCGCAGCCACGCGGAGAGATCAACCTTGGCGTCGGCAGCGGCGGCAGGGCGGCGGTGGGCGGCGAGGTCACGATCACGTCCGACTATATCATGGGGCGGGACCCTTCGGCGGTTTACGACCTGTGCGTGCAACAGAAATCGGGGCAGCCGCCGACGCGGCCGCTCTATTCGTTCCCGGAATGGAGGGGATAAGATGGTCCAGTTCTCGCTTCCCAAGAACAGCAAGGTGCGGACGGGCAAGACATGGCCGAAGCCTGCGGGGAAGAACGTGCGGAAGTTCCAGATCTATCGCTGGAACCCCGATGACGGGGAAAACCCGCGTGTGGACACGTATTTCGTGGACATGGATAGCTGCGGGCCGATGGTTCTGGATGCGCTGATCAAGATCAAGAACGAGATCGACCCGACGCTGACCTTCCGCCGGTCCTGCCGCGAGGGGATCTGCGGGTCCTGCGCGATGAACATCGACGGGATCAACACGCTGGCCTGCATCTACGGGCTGGACGAGGTGCGGGGGGATGTGAAGATCTATCCGCTGCCGCATATGCCGGTGATCAAGGACCTGATCCCGGACCTGACGCATTTCTACGCGCAGCACGCGTCCATCATGCCGTGGCTGGAGACGAAGACGAACCGCCCCGCCAAGGAGTGGCGGCAGTCGATCGAGGACCGCAAGAAGCTGGACGGACTCTATGAATGCGTGATGTGCGCGTCCTGTTCGACGTCCTGCCCGTCCTATTGGTGGAACGGGGACAAGTATCTGGGGCCGGCGGCGCTGCTTCACGCCTATCGCTGGATCATCGATTCGCGCGACGAGGCGACGCCGGAGCGGCTGGATGCGCTGGAGGATCCGTTCAAGCTCTATCGCTGCCACACGATCATGAATTGCGCGAAGACCTGTCCGAAGGGGTTGAACCCCGCGAAGGCGATTGCCGAGATCAAGAAGATGATGGTGGAGCGGGTGGTCTGAGGCCCGCGCCGGCGTGGATGGCAAGGCCCGGGCGTGATGCCCGGGCCTTTTGCATCAAGGGGGGTGC
>AYNO01000028.1 GCA_000500915.1 Rhodobacter sp. CACIA14H1
GAGGCGCTGCGTGTCTATTCCGCCGAAATGCGTGACAAACGCGTGATGCGCGCCGAAGAAAAGGCAAACACCTTGCCGACGAAACTGACCCTCGGCACAATGCTCTTCACCGTGCCGCCGCTGATGGTGATCCTGATCGGTCCCTCCATCCACGGCGTGATGAAGGCATTTGGAGGCTGACCCAAGGGTGCGACCGCATTACCTGCCCGTCATCGCGGGCCTTGCCCTTCTGGCCGCCTGTCAACCGACCGGCGGCCTTGGCGCATCGGATGGCCGCACGCCGCCGGGCGTGGACCGCTCCGCCACCGGCGAGGACGGGCTGATCGTCGGCCACCGCCTGATGGATGCGGGCGAATACGAACTCGCGCTCAAGGCCTACATGCGGGCCGCGGGCGAAACCGGCATCACCGTCGATGTCCTCTCCGCCCTCGGCTCCGCCAACCTCCACCTCGGCCGCCTCGGCCAGGCCGAAACCCTCTTGCGTGAGGCGGTGAAGCGCGACCCGACCTTCGTCCCCGCGCTGAACAACCTCGGCGTGGTGCTGATGGAACAGGGCAAATCCGGCGAGGCGCGGCGCTACTTCGAACAGGCCTTCGCGCAGGACAGTGGCGAAACGGACTCCATCCGCCAGAATCTGCGCCTCGCTATCGCACGAAGCGAATCAACCGTGTATGATGGTCCCAAAGAAGAACCGGATTTCACCCTCGTGCGTCGCGGTCAGGGGCGTTTCGTCCTCCTTTCGCAACTCTGAGGCCCAAGAAATCCGCAGCCAGAGGACGCGAAGCAGGATGCGCCACCCCGTGATCGTTGCCCTGTGCCTGTCGGGCGCATTGGGCCTTGCCGCATGTAATCGCCCCACCAGCGACGCCGAAGTGCAGCGCGCCATCGAAAGCGTCAACGTCATCGACGCCTCGAACCTCAACGAACTCATGCTGACCTCAGGCGACCCGCAAGAGGCGGTCGCCTATTTCACCAAGGCCAGCGCCGACAACCCGGCCCGCATCGACCTCAAGCGCGGGCTTGCCAAATCCCTCGTCCGCGCCTCCCGCCCGGCCGAGGCGGTGAAGGTCTGGCAAGAGGTGGCGAACGCCCCCGACGGCACCCCCGACGACCGCGTGTCGCTGGCCGATGCCCATATCCGCACCAATGACTGGGCCAAGGCCGAGGCGGAACTGAACAAGGTCCCCCCCACCCACGAAACCTTCGACCGCTACCGGCTCGAAGCGATGGTCGCCGACAGCAAGAAGAACTGGAAGAAGGCTGACAGCTTCTACGAAACCGCCGCCGGCATGACCAACCAGCCCGCCAACATCTACAACAACTGGGGCTTCTCCAAACTCTCGCGGCAGGATTTCGCCGGGGCCGAACGGCTCTTCGTGCAGGCGCTCACCTATGACGACACGCTCTTCACCGCGAAGAACAACCTCGTCATGGCCCGTGGCGCCCAGCGCAAATACGACCTGCCCGTCGTCCCGATGTCCCAGACGGAAAAGGCCGAACTCCTCTACACGCTGGGCCTGACGGCCATCAAGAAGGGCGACGTGGCCGTGGGCAAGACGCTGCTCGAAGACGCCATCGCCACCCATCCCCAGCATTTCGAGGCAGCCGTCCGCAGCCTCTCCGCACTCGGCGCGTGATCCCGTGCTGATGGTGTCCGACCTGCCGTCCGCATGGACGTCGCTGTGGTTCCTGCCCCCCGTGGCCGCCATCGGCCTCTGGGTGGCATGGTCCGACATGAAGTTCATGAAGATCCCGAACACCGCCGTCATCGCGCTGGCCCTGGCCTATCTGGTCATCGGCCCCTTCGCCTTCGGCTTCGACTGGACCACCTACCTCTGGGGCATCGCGCTGGGTCTGATCACCCTGCTTGCGGGCTTCGTCGGCGCCTCGCTGCGGGCCTTCGGCGCGGGGGATGCGAAATTCGCCGCCGCCATGGCCCCCTATTTCGCGGGCACCTCGCCCGCCCTCGTCTTCGTGCTGTTCGCGGGCTGCATGATCGGCGCCTTCGCCGCCCATCGCGCCCTCCGCCTGACCCCCTTCCGCAGCGCGACCCCGGACTGGGCAAGCTGGACGCACCGCAAATTCCCCATGGGCCTCGCCCTGTCGGGCTGCCTGTGTTTCTATTTTATCCTCGGCCTCCTCAACTCTGCCTGAATTTCTCCATGATGGGCGGCTAATCCGGTCCGCGAACACGCGACGACCAGACGGAGTCCCCGCCGATGAACGCCACCGCCCCGATTGCGCCGCAGGCCGCCAATCTGCCCTCCGTCACCCCGCCGCCGCAGCCGAAGTCGCTGGCCGATACCGGCCTCTCGCCCGTCCTGCTGCGGGACATCCTGCTCAAGACGATGTTCCGGATGAATCTGGAATACGTCTCGGAAATGTCCCGCGTCATCGCGCTGCCCGTCACCCTGATCCAGGAAATGATCGACAGCGCCCGCACCCAGCGCTTTGTCGAGGCGACGGGCACCCTGCACGCCACCTCGGGCAACGAAATGGGCTACCAGCTCACCGATGCAGGCAAGGCCCGTGCGCTCGATGCCCTCTCGCAATCGGAATATTACGGCGCGGCCCCCGTTCCGCTGGCGCAATACAAGGAACAGGTGAAACGCCAGTCCATCCGCAACATCACCCTGACGCGGCAGGAACTGCTCAAGGGGATGGGCCACCTGATCCTGCCGCCCGACCTGATCGACAACCTTGGCCCCGCCGTCACCTCGGGCCGGTCCATCCTGATGTATGGCCCCCCCGGCAACGGGAAATCCTCCATCTCGAACGGCATCCGCGACGCGCTGGGGGACAAGATCTATGTCCCCCGCGCCATCGAATATTCCGGCCAGATCATCACGGTCTATGACCCCATCGTCCATTCCGCGGCCGAAGAACAATGCGACGACCCCAACAGCCTGCGCCGGTCCGCCAACCGCTTCGACGCCCGCTATGTCCGCTGCGAACGCCCCACCGTCATCACCGGCGGCGAACTGACGCTGGACATGCTGGACCTGAAATACAACCCGACGGCCCGCACCTACACCGCCTCCCTGCAGCTCAAGGCCACGGGCGGCATCTTCATCATCGACGACCTCGGCCGCCAGTCCGAACCGCCGCAAAAGATCGTCAACCGCTGGATCGTGCCGCTGGAGGAAAGCCGCGACATCCTCGCCCTGCAATCGGGCGAGAAATTCACCGTCCCCTTCGACACGCTGGTGATCTTCTCCACCAACTTCCACCCGAACGAAATCTTCGACGGCGCCGCCCTCCGCCGTATCTTCTTCAAGATCAAGATCGACGGACCCAGCCAGGAAAACTTCCTCAAGATCTTCGCGCTCGTGGCCCGCAAGAAGAAGATGCCGCTGGACGAAAAGGCGCTGCTCCACCTGCTCAAGGTGAAATACCCGACGATCAACAACAACTTCGCCAACTACCAGCCGGTCTTCCTGATCGACCAGATGATCTCCATCTGCGAATTCGAGGGCATCCCCTACCAGATGACCCCCGACCTGATCGACCGCGCATGGGCAAACATGTTCGTCCGCGACGAAAAGATCGCCAAGTGACCTAGACGGACGGCGCCGCCACCGCCTGCTGCGCCGCCACCATCTCGGCGATCAGCGCCCGGTTGCGCCGCCGCCAGACCTGCCGCGCCAGCGCCGCCTGCCGCCACGCCTCGGCCTCCGCCTGCAACGCGGCCAGCACCGGGTCGGCCAGCAGCCGCGCCCGCTCCTCCCGCATCGCGGCAGCGTGGCGCAGGATGGTGCGGTCCTCCTCGTGGTTGAAATCCCGCGCCTTCAGATAGGCCAGCGGGTCCGGCGGCGCCTGCCCCGCCGCAAAACCGCGCAGGTATTTCAGGATCACCATGTCCAGCGACTGCACCGAATAATGGTTGATCTGCGCATGGCTGAAATCCGCCGCCCGCTCGATCGCGTTCCAGCCGCGATGGACCGGCGTGCCGTCCGCCAGCACCGCCCGCGTCGGCGGCCCGCCCTCCAGTTGCCGTGGCCGGTGGATGCCGGGTTTCAGGAAAGCCGCCCGCCGGAACAGCGCCTTGGGCGCGAAACTCCCCGCCACCTCGCGGTGGTCAAGTGCGATGGCCCGCGTGAACTGCTCCGTCACCAGCCCCGGCTCGAACCGCTGCCGCCCCGCCGTCCCGAACAGCCGCCAATGCAGGAAAAAGCAATCCGCCGTCGCATCCACCGCCATCAGGTCCGCCACCGTCCCCGCCCCGCGATGCACGTTCAGGAATTCATCCGCATCGATGAACAGCACCCAGTCCGCCGCCTGATAGACCGCGTCCTCCGCCAGCCGGTCGATGGCAATCGCCTGCGCCTTCGTGTTGCGCCCGCGCGGCGCCACGCTGCGCCGGTGCGTCACCACGCCCATCTCCTGCAACCGGTCCAGCATCCGGTCGCTGCCATCCGCGCAATCGTTGGTATAGATCAGGAAATGACCGATCCCCGCCACGCGGTGATGCGCGATCCATTCCAGGAGCCCCGCCCCCTCGTTCTTCATGCAGCTGAACAGCAGCACATCCGGGCCGGACATCGCGCACTCGTCATCGGGTCTATCGCGCCAGACTACCACGCCCGCCCCGCGCCGCAACCATCCCGCGCCCGCCCCGCGCCCACCCCGCGACGCTCAGACCACCTTCCGCCCGCCGACCCAGACCGTCGAAACCGCCCTGTCATCCCCCATCATGATCGTCGGGAACAGCGCCTCCCACAACGTCCCCGCCCGCGCCACGGCCTGCGCGATGGCGGGCGTCGATTCCAGATCCAGCACCACCAGATCCGCCTCCATCCCCGGCGCGATATTCCCGATCCGGTCCTCCACCCGCAAGGCCCGCGCCGACCCCACCGTCGCCAGCCACATCAGCGCCGCCGGATGCAATGCCTCCCCGCGCAACTGCGCCACCTCATAGGCCGCCGCCATCGTGTGCAGCATCGAAAACGAAGACCCGCCCCCCGTATCCGTCGCCAGCCCCACCCGCACCTGCCGCGCCAGCCCCATGTCGAACAGCCCCGACCCGATGAAGGTGTTCGACGTCGGGCAATGCACCAGCGACGCCCCCGCCTCGCGCAGCCGGTCCTTCTCGCGCGCCGTCAGGTGGATCGCGTGCCCATAGACCGCCCCCTCCCGCAACAGCCCCTGCGCCTCGTAGGTGTCCAGATAATCCCGCGCCTGCGGGAACAGCCCCTTCACCCACTCGATCTCGTCCAGCTGCTCGCTCAGATGGGTCTGCATCAGGCAATCAGGATATTCCCGCCACAGCGCCCCCAAAGCCGCCAACTGCTCCGGCGTGGAAGTCGGCGAAAACCGCGGCGTGATCACATAGGACAGCCGCCCCACCCCGTGCCACTTCTCCAGCAGCGCCTTGGACTCGTCATAGGCCGACCGCGCCGTATCCCGCAGCCCCTCGGGCGCGTTCCGGTCCATGCAGGTCTTCCCCGCAAAGGCCCGCATCCCCCGCCGCCCCGCCGCGTCGAAGATCGCATCCACCGATGCCGGATGGATCGTCGCATAGGAACAGAACGACGTCGTCCCATGCGCCAGCGCCAGGCCCACGTAACGCTCCGCCACCTCGGCCGCATAGCCGGCATCGGCGAAACGCATCTCCTCGGGGAAGGTATAGCTGTTCAGCCAGTCGATCAGCCGCTTCCCCCAGGACGCGATGATCGCCGTCTGCGGGTAATGCACATGCGCATCCACGAATCCCGCCGAAATCAGCCGCCGCCCGTAGTCATGCACCGCCGCCGCCGGATACCGCGCCCGCAGGTCATCCGCCGCCCCCACGGCGACGATCCGCCCGCCCTCCACCACGACCCCGCCATGCGCGTCATGGACCGCCGCCCCCTCGCCTTCCACGAAAGGATCGCCCGCAAAGCGCAGCACCTGTCCCAGCAGCAGATCGGCCATCCCTCACCCCTTCGCGCAACTGTCACGCATCCCTTGCAAACCTATGGTCTTTCGGCGCATGGGTAAATTTCCCCGCGCCCCCTGTTTCGCAGAAACAGCTTCCGGTAGGCTGCGGGTAATCGGGCAAGGTGCGGCATGACGGAAATCGAGGCAGCGGTCGAAGAGGTCGAGCTTGACGAGGCCCGCGTCGAGGCGATCCGCGAAGCCGTCGATGCCCGCGACCGCGACCGCATCCGCGACCTCGTCGAACCGCTCCACGCCGCCGACATCGCGGACGTGCTGGAACAGATCGACCCCGCCGAACGCCGCGCCTTCCTGCAGCTCTACGAAGGAGAAATCGACGGCGACCTGCTGTCGGAAATCGACGAATCCATCCGCGAAGAGATCATCGAGGCCCTCCCCGCCGAAGTCGTGGCCGAAGCCGTCCGCGACCTCGACACCGACGACGTGGTGGACATCCTCGAAGACCTCGAAGCCCCCGCACAGGGCCGCATCCTGCAGGCGCTGGACATTGCCGACCGCGTCGCCGTCGAACAGGCCATGGCCTATCCCGAAGGCTCCGCCGGCCGCCTGATGCAGCGCGAGGTGGTGGTCGCCCCCGAACACTGGACCGTGGGCGAAGCCATCGACCACCTCCGCGCCGCCGAATACCTGCCCGACCAGTTCTACCACGTCATCCTCGTGGACCCGCGCATGAAACCGCAGGGCTACGTCACCCTTGGCCGCATCCTGTCGGCCCTGCGGACCAAACCCCTGCGCGACCTGACCGAAGACAGCTTCCGCACCGTCGAGGCGACGGAAGAGGAATCCGAAGTCGCCTATATCTTCAACCAGTATCACCTGATTTCCTGCCCCGTCACCGATGCCGACGGGCGGCTTGTGGGCGTCATCACCATCGACGACGCCATGAACGTGCTGGACGAGGAACACGAGGAAGACATGCTCCGCCTCGCCGGCGTGGGCGAAGAGGCAAGCGTGCTGGACGGCCCCCTCGCCACCGTGCGCCAGCGCCTGCCATGGCTGGTGATCAACCTCTTCACCGCCTCCCTCTCCGCTTTCGTCATCTCGCGGTTCGAGGCGACGATCACCGCCATCGTGGCGCTGGCCGCACTGATGCCCATCGTCGCCTCCACCGGCGGCATCGCGGGCACCCAGTCGCTGGCCGTCGCCGTCCGCGCACTGGCCACCCGCGACCTGACCTCCGCCAACGCCCGCCGCGTGGTGCTGCGCGAACTCTCGGCAGGCGCCCTCAACGGCATGGCCCTCGCCGCCATCCTCGGCCTCGCAGGCGGGCTGATCTTCGCGGACCCGTGGATCGGCGCCGTCCTCGCCATGGCGATGATCGTCAACCAGATCGTCGCAGCCCTCGGCGGCGTCCTCGTCCCGCTGACGCTGGAACGCATGGGGCTGGACCCGGCGCTTGCCTCCGGCACCTTCGTCACCACCCTGACCGACGTGATGGGCTTCCTCGCCTTCCTCGGCCTTGCCACTCTGGTCCTGCTATGACGATCGACGACATCAAGGCCGCCGCCCGCAAATCCTGCTTCGCCGCCCGCAAGGAGGCCTTCGCAAAGGGTCAGGGTCAGGCCGCCGAACTGCTGGCCGATGTCCTCGCCCCCCATCGCGGCAAGCCGCTGGCGGGCTACATGGCGATGCGGACGGAAATCGACCCCACCGCCGCCATGGCCGCCCATGACGGCCCCGTGGGCGTGCCGGTCATCATGGGCAAGGCGCAACCGCTCCGCTTCCGCGAATGGTCGCCGGGCTGCCCCCTGATCGACGGCGAATTCGGCGCAAGGATACCGGCCGAAGGCGCATGGATCGACCCGCTGGTGGTCATCGTCCCGCTCGTCGGCTTCGACGCCCGCGGCTACCGCCTCGGCTATGGCGGGGGGTTCTACGACCGCACCCTCGCCCTCCTGCGCGCGCATCACCCCGTCCTCGCCGTGGGCTTCGCCTTCGCCGCGCAGGAACTGCCCGAAGTGCCGATCGACCAGTATGACCAGCGCCTCGACGTGATCGTCACCGAACAGGGCATCCGCCGCTTCGACTGACCCTCCTGACACCGCACCGGCCACCCCGCACCCGTTGCGCAAACCCCCGCCCCACCGCCCGCTGCGTGCTGACACTTTGCGGTACACTCCGCGGCACAACCCACGGCACAGCCGCCGCAGCCCTTCCCCGCCGGATTCCCTTGCACCGCACCCCGCTTTGCGGCACTCCATCCCCATGACCGCCCGCGCCTTCCTGAACGTCGAAGCCTCGCTCACCGGCCGCCGCTGGGTCGGCCCCACGGCGGACGAAGACCGTCTGGCCGAAGCCATGGCCCAGACCACCCGCCTGCCCCTCGCGCTCTGCCTCACCCTCGTCAAACGCGGCGTAAGCCCCGAAGAAGCAACGCTTTTCCTCGCCCCCGCCCTGCGCGACCTGCTGCCCGATCCGCTCACGCTCAGGGATATGGGCAAGGCCGCCGCCCGCTTCCTGCATTCCCTCCGCACCCGCCAGCGCATCGCGGTCTTCGCCGATTACGACGTGGATGGCGGCGCCTCTGCCGCCCTCCTCATCGTCTGGCTCCGCGCCATGGGCCACAGCGCCACGCTCTACATCCCCGACCGCATCGACGAAGG
This sequence comes from Rhodobacter sp. CACIA14H1, assembly GCA_000500915.1. Lineage (GTDB taxonomy): Bacteria > Pseudomonadota > Alphaproteobacteria > Rhodobacterales > Rhodobacteraceae > Paragemmobacter. Next base: position 8,541 of record AYNO01000028.1, read on the forward strand.
CTACGGCCCCAACATCCCCGCCATGCAGGCCCTGGCCGAAAGCCACGACCTCATCATCTGCGTGGACTGCGGCACCCTCTCCCACGAACCCGTTGACGCCGCAGTGAAAAAAGGCGCCGATGTCGTGGTCCTCGACCACCATCTCGGGGCCGAGACGCTGCCCCCCGCGCTGGCCGTCGTGAACCCCAACCGGCAGGACGAGGACGGATCGCTCGGCCATCTCTGCGCCGCCTCCGTCGTCTTCCTGATGCTGGTGCAAGCCAACCGCCAGCTCCGCGCCGAAGGGGTGCAAGGTCCGGATCTCATGGCCCTTCTCGACCTCGTGGCACTGGCCACCGTGGCCGATGTCGCCCCCCTCACCGGCGTCAACCGCGCCCTCGTGCGGCAGGGGCTGAAGGTCATGGCCCGCCGCGAACGCATCGGACTTCGCGCATTGGCCGATATCGCCCGCCTCGACACCGCCCCCACCTGCCATTCGCTCGGCTTCCTCCTCGGCCCCCGCGTCAATGCCGGCGGCCGCATCGGCGCCGCCGACCTCGGCGCCCGCCTGCTCTGCTGCGAGGACGAGGCCGAAGCCAAGGCCCTGGCCGCCCGTCTGGACGAACTCAACACCGAACGCCGCGACATCGAAATGCGCGTGCGCGATCAGGCCCTTGCACAGGCCGAAGCCCGCGGTCTGGACGCCCCGCTCGTCTGGGCGGCGGGCGAAGGCTGGCACCCCGGCGTCGTCGGCATCGTCGCCAGCCGGCTGAAGGAAGCCACCAACCGCCCCGCCGTCGTCATCGGCCTCGACGGCGGCATCGGCAAGGGATCGGGCCGCTCCGTCACGGGCGTGGACCTTGGCGCCGCCGTGCAACGCCTTGCCGCCGAAGGGCTTTTGCTGAAAGGCGGCGGCCACCGCATGGCCGCCGGCCTGACCGTCGCCGAAGACAGGCTGCCCGCCGCCATGGACCGGCTTGCCGACCTCCTCGCCCGTCAGGGCGCGGGCAAGGGCGGCCCGGCCGACCTGAAGCTCGACGGTCTGCTGATGCCCTCCGCCGCCGATGTCCGCCTGGTCGAAAAACTTGAAGAGGCGGGCCCCTTCGGCGCCTCCGCCCCCGCCCCGCGCTTTGCCTTCGCCGGCATGGCCGTCAGCGCCCGCCGCATCGGCGAGTCCCACCTGAAACTCTCCTTCGGCGACGGCATCGGCCCGAAACTCGACGCCATCGCCTTCGGCGCCTTCGACACCGCCCTCGGCCCGGCCCTGCAGGACGCCGGACACCAGCGCTTCCACCTCGCAGGCAGGCTGGAACTCAACCAGTGGAACGGCACCACCCGCGTCCAGCTCCGGCTCGAGGATGCCGCCCGCGCCTGAGGTTCATTTTCCCTCTTGCGAGTCACCCGAGGCCCGATTAGACACCGCCGCACTGACCGCGGCCCGTTCGTCTATCGGTTAGGACACCAGGTTTTCAACCTGGGAAGAGGGGTTCGACTCCCCTACGGGCTGCCAGTTTCCCCCGCATTTGCACGCCCTGCAGACAGTCGCGGCCACCCCGCGCCGGACGCATCGTTTACGGCTTTTTCGTCACCGGGGACGAAGAAATCATGCCATACTGCCGTTAGGGTAAAGGTCGCAGCGGCCATCGCGCCACCACGCGGACCGGCACCCCCCTGTCGGTAACGAGTAAACGGGTCGAACCCAATGTTGACGAATGCACCGGACCGGCGGCCCGACGCCGCACAGCCTGCCTCCACCGCGCCGGACAGCACGCCCTCCGCCCGCATCCTGCAGGCGGTAGAACTGCTCTGCCGTCGCGGCCCGATGACCTACAAGCAACTCGGGTCCGCCCTCGACATGACCAAGGCCGCGACATGGCGCCTTGTCGCAACCCTCCGCGACGCGCACTGGGTCTGCATCCGGCATGGCGGCAGCCTGATCCAGCTCGACCCGCGTCTGGACGAACTCTTTGCCACGGCCAGCTTCGCCGATGCCGAATTCACCGGCGTCTCCACCGTGATGCACGACGTGGCGGCCCGCCTGCCCGTCCATATCGACCTCTACGCCCCCGGCCGCACGGGCGAACCCGTCCTGCACGAAACCTCGCGCCGGCTGACCGTCTCGGCCCCCCTGTCCGACATGCCCGACGACATGCTCTTCCTCGCCATCCATGCCGCGATGACGCCTCCCCAGCTCGACCGCTACACCGCACAGATGAAGACGGCGGGCGAATCCGACCTGCTGCGCCATCTGGTCGGCGCCAGCGCACGCCGCCGCATCCAGCAGTTTCCCGGGCAGGGATGGGGTCAGGGCGGGCGGCACCTCTTCGTTTCCCTCCGGGGGCGGATGGGCACGGCGGCAGCCATGCGCATCTCGCCGAAATCCGGCATCGCCAGACGGGCGCAGGCGATCGAGGCGTTCAATGCCCTGCTCGACGCGCTGAAGGACAGTCTCGACACTTTCGGCGGCGGCCGACCGCTGGAGGACCGCCCGTGACCCGCGCCGCAGCGGCATGGCGCCCGCACGGGACGCAGACGGGCAGCGGGAATCATGCGCCGCGCCCGATCCCGCTTGTTCCGGAAAATGGATCATCCCGCGCGTCCGCAGCGGCCGCCGCCCCGATCCGGCTCCGGAACCCGCCCGAAAAGCGGGTGCCCCTTACGTAAATCCCGGGGGTCAGATGGCCTTTGCGCCGGTCCTGACGGTTTCGGCAATCGCAACTAGAGTTTCCACACCGTCAACAATCCGGCAAGGTTATCCACAGGCAGACGATTACAAGCACCTGATTTACAATACAAAAATTAAGGCAACTCTGCGGTTTTCACCCCACGCGAAAGATCACCCGCCCGACACCCAACCCAGAGTTTAGCCATGCGTCTCATTTTTCGAGACATCTGGTTTTACAGAATCTTGAATATGCTTCATCCCTTTACATGATCCGGACACATCCGTTCGGATTGGTGACCGGAAAAGCCCCATGACCATGCGTCTGCTCGCATGGCCGGGCGGCAGATCCGACCATCTGTTCGTGCGTCGGGAAGGTTGGGGGACCGGACCGGCGATTTACCAGTTCCGCGCCGCAAGGCGCCTGTTCATGTCTGCCGATGACCAGTTGCTGCCACGTATCCGGTTCCCGTTCCCCCGTTGCCAGCCTTCCCCGCGAAGCTGACACCCCGCGCCCCTGCGCCCGGCGGTCCGGGAAGCTGATGGCCGCCACCTGCGCCCCGCGCGGGCCGGCACGGAACGAAGCATACCGCCACATCCCGGCACACCCCGCCCCGGTCCGCGCCCCGCGCACCGGCCCGCCGGGTCCTGCGCACTGCCATTCCTGCGAAGCACGGGCTGGCCTGCCCTCGGCCGGCCCGTCTTGCGTTGACGAATCCCGCTCCGGCCGGACGGCCGCCCCGTCCCGCTTCCGGTCCAACACCCTTACCCGAGTTTCGCGCCAGCCCGCAGGGTCCGGCGCCGTTGCCATTGGAGAGTTCAAATGACGCTCGTGAACCTGATCTACGTTGGTTCCTTCGCCGATCTCGATCCCGTCGAAGGCACGGGCAACCTGTCCGAAAACGCGGGCGCCGTCGTCGGGGCGAACTTCTCCACCCTGAGGATGGTGTCGGCCGACATGACCGATGGCGGCGACTGGTGGCTGTCGGACAACAACGGCGAACAGGTGGGCTATGGCGGCAGCGGCCCCATCACCTACAACGCGGGCAACGGCGCGGTCACGACCGAACTGGACGGCACGATCCTCGTCTATGTCACGGTGAACCTTTCGGGCGGCGGCTCGCGCACGGTCCTCGGCACCGTCATCCAGATGGCCAACGGCGACCTCTTCGTCGCCAACTACTTCGGGCTGAGGGACCTCAACGGCCTGTCGATCTCGTCGCTCAGCGTGTCGTCGATCGTCACGGCGGATTATCCCGGCTTCTACGTCGGAAGCGGCGTGTCGGGCACCACCACCACCTCCCCGCCCCCGCCCCCGCCCGTCGGCGACGGCACCGTCAACGGGACGGCGGGCAGCGACCACATGCAGATCGGCTACACCGACGCGCAGGGCGACCAGATCGACGGGACGGACGGCCCGAACGACCGGATCGAGGCGGGCGCAGGTGACGACACGGTCAACTATGGCGCGGGCAACGACACCGTCTTCGGCGGTGACGGCAACGACATCCTCGACGACCAGGGCGGCACCGGCTTCGCCAACGGCAACAACCTGATCTATGGCGGCGCCGGCAACGACACCGTCTTCGACAGCGCAGGCAACGACACCGTCTTCGGCGACGGCGGCAACGACCTGCTCAACATGGACAGCGGCGGCAACGACAGCGTCGATGGCGGCGCGGGCGACGACACGATCTTCGGCGGCGGCGGCAGCGACATCCTGCTGGGCGGCGACGGCAACGACATGATCCAGGGCGACCTCGGCAACGGGGGCGGCACCGCCACCCCGCCCTTCACCATCTGGGCAAACAGCGGGTCCGGCGACCTCTACCGCATCAGCGTGGACTCCTCGGGCAATGCGGTCCGGACGCTGGTCGGCAACAGCGGCTACGTCTTTTCCGACATCGCCATGGGACCGGATGGCCGTCTCTTCGGCATGTCCGTCAATGCGCTCTACGAGATCAACACCTCGAATGCCTCGGCGACCGTCGTCGGCAGCATCGGCAGCGGCGTGAACGGTGCGGGTCTGTCCTTCGGCGCGAACGGGCAGCTCTTCTCGAACGCCGGCGCGACCATCTACCGGTTCAGCCCGGACAATCCCGGCGCGGCGACCGCCTTCTGGACGAACCCTGCGGGCGGCGTGGCGGCAGGCGATTTCCTGACCGTCGGCGACAAGATGTTCGTCTCCTGGTCCGTCGGCGGCCAGACCCAGCTCCTGCGACTGCAGCTCAGCGCCGACGGCAACTCGGTCACGGGGTCCACCCTCCTCCGGCAGCTCCCGAGCGGGACCTTCGGCCTTGCCCTGGGCTCCAACGGCACGATCTACGCCGCAACCGGCAGCAACATCCTGGCCCTCGACGTCCCGGCCAACCCGATCTCGGGCGGGTCCGGCATGATCCCCTCCACCACCCTTTCCGGCGGCACCATTTCCGGCACCTATTTCGGCGCCACATCGAACACGGAAACCGCCCTCGTGTCCGGGATGCCGGCAGCGGGTTCCGACACGCTTGTCGGCGGGGCCGGCAACGACACCCTGCTGGGCCTCGGTCGGCGATGACGACTTCGTGGCCGGCGCGGGCGACCGCGCCGAAGGCGGCGACGGCGACGACGAATTCCGCTTCGACCGCACCCTGCCCGGCACCGGCACCGTCACCATCATCGGGGGCGAGACGGGCGAAGACCTGACCGACCCCACCAACAACCCCGGCGGCCGCATCGGCGACGTGCTGGACCTGCGCGGTCTGGGCGCCGTCACCATCACCTACAACCAGGCCGATCCCACCTGGAACGGCACCACCTCAGAATCCGGCACCGCCGTTTACACCAACAGCGCAGGCCAGTCCGTCACGATCAACTTCAGCCAGATCGAACACGTCCTGCGCGACGACCCGTCCAACGGCATCGTTGACGGCACGGCGGGCAATGACAACATGCCCATCGGCTTCATCGACGCGCAGGGCGACCAGATCGACGGCGCCGATGGCCTGAACGACCGGATCGAGGCGGGCGCGGGCGACGACTTCGTCGAATACGGCGCTGGCAACGACACCGTCTATGGCGGCGACGGCAACGACCTGATCGACGACCAGGGCGGCACCGGCTTTGCCAACGGAAACAACCTGATCTATGGCGGCGCCGGCAACGACACCGTCTTTGACAGCGCGGGCAACGACACCGTCTTCGGCGACGCGGGCAACGACTTCCTGAACATGGACAGCGGCGGCAACGATTCCGTCGATGGCGGCGCGGGTGACGACACGATCCTGGGCGGGGCCGGGACCGACACGCTCCTCGGCGGCAGCGGCAACGACACGATCGACGGCGGCACCGGCAACGACACCATCGACGGCGGCGCCGACAATGACCAGATCACCGGCTCCAGCGGCGCCGACCTCCTGACCGGCGGCGAGGGCAGCGACACGCTCTTCGGCGGCGCGGGCGATGACGACCTCGTCGTCGGCGCGGGCGACCGTGCCGAAGGCGGCGACGGCGATGACGAATTCACCATCGACCGCACCCTCTCGGGCACCGGCACCGTCACCATCATCGGCGGCGAGGCGGGCGAAGACCTCACCGACCCCACCAACAACCCCGGCGGCCGCATCGGCGACGTGCTGGACCTGCGCGGTCTGGGCACCGTCGCCGTCGCCTACAACCAGGCCGATCCGACCTGGAACGGCACCACCTCGGAATCCGGCACCGCCACCTACACCAACAGCGCAGGCCAGTCCGTCACGATCCAGTTCAGCCAGATCGAGACGATCCTGCGCGACATCCAGCCGGACGGGGTCGTGGACGGCACCGCGGGCAATGACGACATGCCCGTCGGCTATACCGACCCGCAGGGCGACCGCATCACCGAAGGCCCGGATTCCATCCGCGGCGGCGACGGCAACGATTCCATCACCTCGGGCGGCGGCAACGACACCGTGGATGGCGGCATCGGCGACGACCGGATCGAAACCGGCGACGGCAACGACACCGTCTTTGCCGGCCCCGGCAACGACACGATCCAGAGCGGCCTTGGCGACGATTATGTCGAAGGCGGCGCGGGCAACGACTTCTTCAACACCGACGCGGGCAACGACACCATCTTCGGCGGCGACGGAGACGACGTCACCGTTTCGGTGAACCTCGGCAACGACTTCATGGATGGCGGTGCCGGCAACGACACCTTCGACGGCGGCGATGGCGACGACACGATCCTCGGCGGCACCGGCGACGACGCGCTCAGCGGCCTTGCGGGGAATGACAGCCTGTCCGGCGACGCCGGGAATGACGCACTCTTCGGCGGGGCGGGCAACGACACGATCTCGGGCGGCGACGGCGATGATGTGGGCTCGGGCGGGGACGGCGACGACCTGGTGAACCTCGGCACGGGTGACGACTTCGGCCTGGGCGGCATCGGTAACGACACCCTGCGCGGCGATGCGGGCGACGATTACCTCGGCGGCGGCGACGGCAATGACAGCCTCGACGGCGGCGCGAATGCTGACACGCTGGAAGGCGGCGCGGGCATCGACACGCTGGCGGGCGGCGACGGCAACGACAGCCTCGACGGCGGCGACGCCAACGACAATCTCGACGGCGGCGCAGGGGCCGACACCCTGATCGGCGGGGAGGGCAACGACACGCTGGCAGGCGGCGCGGGGGATGATGACTTCACCCTCGGCGCGGGCGACAGCGCCACCGGCGGCGACGGCGACGACGAATTTACCATCGACCCGACGCTGGCGGGCACCGGCACCATCACCGTCATCGGCGGCGAGGCCGGCGAAGACCTGACCGACCCGACCAACAACCCCGGCGGCCGCATCGGCGACGTCCTCGACCTGCGCGGTCTGGGCACCGTCACCGTTGCCTATACGAACAACGACCCGGCGACCGAAGCCGGCACCGCGACCTACACCAACAGCGCGGGCCAGACGGTCACCATCCAGTTCAGCCAGATCGAGACGATCCTCCGCGACTCGCAACCTGACGGCGTGGTGAACGGCACGGCGGCGGGCGATGCGATGCCGGTCGGCTATATCGACGCACAGGGCGACATCATCGACGGTGCGGACGGCCCCAACGACCTGATCGACGCGGCGGGCGGCAATGACAACGTGGCGGCAGGGACCGGCAACGACACGGTCGATGGCGGCGCGGGTAACGACATCCTCTTCGGCAACGAAGGCCGCGACATCCTTGCGGGCGCGGATGGCAACGACTCGATTGTCGGCGGCAACAGCGACGACACGCTTTCGGGCGGGGCGGGCGACGACACGCTGGTCGGCGACGGCGCGGCTCCGGTCGAACTGATCACCAACCCCGAATTCACCTCCGGCGAAACCGGCTGGACCGCCATCAACCCCACCGGCGGCGACGCGCCGGGTGTGTCCCCCCTCGCACCGGGGGTCTGGACGATCAACGGCAGCAACGAGGTCGCAGGCGGCGACGGCGCACAGCAGACGATCCAGACGGAACCGGGCGAAACCTACACGATCACGGTCCGCGCCTTCGAAAGCGGTGGCGGCGTGGCCAACCACACTGTCCGGGTCGAAGCCGTCGATGCCGCAGGCAATGTCATCGCCACGACGGACGTGGTCGTGGCCAACGGCACGGCACAGGTCATCAACCTGCCCTTCACGGCGGCAGGCACGGCCACCACCATCCGCGTCACCAACCCGACCTCCACCTCCTCGGCCTCCTCCGACATCGCGATCGACCGTGTATCGGTCATCAAGACCGGAACACCGACCGGCAATGACAGCCTGGACGGCGGCGACGGGAATGACAGCCTGGACGGCGGGGCGGGGTCTGACACGCTGGTTGGCGGGGCGGGCAATGACACGCTGGCGGGCGGCGCGGGGGATGACGACTTCACCCTCGGCGCGGGCGACAGCGCCAATGGCGGCGACGGCGACGACGAGTTCCGCTTCGACCCGACGCTGGCCGGCACCGGCACCGTCACCGTCATCGGCGGCGAGGCGGGCGAAGACCTCACCGACCCCACCAACAACCCCGGCGGCCGCATCGGCGACGTCCTCGACCTGCGCGGTCTGGGGCCGGTGCTGGTGACCTTCACCGGGCCCGAGGCGGGGACGGCGGTCTATACCAACGCCGCGGGCCAGTCCGTGACGGTCCAGTTCTCCGAGATCGAGCGCGTGCTGCGCGACGGCGACGGGGTGGTGGACGGCACGGCGGGGGCCGATGCGATGGGCCCCGGCTTCACCGATGCGCAGGGCGACCAGATCGACGGCGCGGACGGGCTGAACGACTCCATCGCGGCGGGCGCCGGCAATGACACGGTCGATGCGGGCCTTGGCGACGACACGGTCGATGCGGGGACGGGGGACGATTCCGTCTCGGGCAATGCGGGCAACGACCAGCTGGCGGGGGGTGACGGCAACGACACGCTCTCGGGCGATGCGGGCAATGACACGCTTTCGGGCGGGGCGGGCAATGACGGCCTGTCCGGCGGCGACGGCAATGACAGCCTTGCGGGCGAGGCGGGCAACGACACGCTCTCGGGCGGGGTCGGCGACGACACGCTGGACGGCGGCGATGCCAATGACAGCCTGTCCGGCGGCGACGGCAATGACAGCCTGTCCGGCGGTGCGGGCGCGGATACGCTGGCGGGCGGCGCCGGGGCGGACACGCTGGCGGGCGGCGACGGCGACGACGACCTTGCGGTCGGCGGGGCGGATTCCGCCCTCGGCGGTGCGGGCGACGACGTCTTCACGCTGGATCCGGCCGATGCCGGCGGCAATGTCAACGCCACGATCGACGGCGGCACGGACGCGACCTCGGGCGCGGGCTTCGGGCCCGAGAACGGCGATGCGGGCGACGTGCTGGATCTCTCCGGCCTGTCGGCCCCGCTGACGGTGACCTATGGCACCAACCCCGAGAGCGGGACGGTGAACGGTCTGGACGGCGATGTCGCCCCCGACCTCGGCTTTGCCGAGATCGAGCGGGTGCTGACCGGCACCGGCGCGGATACGGTCAACGGCAGCGCGGCGACCGGCCCGATCAATGTCGATACCGGGGCGGGCAACGATTCCGTCACCGGCGGCGCGGGCAATGACACGCTGGCCACCGGCGACGGCAACGATGCGGTGGCCGCGGGTGCGGGCAATGACTCGGTGCTGGCGGGCGCGGGCAATGACACGGTGGATGGCGGCACGGGCGACGACCTCGTGGCGGGCGGCACCGGCAATGACAGCCTTGCGGGCGGCGACGGCAACGACACGCTGCAGGGCGACGAGGGCGCCGACACGTTGGCGGGCGGCCTGGGCAATGACAGCCTGTCGGGCGGCGCGGATGACGACAGCCTGACGGGCGATGCGGGCCGCGACACGCTGGATGGCGGGACGGGCGACGACACGCTGGACGGCGGGGCCGACGACGACAGCCTGACCGGCGGCGACGGCCGCGACGACCTGCGCGGCGGCGACGGCAATGACGTGCTGGACGGCGGGGCCGCGAATGACACGCTGGATGGCGGGGCGGGCGACGACACGCTGGCCGGCGGCACCGGCAACGACCAGCTCTCGGGCGGGGCGGGCAATGACGCGCTCTCGGGCGGGGACGGCGCCGACACCCTTGTCGGCGGGGCGGGCAACGACACGCTCTCCGGCGGGGCGGGAGATGACGACTTCGTCCTCGGCGCGGGCGACAGCGCCACCGGCGGCGACGGCGACGACGAGTTCACCATCGACCCGACGCTGGCGGGCACGGCGGGCATCACCGTCACCGGCGGCGAGACGGGCGAGGACCTGACCGACCCGACCAATGGCGGCGCGGGCGACGTGCTGGACCTGCGCGGCCTGACCGATGTGGTGGTGACCTATACCAATCCCGACCCGATCACCGGCACCTCGGAATCGGGCACCGCGACCTATCGCAACAGCGCGGGCCAGACCGTCACCATCGCCTTCACCGAGATCGAGCGCGTCCTGACCTCTGCCAATGGCGTGGTGGACGGGACCGGCGGCAGCGATGCCATGGGCCCCGGCTTCACCGATCCGCAGGGCGACCAGATCGACGGCGCGGACGGGCTGGATGACGTGATCGCGGCCGGCGCGGGCAATGACACGGTCGATGCCGGGCTCGGCAACGACACGGTCGATGCGGGCAGCGGCAACGACTCCGTCGCCGGGGGCGACGGCAATGACAGCCTCTCGGGCGATACCGGCGCGGATACGCTGTCGGGCGGCGCGGGCAACGACACGCTGGCGGGCGGCGCCGATGGCGACAGCCTCTCGGGCGGGACGGGCGACGACCGGCTCTTCGGCGGCGCGGGCGAGGATACGCTCGCGGGCGGCGCGGGCAATGACAGCCTCGACGGCGGCACCGAGGCCGACAGCCTCGCGGGCGATGCCGGCAACGACACGCTGACGGGCGGCGACGGCGCCGACACGCTGGATGGCGGCGACGATGCCGACAGCCTGGCGGGCGGCACCGGCAACGACCTGCTCTTCGGCGGCGCGGGCAACGACAGCCTGCTGGCCGAGGATGGCGACGACACCGCTTCGGGCGGCGCGGGGGCCGACAGCCTCGACGGCGGCGCGGGCAATGACAGCCTCGACGGCGGCGACGATGCCGATATCCTGACCGGCGGCACCGGCAACGACACGCTGGACGGCGGCGCGGGCGATGACAGCCTTGCCGGCGATGCGGGCAACGACTCGCTCTCCGGCGGGGCGGGCAACGACCTGCTCTCGGGCGGGGCGGGCGCGGATATCCTCGCCGGCGGCACCGGGGCGGACACGCTGCTGGGCGGCGACGGCGATGACGACCTGCTGGTCGGCCCGGGCGACCGCGCCGAAGGCGGGGCAGGCGATGACGAGTTCCGCGTCGATCCGGCGCTGAGCGGCACCGCGGGCATCACCGTCATCGGCGGCGAGACCGGCGAGGACCTGACCGACACCGTCAATGGCGGCGCGGGCGACATCCTCGACCTGCGCGGGCTGACCGATGCGACCGTGACCTTCGCCACGGCCGAATCCGGCACCGCGACCTACCGCAACGCGGCGGGCGAGCTGGTCACCGTCACCTTCTCCGAGATCGAGCAGGTCCTGCTCGACTCCAACGGGGTGGTGGACGGCACGGCGGGCAACGACCTGATGACCCCCACCAGCGGGCCGGGCGGCCTGCCCTATACCGACCCGCAGGGCGACCGGATCGACGGGGCGGACGGTCTGGACGACAGCATCGCCGCAGGGTCGGGCAATGACACGGTCGATGCCGGGCTCGGCAATGACACGGTCGATGGCGGCACCGGCAATGACAGCCTCTCGGGCAATGTCGGCAATGACAGCCTCTCGGGCGGCGACAATGACGACACGCTCTCGGGCGACAGCGGCAATGACACGCTGGCGGGCGGCACCGGCAATGACCTGCTCTTCGGCGGCGAGGGCAATGACAGCCTCGCGGGCGGCACCGGCAACGACACGCTGGAGGGCGGGTCGGGCGACGACACGCTGGATGGCGGCGCGGATGCCGACCGTCTGGCCGGCGGCGACGGCAATGACAGCCTGACCGGCGGCACCGGCGCCGACACGCTGGCGGGCGGCCTCGGGGCCGATACGCTGGACGGCGGCGCGGGCGATGACGACATCGCCGTCGGCGGGGCCGACCGGGCCAGCGGCGGCACGGGCGACGATGTCTTCACGCTGGACGGCACCGATGGCGCGGCAGACATCGCCATCGTCCTGGACGGCGGCACCGACGGCCTGTCGGGGGCGCCCGACGATGCGGCGAACGGCGATGCGGGCGACCTGCTCGACCTCTCCGCCCTGTCGCAGGGCCTGACCGTCACCTATGGCGCCGATGCCGAATCCGGCACGGTCAACGGGCTGGACGGCGATGCCGCCACCGACCTGACCTTCACCGAGATCGAGCGCCTGCTCACCGGTGCGGGCAATGACAGCATCGCGGGTGGCGCGGCGACCGGTCCGGTCCGCATCGACACCGGCGCGGGCAATGACACGATCGCCGCGGGGGCGGGCAATGACAGCCTCGCCGCAGGCGCGGGCAATGACAGCGTGGCCGCAGGCGGCGGCGACGACACCGTCGATGCCGGCACCGGCGACGACACCGTGGACGGCGGCGCGGGCAATGACAGCCTCGACGCGGGCGCCGGCAATGACAGCGTCACCGGCGGCGACGGCAACGACACGGTCCGCGCCGGCGACGGCAACGACACCGTCGATGGCGGCACCGGCAATGACAGCCTCGCAGGCGGCCTGGGCAATGACGCCCTCGCAGGCGGCGACGGCGACGACACGCTGGCCGGCGACGAGGGCAACGACACCCTCGCGGGCGGCGCCGGCAACGACCGGCTCGACGGCGGCGACGGGGCCGACAGCCTCGACGGCGGCACCGGCAACGACACGCTGGCCGGCGGCGCGGGCAATGACACCCTGGCGGCGGGCGCGGGCAATGACAGCCTCGCGGGCGATGGCGGCGACGACCTCTTCCTCCTCGCCCCCGGCTTCGGCACCGACACCATCACCGGCGGCGAGACGGGCGAGACGGCGGGCGACACGATCGACGCGCGCGGCCTCACGGTCGGGGTGGCAGTCACCCTCGCCACGCCGGAATCCGGCACCCTGACCAGCACCGAGGGCAGCGCCACCTTTGCCGAGATCGAGACGATCCTCCTCGGCGCGGGCAATGACACCGTCACCGGCTCCACCGGCAACGACACCGTCGATGGCGGGCTGGGCAATGACAGCCTCTCCGGCGGCGGCGGCAATGACAGCCTTGCCGGCGGCGACGGCGACGACACCGTCGATGGCGGCACCGGCAACGACACCGTCACCGGCGGCACCGGCAATGACAGCCTCGCCGGCGGCGACGGCGAGGACAGCCTCGACGGCGGCACCGGCAACGACACGCTGGCCGGCGGCGCGGGCAACGACACCCTCGCGGGCGGCGACGGCAATGACAGCCTGGACGGCGGCGACGGGAATGACAGCCTGGACGGCGGGGCGGGGTCTGACACGCTGGTTGGCGGGGCGGGCAATGACACGCTGGCGGGCGGCGCGGGGGATGACGACTTCACCCTCGGCGCGGGCGACAGCGCCAATGGCGGCGACGGCGACGACGAGTTCCGCTTCGACCCGACGCTGGCCGGCACCGGCACCGTCACCGTCATCGGCGGCGAGACCGGCGAAGACCTCACCGACCCCACCAACAACCCCGGCGGCCGCATCGGCGACGTCCTCGACCTGCGCGGGTTGACGGGGGTGACCATCGCCTACACCAACCCCGACCCGGCAACCGGCACCTCGGAATCCGGCACGGCGACCTACCTGAACGCGGCGGGCCAGACGGTCACCATCGTCTTCAGCCAGATCGAACGTGTCATCACCTCGGCCAACGGGGTGGTGGACGGAACGCCCGGCGACGACGTCATGCCCATCGGCTTCACCGATGCGCAGGGCGACCAGATCGATGGCGCGGACGGGTTGAACGACTCCATCGCGGCGGGCGCCGGAAATGACAGCGTCTCGGCCGGACAGGGCAACGACACCGTCGATGGCGGCACCGGCAACGATACCGTTTCCGGCGGCGAGGGCGATGACAGCCTGATCGGCGGCGATGGGGACGACCGGCTGTCCGGCGATCTCGGCAACGACACGCTGCTGGGTGGGGCGGGCAATGACAGCCTGATCGGCGGTGCGGGCAATGACAGCCTGCTGGGCGAAGGCGGCAACGACACGCTCGAAGGCAACCTGAACGACGACACGCTGCGCGGCGGGGACGGTGACGACTCGCTTCTGGGCAATGCCGGGAACGACCTCCTCGACGGCGGCACGGGCAATGACACGCTCGTCGGCGGGGATGGCCGCGACAGTGCCGAGGGCGGGGACGGCAACGACCTCATCAACACCCGCGCCACCACGGCGACGGTGGACAACCTCGGTCCGTTCGGCGTGTCCGACCCCGATCCGAATGACGACCGCGACACGGTCTTCGGCGGTGCGGGCAACGACACGATCCTGACCGGCGATGACGGTGACCTGATCGACGGCGGGGCCGGCAACGACTCCATCGACGCGGGCATCGACAACGACACCGTCACCGCAGGCGATGGCGATGACACCGTGCTGGGCGACGAAGGGCGCGACCTGATCTTCGGCGGCGGCGGCAACGACCTGCTCTATGGCGGACAGGCGGCTGCGGTCCCCGGTGTGGACCTGCCCAATGCCGGCGGCGTGGACCTGTTGCCCGACAACAATGCCGACACCATCTCGGGCGGCGACGGCAACGACACGATCTTCGGCTTCGACGACAATGACAGCCTGTCGGGCGATGCCGGCAATGACGTGATCGACGGCGGCCTCGACGACGACACGCTGTCGGGCGGCGCGGGCAATGACCTCCTGATCGGTGGCGAAGGCCGCGACAGCCTGACCGGCGGCGCGGGCAACGACACCCTGACGGGCGGGACGGGTCCGGATGTGTTCGCCTCCGAAGGGGCGGACATCATCACCGACTTCGACGCCGTCACCGGCATCCAGGGCACGAAGGGCGCGACCAACACCGACAACGACTTCGTCGATCTGTCGCGCTTCTACAACGACGTGACCCTCGCCGCCTGGAACGCGGCCAATCCGGGACGGACCTTCACCAATGCGCTGGCATGGATGAAGGCCGACCTCGCGGATGACGGCATCCTCCAGGGCGCCGAAGGCCTGCGCATCCAGAACGCAGGCGCCACGGTCGATGCGCAGCTCCTGAACGTGGAGAATACGGGGGTCGTCTGCTTCACCTGCGGCACCCTCATCACCACGGCAGAGGGCGAGCGTCCGATCGAGGATCTCGTCGCCGGCGATCTCGTGCTGACGATGGACCACGGCTACCAGCCCATCCGCTGGATCGGCAACACCACGGTCGAGGCGAAGGGCCGGCTTGCCCCCATCGCGATCGAGGCGGGCACGCTGGGCAACTTCCGCAGGCTGCTGGTCAGCCCGCAGCACCGGATGCTGCTCTCGGGCTGGCAGGCGGAACTGCTCTTCGACGAACCGGAAGTGCTGGCAGCGGCGCGGATGCTGGTCAATGACAGCACCATCCGTCCGCAGGAAGGCGGCGAGGTGACCTACTACCACATGCTCTTCGACGCGCATGAGATCGTCTATGCCGAAGGCGCACCGTCCGAATCCTTCCATCCGGGCCATATGGGCTGGGGC
Organism: Rhodobacter sp. CACIA14H1; assembly: GCA_000500915.1. Lineage (GTDB taxonomy): Bacteria > Pseudomonadota > Alphaproteobacteria > Rhodobacterales > Rhodobacteraceae > Paragemmobacter. The sequence continues at coordinate 24,366 of AYNO01000028.1, forward strand.
GCCCTGCATGAAGAGACGCGGCAGGAAATCCTCGACCTCTTCCCGATGCTCGGGGACGGCAATTTCGAAGCCTACGGTCCCAGCGCCCGCCGCAGCCTGAAGGCACAGGAAGCAAAGGTCGTCATGGACCTGATCTTCGGGACCGGCGACCGGAACCCGCAAGCGGCCGAGTGACGGCACGGGACAGCGACAGGGGGCCGCCGCGGGGAAACCTGCGGCGGCCCTGCCTTTTTTCCGCGCAATCCTTTGCCGTGCAACTCGTCGTGAACCGCGACTCCGCCCCCTCGAAACGGGGGCGGAGTCATGCTGTCATGGCGCAACCCGACAGACGGATTCCACAGGACGCACGCCATGACCGCCACCCTCACCCGCCGCGCCGCGCTTGCCCTTCTGGCCGTCGCCGCCACCTTGCGCCCCGCCCTCGCCGCGCCGCCCGCGATCCGCGTCCTGCGCGACCCGGACTGCGGCTGCTGCGGCGCATGGGTGGACATCGTCGCACAGGCAGGCTTTGACGTGACGGTCGAGATGACAGACCCCGCCGCCCTGCAGGACCACAAGGCCGCCAACGGGATCACCCCCGCACTTGCCTCCTGCCATACCGCCCATGTCGAAGGCTATGTGATCGAAGGCCATGTACCCGTCGCCGACATCACCCGCCTGCTGGCCGAACGCCCCGATGCCATCGGCCTGACGGTGCCGGGAATGCCCTACGGTTCGCCCGGCATGGGCCCGGAGGCCGAGCGCGAGGCCTATGACGTCCTCCTCATCCGCCGCGACGGCAGCACGGCGGTCTTCAGCAGCTACGACGCCGCCGCCTGACGCTGTGCCGCGCCCACGGCGCGCACGACATCCGCCACCTGCATCAACTGCCGCGCCAGCGGCGACGACCGCCGCCACACCATCCCGATCCGCCGCGACGGCTGCGCCCCCGCGAAGCGGGCAACCGACACATGGGCCGACCGCGTCTCCACCCCCACCGCCATTTCGGGGATCAGCGTGACCCCGATCCCCGCCCCCACCATCTGCACCAGCGTGGACAGGCTGCTTCCGTCCAGCAATTCGCGCGGCGCCCCCCCGCCCGCATTGCAGAAGGACAGCGCCTGATCGCGGAAACAGTGCCCCTCTTCCAGCAGCAGAAGCCGCATCTCGCGCAGCATTTCGCGGTTGGGCACCGGCTTGCCCGCATCCGCGCCCGGGCGCACCAGCACGAAATCCTCGGCGAACAGTTCCACCTCGGCCAGCGCGGGCTCCGACACCGGCAGCGCGACGATGGCGCAATCCAGCCGCCCCTCCAGCAATTCGGCAATCAGCTTCGGCGTGATCGTCTCGCGCAGATGCAGGTCCAGCGACGGGTTCCCCTCGGTCAGCCGCCCGATGATGGCGGGCAGCAGATAGGGCGCGATCGTCGGGATCACCCCGATCCGCAGCCGCCCCGCCAGCGCCCCCCGCGCCGCCCGCGCCATGTCGCCCAGCTCCTCCACCGACCGCAGGATGTCGCGCACGCGGGGCAGCATCGCCTCGCCAAAGGCCGTCAGCCGCACCTGCCGCGCCGCCCGCTCGAACAGGTCGGACCCCAGCACCTCCTCCATCTCGCGGATCTGCATCGACAGCGCGGGCTGCGAAATCGCGCAGACCTCCGCCGCCCTCCCGAAATGGCCGTGCCGGGCCAGCGCATCGAAATAGCGCAACTGTTTCAGCGTCAGGTTAATCATCAGTCCAACTTATCAGGTCCATCAGAAAATCCAACTTACCCTGATAGCCCGCCGATGCTAGACCCCTCGCAGCGAAACGGTCCGCACGCTTGGCGAGTCGCGGCCCGTTCCCGGATTTTCATGGAATAGGAGAAGCGAGATGGACGGAAACGCGGTCGGAAAATGCCCCGTGGTTCATGGCGGCCAGACCAATGTCAGCGCCTCGGTGGTGGATTGGTGGCCTAAGACGCTGAACCTCGACATCCTGCACCAGCATGACACCAAGTCGAACCCGCTCAAGGGCTTCAACTACCGCGAGGAAGTCAGGAAACTCGACTTCGACGCGATCAAGCGCGACGTCCACGCCCTGATGACCGACAGCCAGGACTGGTGGCCCGCCGACTGGGGCCATTACGGCGGGTTGATGATCCGCATGGCCTGGCATTCCGCCGGCACCTACCGCATGGCCGACGGGCGCGGCGGCGCGGGCACCGGCAACCACCGCTTCGCCCCCCTGAACTCCTGGCCGGACAACGCCAACCTCGACAAGGCCCGCCGCCTGCTCTGGCCGATCAAGAAGAAATACGGCAACCGCATCTCCTGGGCCGACCTGATGATCCTTGCCGGCACCGTGGCCTATGAAAGCATGGGGCTGAAAACTTACGGCTTCGCCTTCGGCCGCGAAGACATCTGGGCACCGGAAAAGGACGTCTATTGGGGCTCCGAAAAGGAATGGCTCGCCCCGTCCGAAAACCGCTATGCCGATCTGAACGACCCCACCTCGCTGGAAAACCCGCTGGCGGCGGTCCACATGGGCCTGATCTACGTGAACCCCGAAGGCGTGAACGGCCAGCCCGACCCGATGCGCACCGCCGCGATGGTGCGTGAAACCTTCGCCCGCATGGCCATGAACGACGAGGAAACCGTGGCACTCGCCGCCGGTGGCCACACCGTCGGCAAGGCCCACGGCAACGGCCGCGCCGAAAACCTCGGCGCCGCGCCCGAAGGGGCCGAGATCGAGGAGCAGGGTCTGGGCTGGAACAACCACGTCTCGCGTGGCGTGGGCCGCAACACCGTGACCTCGGGCATCGAAGGCGCATGGACCACCAACCCGACGCAGTGGGACAACGGCTATTTCGACCTGCTGCTGGGTTATGAGTGGGAGCTGAAGAAGTCCCCCGCAGGCGCATGGCAGTACGAACCCGTCGGCATCAAGGAAGAACACAAGTTCCCCGATGTCGAAGACCCGTCGATCCGCCGCACCCCGATCATGACCGATGCCGACATGGCGATGAAGGTGGACCCCGCCTATCGCGCCATCTCGGAACGCTTCGCCAAGGATCCGGCCTATTTCTCGGAAACCTTCGCGCGGGCGTGGTTCAAGCTGACCCACCGCGACATGGGCCCCCGCGTCCGCTACATCGGGCCGGACGTCCCGAAGGAAGACCTGATCTGGCAAGACCCGGTTCCCGCCGGCAACGCCTCCTATGACGTGGCGGCAGTGAAGGCCAAGATCGCCGCCTCCGGCCTTTCGGTCGCCGACATGGTTGCGACGGCATGGGACAGCGCCCGCACCTTCCGCCAGTCCGACTATCGCGGCGGCGCGAACGGTGCCCGCATCCGCCTCGCCCCGCAAAAGGACTGGGAGGGCAACGAACCCGCCCGCCTGTCCCGCGTCCTGTCGGTACTGGAACCCATCGCCGCGGCGACGGGTGCCTCGATCGCCGACGTGATCGTCCTTGCGGGCAATGTCGGCATCGAACAGGCCGCCAAGGCCGCAGGCCATGACGTCACCGTCCCCTTCACCCCCGGCCGCGGCGACGCGACGGCGGAACAGACGGATGCCGACAGCTTCTCGGTCCTCGAACCGCTGGCCGACGGCTTCCGCAACTGGGTCAAGAAGGACTACGCGGTCGAGCCCGAGGAACTGCTCCTCGACCGCGCCCAGCTCATGGGCCTGACCGCGCCGGAAATGACCGTCCTGCTTGGCGGCCTGCGGGCCATCGGGGCGAACCACGGCGGCACCGCGCATGGCGTCTTCACCGACCGCCCGGGCGCCTTGACGAACGACTTCTTCGTCAACCTGACCGATATGGGCTTCAAATGGGTGCCCAAGGGCCGCAACCTCTATGACATCGTGGACCGCACCACCGGCGCCACGAAGTTCACCGCGACCCGCGTCGATCTGGTCTTCGGCTCCAACTCCATCCTCCGCGCCTATGCCGAGGTCTATGCCCAGGACGACAACCGCGCCAAGTTCGTGGCCGATTTCATCGCCGCCTGGGTCAAGGTGATGGACGCCGACCGCTACGATCTGGCGGCCTGACCGCCCGCAACACCGACCGGAAGGGCGCCCCGTCGCGGGCGCCCTTTCCTTTTGCCCGTTGCCGCCGCGCAAAGGAAAAAGGGCCGCGCCCGTTGGACACGGCCCTTGCAGTGCGGGAGGAGTCCGTCAGCTCGACAGGTCGGCACCGGCCTGCACATAGGTCCCGACCCAGCGCGACGGCTGGCGCGGGTCCTGCATCCGCAGATAGGCATAGCCCGTCTTGTTCCAGGGCAGCACGCGGTTCGTCAGGTTGTCGAGGATGAAATCCCCCATATCCGTCCGCAGCACCAGCACCGCGTGGATGTTGCGGTTCCGGTCCAGCACCGCCGCAACCAGCAGCCGGTCCGGCGAAACGCCGGCTTCGACCAGCTTCATCTTCTTGAACAGCGCGTAATCCTCGCAATCCCCGCCGCGCTTCGTGGGCAGGGCCCAGCGTTCGGCGGTGGAATACTGCTCCATGTCCGACACGGGACGGATCTTCGCATTGGCGGATTTGTTGATCGCAGCCGCCACCTTCAGGACATCCGCGCCCACCGGCCCGTCATGCGTCGCGCCGGCGCAGGCCCAGTCATAGGTCCGGCACAGCGCCGCCGCCCCCGCCGGCGCGGCCGATGCGCCCTCGATCGGCAGGAAGGCCGCGCCCGTCGCATCCAGCGCCTGCGCCGCACCGGCAAGGCAGAGCGTGGCGGCAAAGGCGGCGGCAAGACGGCGGATCGGACGCATGGCAGGCTCCCTGGATCGGGACGGGCATCACATCACCCATCCGTTACCGTGGTGATAATCCCGCCACCCCTGCGACGGCAGTTTCCCAAACGGCAGCCGCCATCCCCCGATGGTCTGGGCTGCGCCTGTTCGGGATGCATCCGGTCGGCCCCCGACCCATCCGAAGGGACATGGATGCCACCCTATGCACCTCCCGAAGCCTCGGTCTCCGCCTCGCCAAGGCCTGCCCGCCAGACGACAGCCCGCCCCTTACCTGCGCGTTTGGCTGCGTAAAGGGCCGCATCCGCACGCGACATCAACCGTTCCGCAGGGGGCACCCCCCCGCCACCCGCCAGAACGATGCCCGCACTGGCACCGATTCGGGCGACCGCCCCCTCCCACGGGATGGGCTCCGACAGGCGGGCGATCACCCGCCGCATCCGGCGCAGCGCCGCATCCGCCCTCACCATGCCGGGCATCAGCATCACGAATTCGTCCCCGCCCGTCCGCACGATGGCATCGCCCGTCCGGCACGCGGCCTCCAGCCGCCGGGCGACCACCGACAGGACATGATCCCCCGCCGCATGGCCCAGCCCGTCATTCACCGCCTTGAACCCGTCCAGATCGACCACGGCCAGCGCAAAGGCCCCTGCCATCCCCGCCAGCGCCGACTCCAGCGCCCGCCGGTTGCCAAGGCCCGTCAGCGCATCCGTGACCGCCCGCTCCTCCGCCACCACCTTGTCGCCATGCAGCCGCAGGTTCAGCGCCCGCAACTCCTCCAGCACCGCCGTCTTGGCCTCGTAGAGATAGAGCAGCTCCACCGTCAGGTCGGTCGGCGCGAAATCCGCCTCCGTCAGGCCAAAGCGCTGCACGGCCTCCACCACGCCGATGCCGAAGGACAGGTTGACCAGCGCCCCCTTCCCCAGCGGCACCGCCTGCCCGCGAAAGGCAAGATCCGCCCTGCCCCGCCGCGTCAGGTGCAGCCGCGCCATTGCCGCCACTTCCGCCACGGACGGCCGCGCCGCCCCCCGCAATTCGAACAGGCCGAAGAACCCCTCGCCCACCAGCCCCTCGCCCAACACCCGCACCAGCGTCCCGCCCGCCGATGTGATCCGCCCCCGCCCGTCCAGCGCCAGATGCATCGGCATCAGCCGCGCCAGCGCCGCCGCCTCCAGCCGGTAGGCCATCAGGCCCGCCCCAGCGCGAAGGCCCGTCCTTCCGCGAAATCATCCTCCAGCAGCCGCACCGTCACGACCGCCGCGCCCTCCGCATCTTCCTGCCCGCCCTCGATCACGGCCAATGCGCCGTAGTCATCCGCCATCGCCCGCAGCAGGCCCAGCGTCACCGCCGCCGCCCCCGGAAACCCCGCCCCGACCCGCAGCCGGAATTCCCCGCCCCCGCCATTTCAAGCCGCAGCGCGGGCAGTTCCAGATCCGGCAGCGCCAGCCGCGCCCGCGCGGGCAGATCCTCCAGCGAAAACAGGAACTCGCGGAAATCCGGCCCGCCGAAGCGCAGCAGCCGCCGCAGGCCGCCGGGATGGGACACGAGCCACGTCCCCACATCCTCCAGCAGGCAATCCGCATCCCGTTCCAACCGCGCCGCCGCCGCCGAAACCAGCCGCTCCGTCAGGGCCGGATCGTAATCCATCAGCGGTTCGAACCCCGCCGCAGGCGCCCCCGCCATCCGCGCCGCATCCTGCCAGACCGCAGGCCCCCAACCGTCCCGCAGGAAATTCTGGATCGCCCTGTTCACCAGCCCGTTCACGCCCGCCTCCTTCCGCGCAACCTTGCCGCGAAAGGATGGACACGCAGCCGTGAAGGAACCGTTTAGCCCGCCGCGCAAAGGCGATACGCCAATGCAGCAAGGCGCGACACCGGCACGAATCACCCGATACCGCTAACGGAATCCTGCTTGTGATCACACTTTTTCACCGTGTGATCACAAAATAGTCGT